>JAEOTY010000247.1 GCA_016839625.1 Candidatus Hodarchaeota archaeon
CAATGGACTATTTTACGAAATACAAAAAATCTGAATAATAAAGAAAGTGAACAAAAAGGATTACTTTTTAAAATTGAAAAAGCTAGAGATATGACCAAGGGTTATTTTACTATTTTTTCAACTGGGTGGTTATAAAGGTGACTGGGAAGAGGTCAATAGGATCAGCAATCATAATGATTATGATTATGATATTACTTTCTGGTTGTACGGTTCCGCAAGACTCAGATGAAGAAGAAGAATATGACGAATATGATCCAATGGAAAAATGGTGGAATATGTTTAATCCTCCCACTTGGGATTCTACTTATCTTCTAGAAAATGTTCTAGATCAGTTCACACTAGGATTTAATTCTCTAGATGTTCCTCTATTTAACGTCACAAGTAGTCAATCCAACCCACAAGAACCAGTAGTATATTGGCGGTTAGGAAGTCTTGAATCGTATGAATATACAGATAAAACGCCTTATACCACCGATTGGAACCCTGCAGAGCCAACTTATAAACGTGTAATTCCTACTGAAGGGTATATTTATTCTCAAAAGGTGCCTACTAACTTCAGAACAGCTCAATTTGCAATTCGTGTTCCAATGAATTATAGTGATCCTTTAATAGATGTCACAATTAACCCATATTTCATTAATAATATCCCTACAACATGGAATGGCGTTTATGGATCTTATATAGACTCAAATTCATTTCAATTGTATGATTCTAATTCAAATCCAGTTACAGCAACCACTACTGAAGCTCGTGAGGAATTTACTTATGTTTTGGAGGCCGACCTAAGTGGAATTGATGCTAACATAATAGTTGATAGGGGTGAAACATCTAAAGACCTAGGATTCTTAGAATACACCATAGACTATCTGAGTCCAAGTATTCAGAAAGCAGCTGCTTTCTCTATGACCCGTGACGAAAGTAATTACCTCAAATGTTTAGATAACAACACTTGGGCAAATATTAAAACTCTTTACTTGCAGTTACCAAACACAACGGGAACGCTTCCACATCCTTGTAATGTTGGAGGTACCCCGTCCCTCACTGTGGCTAATCCAACCAACGATTATGAAATTTGGGCTCCCAATGTTGTAGGTAACGCTACAGACTGGAATCAACCAGAACAGACTGTTTTCGGACAAGCTTATTATAATATGCAACAATTAGAGAACTTTACATTTGATGAGGAACAATGGTTTGCAGCAGAAACTGGTATTCCAGTGGAACATCCAGCGGAATATGAAGACTATAATGAATGGTTCATGCGGAGAGGAAAAGGGATTTCACTTCATTTTGCATCGGCTTATGCAACCATTATGCGTCTGCAAAGGATTCCTAGCCGTGTAGTAATTGGGTATTTGGCAGGAAATGATTCAGCACAATATTACCCATGGCGAGTGGTCACAAGGCGATACCTTCATGCATGGACGGAAGTTCTTGTTCCCATTGATACCGCTCTAGAACAAAGGGCCGAATGGATCAGTTTTGATCCTCTTCTTTCCTATCTTGCGTGGCAATACGACATGGAATTACCAGCAGACGTTGTCCCTGCATTCTCGTCAGAAAATCAAACCACCATGATTCGTCCAGATTATGATCTTGAGAATAATGGTCTTTTGGCAGCCTTTTACGACCATATTAGTGCCCAAAATCTTGATGAACAAGTATTTGAGCGTTGTATTGTAAATAATTCTCAATTCTCAAATGGTACGAAACTTACTCACGGTGAAAACATTAATATTTCCGTTCGGCTCATCTCAGCTCCCTCGCTTGAATCTTGGCTACCATATCAAGGTGCAAATGTCAGCTTTTATGTAGGGGATGACAACACGACTGGTAGCAGCCCTATCGAGAAAAATGGGATTCTGATCGGTTCTGCAATAACGGATAGTCTAGGTGTGGCAACCATCTATGTTACTATAGACATTGTTAAGTTTGGGATAAGAGATGTACATTTTTATTCAGTAGTTTGGTTAACACCATCGGTCCGTAAAGCTGCAATGTCTCATCAGTATAAATTGGTATTATTTAGATCGTCTGGCTAAAGACGACCAGGAATGGACGAATTCGGAGATCTCCAAGGAAATAGAAAATTAGTGGATTCAAAATATATAAATCAATTAGATTGCTGATTGATGCATTGTCTATTTTTTTAACAAACAATGTTTTGTAGAAAGGAATTAGGGGTAATCTCTATTTAAAATATTTTTTAATTTTTTTTCTCTCAATTCTGTTTATTTAGGTAATGATCCACTTCAGTTTCTTCATTTTCGTAACCTTTATCAACATTAAAAGTTTGAATAGTGCAATATCGATTCTTTGATTGATATATCTTACTTCTGATTAAAATTACTATTAAAAGATGAATTTGACTCTTTTGGAGAAATTTGCCAATGTTAAAAGGGAAACCATTCATTATTCTTGTATTGATAATTATCCTGCCAGCTTACAAGCAAGCTGTCTTACCTGTTTATGAAAACGAACTCAATACAACAGATTCACAATCAAGCTTGAGAGGAACAGATAAAGGAGGGAATTCTCAACCCGATCCACCTTTGATGAGTATCAACAAGATATCACAATACACTGAACGACCCCCAATTAAAATTTTTAATAATAGTGCATTTAGTAGTTATGGTTTTCCTGGCGCTGGGACTTCGGGTAACCCGTACCAGATTACGGATTATAATATCACGAGCTCCTCAGAACCTTTGATCCACATTGAGAATACTACTGCCTATTTTGTGATCCAGGATTGCCTCCTGGATGGGATCAGTGGGACTCATACAGGGATTTACTTGAAAAATGTCACTTTGGGAACAATTTCTTCGAATATCCTAAGTAATAATGATTACAGTTGTCACTTATCAGACTCCAGCAACAATGTTATTGAGAACAATAGAATTAGCAACACTTCCGATTACGCTATTCGTGTGGCTTGGGGTTCAGATAATAATAGTTTAATCGATAATGAAATCCAAAATAGTGCAGCTGGGGTTACTATTGGACCGTATTCAAGTCCCACTCGAATATTTCGCAATACCATCACAGATGTAGCTTCTCATGGAGTCTATGTGGGTTCAGATTCGAAAGCTGATGTCATAAACAACACATTCACAAATATAGGGGGGAATGGTGTTCTATTAAGTTGGTATGTTGGAAATAACAAAATCATTGGAAATATCATTTCAAACACTTCTCTCGCAAGCATTCAGCTATCAAGTACCAATTATGATCCTGGGGCTATCATCTCAAATAATACGATTTTAAGTAGCAAACAACAAGGGATCCTTTTTAGTGGAAAAAATATTGGTGTTTCCATCACTCGCAATATCATTTTCAATTGTACAGGTTACGGTTTAGAAATTAACCTTAATAGCGATAATAACGAAGTAAGATGGAACAACTTCTTCCATAACAATGGGGATAGAACGCAAGCCTATGATAATGGGATTAATAATGTCTTCGACTTTAACCACTGGAATGATCATGTTGTCCCTGATATAGATACTGATGGAGTTGTAGAAACAAACTATCTAATTGATGGAAATCCAGGAACAAGTAAAGGTGGGTTAAGCTTAAGTGGCACCAATAGTAGTTATGTGAATATCACACCTGTTAGTACCTTTGCCACTGATGCAATTACAGTCGAATTATGGATGAAGAGTCGTGATAATAATAAATATTTTTCTTTGGTTTCTTATGCGTCATCAGATTCTTCTGATAATGATTTTCTAATATTGTATTCCGCTGGTGGTGATCAGTTTCAGATTTATAGAAATGATAGTGTTGTTAATACTGGCTGTTCAGTTAGTGAAAACGTGTGGACTCATTTAGTGGTTACATGGCGCAGTTTCGAAGGAGAAATAACACTCTGGAAAGATGGAGTTCTTGAATATACTGGTAATTCAAGTATAGGCAAAAATATAGGTCCAGGAGGGAGTCTTGTACTGGGACAAGATCAGGATACGGTTGGAGGAGGGTTTCAGACATATCAAGCATTTAATGGAATCCTCGATGAAGTACGGATTCTTACTTCAGTTCTTAATCAAGACGAAATCCAAGCAGATTATCATGTAAAAGAACCCTATCCTGTTCGCTCAGGGACCATTGCTTGGTATCATCTTGATGACACAGGTACGAACGCGACTGATAGTGCTGGAGGGGTGGGTAATGGTACAGTGGTGGGAGGAGAATGGGTAGATGGTGTACCGCCTCCTAATTTTGACTCCCATCCCCGTGTAGCACCTATCTGGATCAATGAAAACAGTGATTTTGCTGACTTTGCTATAACAGGTTCAGGAACAGAAATAAATCCATATATTATTCGAGAATTTCATTACTCAAGTAGTAAGAGTACCTTAATCCACATTGAGAATACTTCTGCTTATTTTGTGATTCAGGACTGCCTTTTGGATGGGATTAACAAAGAAAAAATCGGAATTTCTTTAATAAATGTTCTCCATAGCACGCTTGTTAATAATACTATTATTAATTGTGTTGAAGGCATTTCTTTAACTTCCAGCTCAAATAACTCCTTGACCAGCAATGTTGTATTGAAATCTGCGAATGGTATTTCACTCAATGGTTCTTCTAATAACAACCTGAGTAGTAACGATGCTCATCAAAATACACTTAATGGATTTTATCTACAGGAGGCAAGAAATAACACACTGATAGAAAACTATGCCTATAATAACACATTGACTGGTTATAACATTTCTAGTTCTTCTAGTAACTTTCTGGTAAGAAATTTCGCAGGTAATAATGAGCTTAATGGTTATTATCTTCTCGAAGCGTATGAAAATACTCTTTCGGAGAATGTTGCGATCAGTAATAGAAACGGTTATTCCCTACAGAGCTGTATGAAGGATCCAGGTAACAATCTGACAGAGAACTCTGCGAGTAAGAATAATGCGGGTTTTTTACTCCGAAAATGTGTAAGAACTTCTTTGATTAGAAACAATGCTAGTGAGAATCAACATGGATATTATTTGTTTGAATCTTCTTCGAACATAATTACATCCAATACAGCGTTACGAAATCGATACTGTGGAGTTTTTCTGGTTTATAAAGCTAGTTTGAATACCTTATCTGGGAACACTATCATTGAAAGTGGGATGTATGGTTTGAACCTAAGAAGTTATTCAGATCGGAATCAGGTGACAGAGAATACTATTTCTCAGAGTTATCTCTATGGCATAATGGTAGCAGCTTCAGATCAAAACAAAATCTGGGCAAATATTTTCTTTCGCAATCAAATATTCGAACCAGAATCAGAATTATATGACAGATCCCAAGGATATGATGGTGGTAGTAGCAATCAATGGACTAATGACACCCATGGTAATTATTGGTCTGACTACACTGGATCAGATCTTAATAACGACGGTATTGGTGAGGTTGGGTATCCTTATTGGATAGATGGC
Organism: Candidatus Hodarchaeota archaeon; assembly: GCA_016839625.1. GTDB lineage: Archaea > Asgardarchaeota > Heimdallarchaeia > Hodarchaeales > Hodarchaeaceae > Hodarchaeum. The sequence goes on from JAEOTY010000247.1 coordinate 5,427, forward strand.
CCTTGGGCCCAATATGGGGTCTATAAAGTATGGGATGGAAAACCTCTTGTCTTCTCATCTTTACAGTTGCTTTCTACGTTACAAGTAACTGCTCCAGAATCCATTAGTATTGAAGCAGGATCAGTTGACGTTTTTCCGATAATATGGTTGCCAATAAGCAATCTTGACCCAAATACCTATGAAATATTCAAGGAGAATGAAAGGATCAAAAAACCCACAGACTGGATTACTGGGTATATTATTCAATACCCAATTGATGTGACTGCTCTTGAATTAGGGCAGCCATATAATTTCACACTTGTTATTTCTGATTATTCAGGCAAAAGAGTAAACCACACTGTTCAGGTAACGGTCGTAGATACGACTTCCCCTTTGGTCACAAATTTGGGACCAAAAGAATATAGTTTTGATGCCGGTTCCATTAATAGTACTATCGAAATCTCTTTCAGTGTAAGTGATCTGTCATTTAATCTCTTTACGCTGTACAAAAATGGCACAGAGATTGCATCATGGAATGTACTATTTCGAGACTACGCGGGGGATTTTGGAGAGTTCTACATGGAATGTTTCCAAGCTACTACGGAAGAAGTGTCAGAAAACGTAATTGTTCATATGGATAGTATCATTATGTCATCGAGTAATTATAATATAGAAGTTAGAATCACTCTGGATTTGGTTGACTTATTGGGAGGGTTCTATAATTACACAGTAGCTGTTACAGATCTTTATGGGAATATAGGGGTAATGGTAATAGGTGTCTCTGTTACTGGCACCCCGATTGTAGGTAGAACTCCTGGTTGGCCTGCTCTGCAAGTTCTTTTAATACTGATAGTCATTTCTAACATCCAAAAACGAAGACGTAAACAAAGAAAAACTAAGTTAATTCAGGAGGTAATTAAATGACTCTAGCCATAAAAAACAGACTGATAGGTTCTAAATATAAAGAAGATTTTTGGCAGGTAAAACATAGAAAGAGTAAATTGGCTTCAAGGATTAAGTTGTTCACAATCTTTTTTGTATTACTGTCTGTTTCCCTATTATTTAACCTTTTGGTTATTAAATCGCAAAATCATACAGATTATTTAGCTTTCGACGAAACACTTTTATCAAATTTTGATGAACCTATCCAACTTAATTCTAAGAGCTCTTTGAGGGAAATAAAGGGCCAAGGTGATACTATGAATAGTATCAGAACAGTTGATCGACACCCCCTGTCTGCTGATGAAAAACGGTTAGTTAATTTAGATGAAATTATGGTGTTTGATAAATTCGGAGGAACCAATTTTGAGTACAATGGTACTGGTTTCGTTGAGACAGGATCACTTACTGGATATAGTGGATCATTGAAATGGTACGATTATGAGTCAAAAATCGGGGCATCTGTGAGTAGATTTGCTATGGCTGATTACCATGACGCTTCAGCTGTTCTTCAGGATTTGGTTAGTGGTGATATTGACGGTGATGGGCTTGATGAGGTCGTTATTATTGGAATTGCGAAACTCGGTAAATATACTAAAAGTCTTGGAGGCGGTATGTATGATGAATATGAGCCATGGAGGACGATCATCTGGACATTTGATGATGCTAAGCACAATTTTTCACTACTAACTGATGGAGTAGTACCCAATCGTAAAACGGATTTATCTACATACTACCCTCTATTGAAAAGAGGGCATTACTTCGATGCATCACCCTACATCTGCGCTCTTGCTTTGGGAGATGCTACTGGAGATTCCAATTTAGTTCCTGGCGACCGTTGGTTGGGAATGATCCAGCATAGGGCTGGGGGTGGCCTTAATCACAATCTCATTACAATATATAATTGGAATAATGGAACACAAAACTGGGATGGAATATATTGGAGTTCAGGACGGCTGATGGCGAATGAGGGTGGGTATGAATGGGAACATGTCTGGATTTCAGCGGATTGTGCTTGGGGGAACTTTGATGGATCCTCAGATGGAACTGAGGAATTTGCAGCAGCAACAAACTTCAAAATCATGATTTGGGATTGGGATACCATTGCAGAGGATAAAGAAAGAGGATGGCTAGGTGGTTGGGGAGGCTGGGATAGCATCCGAGATGCAGACTACGGATTATACGATAGATACAAAAAAGGTATGACTGATGTAAAATATGTTACTGAGGACATCCAACTTGTCACTGGTAACTTCAACGGAGGTAGTGATATTGAAATAGCCATCCATTCAGACTATTACCTTCATGTTGTCGAAAATGACCCAAATCAGGTTGCTGGGTATCGTTTTCTTAATGTTATAGCCAATTTTGGATTTCCTATGGGTGGATATTTATCAGAGAGCCAACTTATGACGATCGATTCAAACCAAGATGGATTTGAGGAGATTCTCATTCTCGGAGAAAGAGGTTTTTCAGATGAAGAATTATTAGCACTTCCTGAATCAGAACTAGAAAATATGATTTGGGGAATATTGGAGGGTGTGTATATACCTGAAATGGTATGGAAAACCTTCTGGTGGAACCCACAACACCATTCTTATGAACAAAGACATGAAGAACCTTATGATGGGTATTTAGGCCAAGATACCACGAGTTGGGTAACAACTGGGGATGTAGACTGTGACGGATGGGATGAAGTGATATGTGCATACGCGTCAGGGGTAGATGTGATCGAGGTCACTCCTGAGGGAGGTATTGGTTCTATTACCAGAATGTTAGCTAGTTTTACTGAAGTTGGCCCCGTTCTTTGCGGAAGTTTCACTGGTAAAGGAATGACCCTAAGCTATACTGAGAATTTTATCAAAGAAGAATTTGATCCCACCATTCTCGTAGCTATGGCTGCACCTCCTACACAGGTTGGAATCAGTCAAGCGTACGGGAACTCCTATACCTCGTACGGGAGGGAAAAAGGTGCAACAACCACGGAAGAAACATCGATTGGAGTTAGTGTTAGTACACAGATAGGGTTTGATTTAGCTATCCCACATGGACCAACTATCGCCCGAAGCAATATTTGGGCTGAGGAGTTTGAGGACACGGAATTTGAAGAATCAGTTGCCATCATAAGTACTTATTCTACTGGAGGCTCAAGAAGTAACACTATCATATATTTCCAAGCGAAATTTACAAGTTACATTTATACGATTCTAGACCATCCTTATGATGAAAGTGTAATAGGAACACATTTGCGCATCAGCTTCCCCGAGAATCCTGTTGTATATTGTGTGAGTCAAGAATACTTTAATAAATATTATGGTGATAAACTAGATACAGTACCTGTTATCGGACTTGAAACATTCAATCACACCATTGGACACCCTGAGACGTATCCCTTATTTGAGGATGTATCTATATATAATTCTGATGTTTTCTTTGTGCTATCACAAAATGATCGAAAAGCGGTTGGACAGGGTGACCAATTTGATTCTATAGTAATAACAAATCAACAACGAGTCGGTTCAGGGTTCAAAGAAACAATGACTTCTGGATGGGCTTATGGGATGACCGATAGTTATGGGATCGGTATAGGAGGTTCAGAAGAGGAAACAGAATCACACGGTTATTCTATTAGTATCGACAAGGGATGCGTGATTGAAGGACGGGTTGGCCAGATTTCTGATCAAGTTGATTTCTGCATATTTCGGTATGAATGGGGTATGTTTTTTCATTATAAGACCCACCCCGATACGGGTGCCACATATCTAGTTATCAACTACTACGTACAGGGTGCCACACCATACTACCCAGAAAGTGCTACTACAACTACAATTCCCACTGCTGGCTCTACTTCTTTTGCACCAAGCTTCTTGATTGTTGCTACGATCATCGCGGTGACTCTTTTCAAACACAGAAAGAAGTTAAAAGAGGTCTAAATTCCTCTTTTTTTTCCTCCTTTATTTAATTAAGATTGAACAAAATGTAAAATCCCGACATTTGGCAAAAAAAAGATCTATCTTAATTCAACCGAAGATGCAACTCCCTACTACCCTGAAACAGTAAATACCTCCACAATTCCTACCCAGGTCTCTTCATCCTTTGCATCATGATACCTGATTGCAGCTACTCTGTAAAATTGTATCGATCTATCTGATTTCAACCGAAAAGTTTCCGAGCTCTCTCGGCAGGTTTCATTGTCAGGTCTTCAAATTCGTTCTTAATGAATTCGATAAATTCTTTCCCTTGAGGGGTCTCTGCGAGTTCAAGATTGTCAGATAAAGAGGGAAAAATCTCAACAATCCTGTTAGCAACTGTACTAATCCGTTCTTGGACAGTCTTGAGACCTTTTTTTTGTTCACAAATAACATAAACGCTTGCTTCTTCTTTCATGAGCTCGAGTTTGGTGAAAAAAATCATGAATTTCTTCATACTAAATGATTGGGTTTCATCTGAAAACGTAGAGTTGACAAACTGTTGAAGAGCTGTTAGAAAACCAGCGGTCATGAGTGGATCTCCAGTAATACCAGGTCGAAGGTCAACATGAATAACAGGAAGACCCGCATTTGATATTACACCGACTTCATAGACCACCATCGAAATATTAACCTCTGGTTTTAGTAATTCGTATTTTGTTATTGAAAACCTGTTCTTAGAACATTTTCAAGAATTATAAAAAAAGTTATTATAAAAGTAATGCAATTGATAATTGTATTTGAGATAAGATCAGTTAATTTTTTTCAAAAATAATAAAAATGAGAGTTTACAGTCAATTCTCAATAGAAAAAGGAGAGAAACTAATTAAGTGGAATTGAACTTATTCGCCAAATAATAACTTGGGAAGAGAAATGGGAGTCTTCTGAGAGAGGGGTTGAAGCATATGGAACCACAATTGAAGAGACATCTTCCTGGAATACAGGGTTATCACCTGATGAGCTTCCTTCATCAATACAAAGGTTCGCAAAAAGGACTGCATACAAGGATATAGCAGTTGCGCTTACACAACCAGAGATATTCTCCATGAAAAACATGGACACGCAATTTATCTAACAGAGATTTTTCGGGAGGCTTCAAAATGGAGGATGAGTCCCCAAAATACAGATGATCTCCTCCAAAGGTTAAATAGTTGAGCAAAAAGGCTAATCAGCGACTAGAACTTTAAGAATACCAATTATTTAAACTTCCTTCAAGAAAACAACCCCTAATAATGAATACATTCAAATAAAAAAAAACTTGGACAGAAAAACTGAAATGAAAGGAAATTAATTAATTTAAAAAGAATGTTTATATAAAAGGAAATCGTCAAGGTTAAAAGATCAACTTTATGAATGATGGGGATATTATTCTACTGAGTTAGATTCTGCCTCAAATATATCAGTTATTAAATCCTACAATCGTATGCAACTCGAACCAGTTCGAGGACAGTTTACAGTTACCTAGAAATTAAACACAATTTTATAGAAGATGGATCAATTTGGAAGAGCATTGGATAGATAAAGCAGATGAATTGCATAAAGATAAGCTGAAGGCTCAAATTAATGAAAAAAATCAGCGTATTGATGAACTTGAAAGCTTACTGAAACATCAAGAGAAGAGTGAATCAACATACCGTTCCATCTTTCAGAACATGGATCATGGGTATGCCTACCATAAGATTATCGAAAAAAACGGTAAGCCCTGTGATTTCATTTTTTTGGAGTTCAATAAAGCTTTTGAGGAGATACTTGGTCTTAAAAGAGAAACAATCATCGGAAAACGAGTTACAGAAGCCCTACCAGGGATTGATAAATATTTAGAAGATTGGATTGAAATCTATGGTAAAGTAGCATTGAACGAAGAATCTGTTACTCTTGAGCAATATTCTGCGCAATTAAAAAAATGGTTTTCAATCCTAGTGTTTTGTCCAATGAAGGATTATTTTGTCACAGTTTTTACCGATATAACCAAACAAGTTGAGGAAAGGCAGGTATTTGAAAAACAATCGACAATTGGGAACATTCGGTTACGACGATTAGAAAATATTCTAAATTCAACAGGTGAAGGGATTTATAGCTTGAATGTTAATGGAGATGTTATTTACATTAATGCTTCCGCTGCAAAAATCCTTGGGTATGAAATTGAAGAATTAAAGGGAAAAAAAATCCATCAGCTGATCCATTATTCAAAAACTACAGAAAGCGGTAATGAAGAGTGCCATGCGTGTGCTCCTTTATTAGATGGCAGTGTTTCTACTGCTAGTGATGAGAAATTTAGGAAGAAAGATGGTGAGTCAGTACCAGTTGATTTTATAAGTTCTCCAATTTTTAACGAAAAAAATCAAATCGGTGGGATCGTTGTAACGTTTAAGGATATTTCAAATCGTGAGGAGGTCAGAGATGAATTTGGAGAAAGTGATAAAAGGTTCAAAGACTTATTAATAGCAAGCGAAAACAGATTTCAAGCGTTATTCGACAAAATGGAGAGTGAAATTCAAAAGGGGAATGAGATTGCTCAAATGTATCTTGATATTGTAGGTGTGGCAATTATTGCAGTTGATAATTCTGGAAGAGTCACACTTGTCAATAAAAAAGGTTGTGAGATCCTAGGGTATGAAGAAGAGGAAATCGTTGGTAATATTTTTTCTGCTATCTTTGTACCAAAACATGAAAGAGCCAATGCACAAGTTATTTTTGATAAATTAATCACTGGTGAAATTGAATCTATTGAACATGTAGAAAGTGCTATTATTGCCAAAAGTAGCGAAGAACGAATCATTTCCTGGCGTCATAGGGTTATTACTGATGAATCTGGAGAAATAAATGGTATCTTAAGTTCTGGAACGGACATTACTAAGCTCAAAAGGTCAGAAGAAGCGTTAAAACAGAGTTTAAAGAATCTATCTTCTACACTACGCTCTTGAAAACAATCTTTAAGAAAGGAAGCATTTTAGAAGACACTGAGATCAATATTCTCTTTTACTAGTTTTTCTAAAAGATCTATTTTTTCTATTTCATCCTTGGTGAATGTTATTTCCATATCATCTATCTGCTTTGCAGTGGCAAAGGTGTCTGCAGAAACCAATAATAGGGGAATATTTGCCATGTTAGCTTTTGATTCGATGATGGGATCCTCTGGTAAGATATTGTTGGTTAGGATAATCCCAGCAGTAGATGACTCCAAAGCAGCTGTGATCATATCAACACGATCACCAGGAGTGATAATTAATTTATTTTCAAGGGACCAGAGTGGTCTTTTAACCACTTGAGCAGCTGACATTGCACCAACAAGAATATGTTCAACCTTATTGTTTAGCCCCTTTTCCCCGGCGAGTACTTTTGCAAAAATATTCTGATTTAAGAAATCCATCGAAACATAGGTCAGTTCCTTTTTATGCGGGATGATACCAAGAACCTTCACACCCAATTCACTAAATGTATCTAAGTAGAGATCTTTGAAGTTATCAACATCTTTGACTTTGTTAACAATAATACCAGCCAATTCAATATTCTCTGTGTTAACACATCTCGTTAGAAATGTGATTTCATCAATGATCGATTCGTCAGGACCACTGACCACCAGTAACAATTTGGAACCAGTACTTCTCGCCACAGTTAACGGATCGAGATAGACTGAAAAACCATAGTGCAGGTTCTTCCCTGCTTCAATAAATATGACATCTTTATCTTTACTTACGTTATTTATAATTTCATTCAACTTTTCTTTCGTTGATGCTTCATCATACATAAAACGAAGTTTAGAGTGCGCAAAACCTATTGAAATATCTTCTGGACGTTCTTCTAATCCTAGAACATTTGTTACCAATGCAGCATCGTGGTCCCAAAGACGTTTCTTCTGATATAGAAGGCGATCTCCAAAGGGTTTTAAATATCCGATATTTTTATTCATGGCTTTGGCTAATCCAATGATTAAGCTAGTTTTACCAACTTCTTTACATGCACTTGCAATAACTATTTTTTCCATTTAGATTACCTCTTCTTCTTGAGGGGGGGTGAGTAGAATGCGTGCGTCCACACATAATACACCTTTTCCTTTTTCAAATATTAATAATGGATTTATTTCAATATCACTAATATCACGAACAGATTGAATTATCTTACCTAGTCTCATTACTACATCGACGCAACCTTCGATCTCCTTCCGTGCTTCACCACGTACACCTAATAGCAGAGGATATGATCGTATCTGCTTAACCATTTCATTTGCGTCCCTCCAAGTAAGTGGTACAGCTCTAAATGCAACATCCTTCAGCACTTCGACATAAATACCACCTAATCCGAACATAACTGTTGGACCAAAAGTTGCGTCTATTCGGGCTCCAATAATGGTTTCGATTGCTTCATCCATCTTTATCATGGTTACTAATTCGACACCTTGTATTACAGCGTCAGGTTTATATGATAGACAACTACGCATGATAGCCTCGTAAGCATCAATCACTTCTTCTCTGGTTTCAAGGTTTAAAGCAACGCCCCCCGCGTCTGATTTGTGAATTATATCTTTTGAAACAATTTTCATAACAACTGGATATCCAATTTCTTCTGCGTACTGGATTGCCTCTTCAAGGTTCTTGGCAACATAACTCTTGGGCATAGGAATTCCAGCAGCTTCCATAACCCGCATAGCTTCTGGAACTAATAGGAACAGTCGTCCTTTCTTTCTGACCTCGTTGATAACTTCCTGAATCGTAGCAACATCAATATCTACCTCTGGTTCAGCTAACCTAGAATAATCTTCTGCATAGGTCAAGGTACGATAATTCGAATACACCGCACCAAGACAAGATACTGCTTGATACACATCAGGGAAAATTGGCACTCCTAATCCTTTTAGAGAAAACAGGCCTTTTTCAAAATCAGATCCACCAAAGAAAGAGAAAATTAGTGGTTTCGAGGGTTTATTTTCAATGTATTTTTTACTAACGACATCAGAGAGTTGGGAAGCGTTGAAAATAGCCGTTTCACAGCCTAAACAAATAATAGAGTGGATATCATCACTATCAATCGCTGCTTGAAGAGCTTGTTCATAGAATTCGTTGGATGCTCCTCCTGTTATATCTACAGGATTTTTTGTTGATCCAAAAGATGGAGTAACTGGTCCGAAGATTTCTTTGAGCACCTCTTGGTCATCATAGAGATTAACTCGATACATTTCACAAGCGTCTGTTGCTAAAACTCCTATTCCACCACCGTTCGTAACTATAACGGCATTTTCACCTTTTGGTAAAATTGTCTGAATCGATACAAATTTAGCCCAATCTAAAGCCTCCTGAACACTCAAGGCTCTAAGAGCACCCACCTGATTCATGACATCTGAAAATACATTATCCTCACCCGCTAAAGAACCAGTATGTGAAGCAGCTGCCATTGCACCCCGTTTTGATCGTCCTGATTTGATGATAATAATAGGTTTTATTTTTGTAGCCCGCCTGAGAACTTGAACCAGTCTCTCTCCATCCTTAAGGCCTTCAATGTAGAGAAGAATGACTTTGGTCTGATCATCTGTTATAAGATACTCAATTAGATCAGCTTCACCAATGTCTGATTTATTTCCTACAGAAACGATTGCTGAAAGACCTATTCCTTCTGTTTCTGTTTTACCAATCATTGCAACTCCTAACGCCCCACTTTGTGTAACAATGGCGACTCCACCATGTTCGATGCGTTTAGCTCCGAAAGTAGCATTCATAGGTGACTTAGATGTAAAGATTCCGAAAATATTCGGCCCTAAGACACGCATACCATTTTCACGAGCAAAGCGTACAATTTTTTGTTCTTCTTCAATATCTCCTATTTCTGAGAAACCTGATGTGATAATTGATAGGAATTTACAATTCTTGGATGCGAGTTCCTGAATAGCATTAAAAACAAATTTTGCTGGGATACAAATCGTGGCTAGGTCAACATCCCCGTCTATTTCCTCTATCGATTTATAAAGCTGTTGTCCTAAGATTTCCCCTCCCTTCGGGTTTACACCATAGATTATTCCTGGATATTCACTATAAATGATGTTGTCCAGGACCTTATAACCAATTTTGTTAGGATTAGTCGAACACCCAATGATCGCGATGGAACGTGGCTCAAATAACAATTTTATCGGTGGTTGATCCTTCATGGTTATCACTGGTTAACACTGTGATAAAAATCTACCGAATGGGAGCACCCTGAAGCTAATTATCACAAAAAGCTTCAGACTAGCGCTCAGAAAATAACTAAGATGAAAGCTTAAAACATTATTGGAAAAAAATTCTCTTTTAAAAAACCATTCTCAGCTCATAAACGCCATTAACAATCCTTTTACTGAGATCGGGGAAAAATTTCTCAAACAAACGAAGCATTCCACGATTTTCTACAAGAACTTCTGCCGTAAATCCTAGAAGACCTGCTGTTTTTGCTAAAAAGGTTAAATACTTAAGTAACTCGGTTCCTATCCCCTTTCCTTGATAATCATCCCTCACTACAAAAGCTGCTTCAGCAGTATGGGAAACTTCATCAATACCATATTGTGCAATACCTACAACCTTCTCAATTGCCTCTTTTGATATTGCTACAATAACCATCTCTTTTGAAAAGTCTATTATGCAAAATTCCTGCAAACGAGAGTGTGGAATATCTTTACGTACAGATATAAATCGACGGTACAAAGATTGATCTGTTAAATCATAAAAGAAATCTTTGAGAAGTGGTTCATCACTAATTTTAACAGGTCTAATGAAGATTTCGTGTCCTTTTCGTGTTGTTCTCCATGTTTCTAAGTGTTCAGGATACTCACCCTTTTTACCAGGTACGAAGGCTTGGTCTCTATAGATAAGATTGAATTTTTTAGCTTGTTTGATGAGTTCTGGTCTAAATTTCGGATGCGCAATAGAAATAAGCCGCATGGCTCGCTCGCGGATGTTTTTTCCGTGAAGGAAGGCGATACCATATTCAGTCACGACGTAATGGATATCTCCCCGATTAAGAGTGACACCTGCTCCCTCAGAAAGGAACGGGACAATTCGTGAAACTGTCCCATTTTCTGCAGTTGATTGAACTGTTAAGATTGTTTTGCCTCCTTTGCTGAGGACTGCACCACGCATAAAGTCAGCTTGTCCTCCGATGCCACTATAAAAGGTTTTACCTATTGATTCAGCTGATGCTTGTCCTGTTAAGTCTATCTGCAATGCACTATTGATGGCGGTCATTTTGTTATGACGAGCAATGATTAGGGGATCATTTGTGTAATTTATTACTTTGAACTCAATTGAAGGATTGTCGTGAATGAAATCATAAGTCTCCTTTTTCCCCATACAAAAGGATGCGACTGTTTTTCCCCGATTTATTGTTTTTTGAGTATTATCGATAACTCCTTTCCTCATCAAATCAACAAGGCCGTCTGAGATTAATTCCGTATGTACTCCAAGATGCTTTTTATCAGCTAAATTTGACATAACAGCATCGGGTATTGAACCATAGCCGACTTGTATTGTATCTCCATCTTGAATAAGTCGTGAAACGTAATTACCTATTTTGGATGCTACTTCGAAGTATTGTTCATCATTTTCAGGAGCAGGATTATATTCTAGGATTGGTTCATCATATGGTACGATATAATCTATGTCCTCGATATGAATGAATCCATCTCCATGAATCCGAGGCATATGGGAATTGAGTTGAGCGATTACAACCGATGCATTTTCGACTGCTGCTTTGACAATATCCACTGACACGCCAATGTTAACATAACCATGTTTATCAGGTGGGGAACATTGTACAAGAGCGATATCAATTGGGACAAGTCCGTTGTAGAACAGGCTAGGGGTATTAGAGAGAAAGATAGGGGTGTAATCGGATAAACCAGTGTTTACTGATTCTCGGGTGGGATCTGCCACAAAAAAAGAGTTATAGCGAAAGTTCGTCTGATATCGTGAATCAGCAGCGTATGGTGCTACTCCCAAAGTCCACCAAGAAAGCACCTCAGTATCAAAAAACGCTTTAGGGTGTGATTCCACATACGAAATAAGCGTATTTACAAGATATTGTGGTTCAGCACAACCAGTATGAAGGAATATTCTATCTCCTCTATGAATGTTCGAGAAAATTTTGGTTTTTGATATAAATTTGTTGGGGTAAGCTTGCTTAATTTCATCGTACTTGTAACCAATGTCACCTAAAGACAATAGAAACACTCCTTTTTATTGATTGATAAGATCTCATTTCTTTTCGTGAAAAATAATTGTTATTGAAGAACACCTGGGAAGTAAGTCATTATATCACTACAGTAGAGGCAGTTAGCCATGCCTTGTGCTTTCATTTCACTATAACATTTCTCACAAACCGCTCTAAAACAGTTGTTACATTGATAATGTGCTTGAGAGACAGGTAAATCTTCATCGTGGATCTCACAATGATATTTATCAGAACCGAGAACCAGAACATCATCAGCTATCGTGTCATAGGTTCCACCTGTTTCTATAAATCCTTGGAGTGATTGTTTGCCTATTAGTCTGCTTACAATCTCATGTGTAAGAGCCACGTCTCCCTTGAGTGCAATATTTGCTATTCTCTCTATCAGAATTTGATTACATTCTTCAATCTCATATAGTGTCGAAATGGTGTCAATAACTCTCTTTTCATTCTTACTTATTGCATTCTCTTGTTTTCTATAATCAAGATAAGTCCGTGTTTTGGTTTTTAATGAATCGTATGACAGCCTTTGCTTAAGGTTTAGGGATTTAAAATCATCTACAACTCGCCGAGAAACTGATCTGACTCCTTGCCGTGTAACATTATATCTTTGTACCTTGTAATATTCACTCAATGAAGTTTTCATGTCCGTTGGATTGTATGTTGATTGAACATCCGTATCTTTAAATATTCTTGGAACAGGTATAAGAGAACCATTACAATAAGGACATGTATTGCTGTTGCTCTTTCGATAACAATCACTACAGATGAATCGGAGACACCTTTTACATTGAAAATGGAGCTCAAAGACATTATGTTCCATTTGGTCTATTTGACACCAGTAGTAGTCTTGTTGTAGGACGAGTATATCATCACTGATGTCGTCAGGTGTTTTGTTCTCTTCTATGTACCCATCAATAAGTCGTTGTTCAATAAATTCTTGGATAATGAAAACAACGTCATTTTCAGGCAGTTCTGCTTCTGCTGCAATTTCGGCGATTCCTATACGTCCCTGATGGAGAGGATTGAGTTTACTAATAGCTAGAAATGTACGTTTTAAGGGATGTGAGGAGACCTTGTATTCTTGGTCAAATGTTTGAAATTGACCAACCTCTTTATCAACCCGCTTTCGTAGTGATGCCTTAATTCTGTCAGATAAACTACTCTTAGAGTCTGGCAAGATGAAATCCCTATCAATTTCTGATTTCTTAGAGATCTGCTTCCTTTACTAAGTTTATTGAAATCCAGATGTAATTTTCCGAATATGACTAATTTATGTTCAATTATCAGTCTTTTTTAAGGATTACAATTAGGAGGCTAGAACATCTCCATGTCTAGATTGTAGGATAGATGAGTCCTAAATTCCTTTCATCCCCAATTCAAGTTTGACTCATTAATTTCTCACGATCAAAGAGAGATAATGCTAGCATAAAAGCAACAATGTCAAACACTCCTAAGATCCCAATACCTATCAAAATTAACCAGATGTTAATGAAAAGGATAATGAGTTGGCCTGCGATAAGAATGATAACGGGGAGTACAAAGAAACCTGTAAGCTGTTGAGCGTCACGAGTTGATGAAACGCGAGAACTAATCATAACTATAAACGTAATAGTACCAAGGCCCAGGAGGGGAGTGAAAATAACCATCACGAGTATAAATCTCAAGTCAGGAAGTAATAGTCTCCCTAAAAAAGGGAATGTGATTACATCCACGATTATCGAATAGAAAGCACTAATAACAAACGTCAACAGCGTAACAGGAAGAAGACTGGAACCAATTTTGGCTAATAGAATCTCAGAATCAGAGATCGGTAAAACAAGTAAGCCTTCGATCGTCTGTCGTTCTTTTTCCCCAACAATAGTGTCTGCGCTGATAAATGATGCAATCATAACTGGAACAAGGAGTAAGAAGATTTGTCCAAATATTGCTATAATCACTAACATTTTAGTTTGTTCAGAAAGTTGGTTCCAATCTGAGGTTACAGGAGGAAGAAGGTCCATGAAAATTTTCAATTCAACATCTGTAGAACCCATCGGAACCATGCCCATCGAGACCATTAGTATTAATGGAACGCCCAGAGCCAGAAAAAGAGGTAATAATGTTGAAGACAATATAATTTGCCTTGATTTAAATGCTTCCGCCCAATCTTTTTTCATTAGTTGCCAGATCAGCTTAAGCTGCATCTTCCAGACCTCCTATGTCCATTATTTGCTTGTAGATCTCTTCCAACGATTTCTTACTAGGTCGAACTTCAAGAATTGAAATCCCTTCTTTGACCAAAGAGCGGACAATTACTGGTGTAATCTCATTAAGATTGGTCACTTCCAGTTCCATTGAATGGCCGTCTTCTAGGAAATGCGAGGAAAGAATTCCTTCAATATCCTGAATAATCGCTTGAATCTCGGAAGCTTTATCCAGACTTTTCAATATCAATTTATTAGATTTAGACACCTTGGATCGTAGCTCTGATGTACTACCGATTATCAATAATTTTCCTTTATCTATTACCCCAATTTTATCAGATAGCACTTCTGCTTCAGGTAAATTGTGAGTAGTCATGAAAATTGTGGTATCAAGCTCTGCTGCTTGTTTGATTGTTTCCCTTACACTGGATTGAGCTAACGGATCTAAACCAGCAGTTGGTTCGTCCAAAAACATAATGGGGGGTGAATGAATGATTGCTCTTAATATCCCTAATTTTTGTTTCATTCCTTTACTATAAGAACCTGCGGGGGATTCAAGTCTTTCTTCAAGACCAAAATGTTTCGCGAGCTCATTTATTCGGGACGTTGCTGCTGAGTGAGTTAATCCGTACATCTTTGCGAAAAATAATAGATTTTTTCTTGCAGATAAGCGGAGGTAAAGATTTGGTCTATCTGTAAGGATACCTATATTTCTACGTAATTCTAGAGGACTATCTTGAATATCATACCCGTATACAGTAGCAAAACCACTTGTAGGTCGTAATAGAGTCGTTAATAACCTGACGGTGGTAGTTTTACCAGCACCATTTGGCCCCAAAAAACTGAAGATTTCTCCTTCCTTAATATTTAGAGAGATTCTATTCACAGCTATGATATCAGGAGGGAAGACTTTAGTGAGATCTTTGGTTTGAATTACTATCCCCATTCTTGTTTCACCCTTTAATTCTTCTTCTATTCCTTGAAATTAATTTTTACTTCTCTATTACTTATTGTAGGAGCTGTTATTATGTTTAAAACTGAAATATAATAGATATATAAGTCTATAGTTATCGGTATGGTCTTAAATACGGTAAAAATCTTTTGATATCGTTGTAAAAAAATTTTTACTGTGAGGAAAGAGATTTTTATAACAATTCTGAATGGTTAGTCTTACATTAAACCGTTCATTCAATCAATTGTACGTTGCTTCTAATCGAGAATAAACTCATGTACTGTCCCCGTTGTCGTACTCAAGGAAAACGAATCAAGATGAAGTCATCAAAAAGGTCTTTTCACAAGAAAATAAAGTGGCTCTGTCCAGATTGCGGATTCATAAGAATGGAAAAACACTGAATGTCTCCTCTCCTCTTCAATTCATGATGTTAACATAACTAAAAGGTGTCACTAGAGATTGACATTATCGTTGGGCGTTTCAGTAGCACTCTCGCGTTTCCTTTCCAAAAATGAGGCTTCTAAGAAACTTCAAAAAATAAAGGAGAACAATCTAAACGCTGTTGAATTTGGACTACTGAATTGCATTATTGGTAGAGCAAACTTACCAGGGATGGTTCCATTCCCAACAGAAGCTCAGACTAATGAAATCATTGAAATTATGCCACCAAATGAATTTTATATATCAGTCCATGGGCCTTATAGAGTTACTACCACTTCTATGGATCCAAAAAAATTAAAATTTTCAAAATCTAATTTTTTCAAGAGTGTTAAAGTAGCTGATGACTTGGGAGCCCACCACGTTACTTTTCATGCTGGATCCTTCAAAAAAAAGCATAATAATGATCATGTTCAACGCGTGTTGAAGGATTGGGAAGAATGGCGTCAAAATAAACCATATAAGGCGAAAATGGCTCCAGAAGTAGGTGGAAAATATAACTCTTTTGCTGATTTCTTCACATTAGTTGAAATAGCTGGAACAATAGATAATTGTCTTATTACTTGGGATATTAGTCATGATTTTGCTCGGGGTGGGAAAATAACAACAGAAGAAGGTATTATCAAGCGAATCGATCTACTTGATCAAACTTTTGACCTCAATAGTGAGAATCGATTACCAATGCATGTTTCAGGGATGGTAGTTGGTAAGTCAGGAGAACAACACCATACTCTGTTAGATCATGGGACAGGAGTTCCGTGGAAACTTGTTTTCTCTATATTGAAAGAGCAAAACTTTTTAGATAAAGTAAGCATAATCTGTGAAAGCAAAGTACCAAAAGGAGAGAAAAAACTGAAAGGAAACGCTATAACAGACATTATCCGCTTACGTGAGTTTCTTGAATCTGATCAAATTGTGAAGACCTACAAAGGTAAACCTGGCCATTTAGACTTCTACTTTGGGTGAAAGATGTTTGATTTCCTTACATATCATATTTTAGAGGGAAAGTTAAAATAACCAAACAAAAAAACTTTTGATATGTTTAAAAATCCTTAAAGAAGATTAAATAATACTTATGGTTATTAAAATGACACTCATCAAAATTCCTCAAAAGAGGTTTGAAGAACGCCGAGAAAAATTAATGAAAGTTCTTAAAGAACTTAACTTGAAGCACTTCATTGTCATAAATCCCACTTCCATTTATTATCTTACAGGATTCTCAATGATTGCGACCGAACGTCCGTTTTTTTTGGTTTTAAAGGATGGATCAATTAATTTTTTTGTTCCAGAATTAGAAAAACAACATGTGCTTGAAGAAGTTCCCAATACAGAGCAAGTTAGAAGCTATTTCGAGTATCCTGACATTATCCATCCGATGGATCATTTTAGCAAATTTATCAAAGAGCTAAAAATTTCAGGTAAACTTGGAGCTGAAGGAGGAGGGGCTAGAGGGATGTGGGGTTATCAAGGTCCAACCTTCAAAAATGCCCTGAAGATACCTGTTCCTATTCATTCGGACATTATAACTAATTTGAGAATAATTAAGGATTCTGATGAGGTAACATGTATCCGTGAGAGTGCTCGTTGGGGAAACCTCGCGCACCAACTTCTGCAACAATACACAGCTGTCGGTGAAAATGAAATCGATGTTTCTTTTCGAGCCAGCCATGAAGCTTCACTTAAAATGCGTGAAACTCTTGGCCCAGACTATTTTCCAGTCGGTTATGGAGCACGACCATGTGGAGCTGGATATCGGGGACAAATTGGTTCCTATTCAGCAATACCTCATGCAACGACTAGAAACACAATATTTCAGAAAGGAGATACTCTTGTCACTGGCGCTAGTGGTAACGTAGCAGGTTATCTTTCAGAATTAGAAAGAACTATGTTTATGGGAGAACCTAATGACAAACAAAAGGGATATTATGCAATTATGATGAAAGCTCAACAAGCTGCATTCGATACACTTGGCCCTGATGTTCCTTTATTCAAGGTGGATGAAGCTACTAGGGCCGTATTTAAGGAAGCGGGAGTAATGAATCTTGTTCAACACCACACTGGGCATGCGATTGGATTAGAAGGACATGAACGGCCATTCTTAGATGTTGGAATGAATGATATTATGAAACCAGGAATGGTGTTCACAGTTGAGCCAGGAATTTACGACCGCTCAATTGGCGGATTTCGTCACTCTGATACAGTCATTATTACGGAGGATGGGATTGATATCATTACAGAAGATTATCCACGTGACTTGGAATCTTTAATTATTGATCGATAGAGGATAAAAATGGATGAAAACCTAGAAAAAGGAATTAAGCTGATTCAAGAAGTTGAGAATGAAGCTGCTGTACCATTCCTGCGGAAAGCATTAAAGAATGAACCCAAGAATCCTGAAATTTTCCGTCTTCTTGGCTTGGCTTATTTCAATCTGGGCCAGTATAACGAAGCCCTCTCCCATTGGACAAAATCGATCAAATTAGATCCGAGTCATCACCAAACGCTTTGGAACATAGGAAATCTTCATGAAATCGAACAGAGATTTGACGACGCTTTCAAAGCATATAACCAAGCAGCAGTAGTTGCAGAAGAAGAATCTAATCTGGAAAAAGCCAAGCGTTATGCAGAATGGGCAAAACGAGTTAAAACTAAGTAGCTTCCATTCGCTCATTTTTTTCCTTAATAATTAAATTTATAAATAAAATAAGAGAGATTGCCATCATCAACGAAAAGAGGTGTTTACTTGCAATGAGTTATGAAAGTATAGAAAGTAGAAATCTTGTTTTTGGAAAAAGCGAGCGAACACCAACAATTGTCGCTTAAAATAAGAAATCTCCACAATTGTTTTGTTTTCGC
>JAEOTY010000248.1 GCA_016839625.1 Candidatus Hodarchaeota archaeon
AAAAGAAGACATAGATCAGATTACTCAAGGTTTTATGAATTCAAGCATTTCCAGCCAACATAGTACTGCATTTATATTGTCTCAGCATTTCACCCAATATTTACCCGATGAAATAGAGGCTATGGCTCGATCCTTTGCCGAGTCTGGGAGAATATTTGACTTTCAAGGCCCAGTTTACGGGAAACACAGCATAGGAGGTGTTCCAGGCAATAAAATAACTTTGTTAATTGTTCCTATTTTAGCTGCTGCAGGTCTCTTAATTCCAAAAACCTCTACACATGCTATTACCTCTGCAAGTGGTACCGCAGATACCATGGGGGTCCTGGCTCCAGTAGAGATAAGTGCAGATGAAATCGTAGAAATTGTGAATAAAACTAAAGGGTGTATAGCTACCAGTAGCGGAATGGGTATAGCACCAGTAGTTGATAAGATTATTCAGGAAGCAGCCTTTCCTCTTGGAATTGATCCTGTAAGTTTGATGTTTGCAGGGATTTTGGCAATAAAAATCGCTATGGGAGTTGATTTTCTCGTTTTAGATGTTCCTATAGGCACCGAGAAAGTGTCTACAGAGGAAGAGGGACGGATATTAGCTAGACAATTCGTTGACTTAGCTGAACGGTTAGGAATTAAAGCAGAGGCAGGTTTAACTTATGCGTCAGTTCCAGTAGGTCACGCAATTGGGCCTGTGTTAGAAGCGAGAGAAGCGCTTGGTGCATTAGAAGGAAAAGGGCCTACATCTTTGGTTGAGAAAAGTTGTGAATTGGCTGGGATTGTTTTTGAATTAGCTGGTATAACTCCTCGTGGTTTTGGGAAACAGTATGCTAAAGAATTGTTGAATGATGGAAAAGCGCATAAGAAAATGCTGGAAATTATTGAAGCGCAGGGAGGAGATCCGAAAATAACTCCAGCGAGTCTTACACAGAGGTTAGAAGATCTTCCCGTCTTAGTTTACAAAGCGCCTTCAGATGGTTGGCCACACACATGGTCGAATTATGCCTTAAAAGAAATAGCAAGAGCAGCTGGAGCACCTCGCGATCCATGTGCTGGAATTGAAATATTATCGAAGAAAGAGTCCGTACGTAAAGGTGAGGAAGTTTTTCGCGTATATGGTTCATCTGAATCTGCCTTAAATGAAGTTCGTGGATTAATTGCTAAACTCAGACCAGTCATTATCGAATCTGTGCTCCTAGAGCGGGTAGCTTAACCAAGATATTACCTAAATGAAAAATCACAGTAATTTAATCAAAAGAGAAAAAAACCACTATATTTGAGAATAATTAGGTGGAATTAAATGTCCGGTTTTTCTGGCACAGAACTCTCTACATTTGAATCAGCTTATAAATTATTGATACGAACTGCTAGGCGCTCGGTTAATACGATTAATAACTATCCAGTAGACCTAGCTAAATTTTGTCAAACTCTATCTGAAGCACTCGAAAATAAGGAAAGGAGGATCCATGTTATCGGAGAAGGACGCTCTGGTAAAATCGGGATAATTCTTGGTGAATGTTTAAAGAACATTGGTTTTGCTGGTCGAGTTTCGTATCTGGGTAAGAGCTTTGCGCAACCTATCAAAGAAAATGATGTTGTTATAGTTGTAACAAGTTCAGGATGGACAAAACTTACTACAGCAGTTATGGAGAACAGTATTTGGGAGAAAGCCAAGATTCTAACCTTTACTGGCGCTTTGGATTCTAAAGCTGCTAAGCTATCAGATGTTGTCATTCAAAGCCCTCTAGGATTTCAACCGCAAGATCAAACTTTTCCTTTTGCCAGTAAACAAGCCCCACTATCTCCATTAGGAACTGTATTTGAACTTACTACCATGGTTATTGGTATAGGCATAATTAATGGGGTTTTTACAGGCTCATGCACCAATGGATTTAATGAGGGAACAAACACTATACTTACAGCGGCAGAGAGGACTCTTGATGATCTGAAAAAGAGCAGCACAATCTCTAATCTCATCAAAACTTTAAGTGATTCTTGTTACCAAAAGAAATCGAGAATTTTCTTACATGGGAACGGAATCAGTGATATTATTTGTAAAATGAGTGCAGAACGATTCCAGTCTTTGAATATGAACGTCCGCTCTATTAATGATTGGCGATTTCGTCGTAATGGAGACTTATTAATAGCGTTGTCTGGGAGTGGATCTTCAACAGAAACAGTAAATCTTGTTGAAAATGCAAAAACAAGTCAAATGACAGTTTTTGGCCTTACTTCTTTTCCTCAATCTGAGCTAGCAAAGAGATCTGATGATTTTCTGGTTCTTTCTGGAAGAAAAGATAAGA
>JAEOTY010000249.1 GCA_016839625.1 Candidatus Hodarchaeota archaeon
ACGTCAATATATCCAAGACCAAGAACAACACCAACAAAATCTGGAACAGGACGAACTTAATCCTTAATAATGGCCCCTTTTAGGGGCCTTCCTCATACCACCGGCTCTGCCGGTGGTCGCTGATTTACAAAGCTTCTAACGCCAAAATAACTTGCGAGCCGTTAAACTGGCGCGTGTTTATGCGAACAGCATGAACCATGACAGTAGGTGAGTCAAGTTCATTTGCTTGTTATGTTGCTCTATCAAGATAAAATCCATATAACTCATTAATCGGAATCATCAATAACATTTGAAAAGAAAGTAACTAAATCAGCGATAATTTCATTATTAACTTTATGTCCAATATCATCATACAAAACAAATTCATTATTCATCAATTTTAGGTCCTTAAAGATTTTTCCCGTATTTCTGAATAACTCAATTTGGTTAAAAGTATTTCCGTTAATTCTATATAAAATTAGTTGAAAATCGAATTCGTTATAATTCTCTCCTCCGAAAACCGTTGTACGTACATCATTATCAAATTCTTCTTTATAAGTTTTTTCCAGATATTCATAATACGGGATTCTAATAAGTTCTCCATTTACTTCTTCTATCCATTCTCCTCCAAGATCATTTTCCCCTCTGAATATATATCTTTTTACATTTCTGAATTCTTCTTCTTCGAATATTTTTTTAAATAATTTGTCAAAATCATATAATCCCAGCGGAAAAGGAAGGTTTTCGTTATTCCAGGATTTCACCGGGAACAAATATTTATTATTCCCACCTATTGCTACCGCTTCCACAATACTCGGATGTATTATTGAAAATCGATCGGCGAAATTAGCACTCGCAGAAAATCCATAGAGAAGTATCTTGTTCTCTACTTTAATTCTATATTTCTCACTAAGCCGGTTCTTTAAATCATCTATCATAGCAATTAATTGTAAATCAATTCTTTTATAGAGTGAATTGGTAATAATTACAGAGTTCCGATCCATTGAATGAAAATCAAATCCAACATCTTCTATTTCAAATCTTGGAAATATTGGTTGCATACATATAACATTTAAATCCGAAAAAAGTGATGGAAAGTACTCAAACTTATCTATTGCGGTTTTTTTTATTTCTTCATAAGAACTGCTTGGGAAACCCGAGTTATTAGATCGTATTAAAATATACGCTTTTTTATTTTTTTTCAGGTTTTTCTTGACATTATATATATATGGCCAGGAGAAGTTTTCACCGCAAGGTTGGACTATGATACTTCTATCATATTCAGGTTGTTTACAACCAAGAGTAATTGTAATTGCAGTTATTAGTAAAAATAATAGTATTTTCATTTTGATTAATCCCTTCTTTTATTAATTCAATCCAACAGCAATATAACTACGTATATATGGTTTCCAGATAGCTCTCGTCATCGACAATCTGTAGTAAGAATCCAAAGACTCTCTCGGGCGTTGTCTTGATATCGATGGACTCCGTCAGCACCATATTTTCCAGCAGTCTCATGTTCTCTTCTCACACAACTATGTATATATGGTTTCTGTGTAATAATCAATATCTATCAGATTGTCAGTATAAACATTATCTCTATTTCCTTCCGAAGAAGATGCCAGAATATGTCACATCTCCGCCATTAAATGTGTTACCGTCTTCGCCTAAGATGGTAAACCTGAACTGAATACGACCTTTTACTCGATAATTCAGGTAGATGCCGTCTGAAAAATTCTTCAGGATTACTGTATGAATCGCGTGGTTTGTATTCGCACATACCGCATCGATGATCATCTGCCTTTGTTGGTAATCCCAATCAACAAAATACAAGGCAACATCCTTGGTGGTGTCATTGTGTATTGTGACATCTACGAGTTCATGGATTGGTGTCGATCGCTGTGCAATCATGCGGTTCTCGGGATAATTGACTTTCTGGAGCGCTCGTTGATGCATCGTGTTGTTCGTCCAAATCGATTCCTCTCCTCCAACATACCTCACTTCAATATACGCCGGCAGTGATTTGTCACATCCAACAATCGCATGCCCCTCTGCTCCATACGTACCTATCCAAGAGCCTCTTGTTTCCCGATCTTCGCCAAGATAAACCACTTCGCCTGAGGGTGGTATGGGAGGATTGTGGTACACATCCACTCCTGAAGGGACGATCGAAACAGCTTGATTTGGAGCTATCGACAACGTAATCACATTATTTTGTATCGAGCTTCCATTTTCCAATAGAGTAGTACCATCGATATTAATTTCGTAAATATCGACCACAGAGACTTGGGGCCAATCCGGCGGGAACTTCCACGTTCGCTCAGCATAGCCTTTCTTACTGTAGGCGATGATTTCCTTTTCGGAACGCCACAGGGCAGGGACAAAAATGTCTGTGCCATCTTTGACCAAATCATCACCACGTTTAATAAT
>JAEOTY010000250.1 GCA_016839625.1 Candidatus Hodarchaeota archaeon
GGTGCATCCGTTGAATTCGATGACTGGTGTGTTGATGATTACGTTTGTCTGCAAGTGATTTATAATAAGCTAATTGCTTGTTGTACCATTGATTGATGGTTTTTACCACCCCGCCTTTGACGAGTAAACCGTCTGACGTAGCTACGAGGTTAGTAGTCCCAAGATCTATACCAATAGCCCTTGGTGGATAATGAAAAGAGGGGAAAGATTGTGCTTGTGTTTCATACAATAACTCAATCACAAACCGATCATAGAATGGCACTAATCTAGCACCTGTACAGGTTTTTTTTGTAACAGGCAAGGTTCCCAATGGAAACTTCGGAAATCCACGGGCGATTAAGTTTCGCGCAAACATGATCTCTGTGCCTCGGATTCGAACACGCGGTCTTGGAAAATTGAGCATATGAAGGCTGTTTTTAGGTTTATAGTGTGGGAGACGGGGACGTCCGAGAAATTTGGCAGGATCTTTTTTCCAGGTTTTCAATGTATTGAAATAGCTTCGCCAGACCTGTTCAACCTGACGGAGAACCTGTTGCGGGAGATAGCTATCCGAAATCTCCTTGAATGCTAAATAAGCAGGTTTATGCTTTAGCTGATGATAGAGGGTTGTATATTGTAACCATTTCCCTGTTACAAAGAATTCTTGTCGTACCTGGTATGTAGCATAATTATACACATTTTTGGCTCGTGTACACAGATCTACAAGTATGGGCCGTGATTTTATTTGAATCCTTACTGTTAATTGAGGTTTGGATTGTTTTTTCGCTCGCATTCCCACTTTATGCAAGATCTTCCTTGTATTTAACCTTGTACTAGAGAGAGATCACCGAAACCGAAAATGAGTTGTCAGTTCACAATCCTATTTTTCATATTTGTCCGACAAATTCTATCATACCTTACTTACATGTTCCCCTTCCTCTATTGTCAAACTGAGATGCTTAAAAGAGAATCCAAAAAGGGGAAGAATGGAGAGTCATTATAGGATGGATCGTCTTCCTTAACTTTAGTAGTATTTTAACTAGTTCTACTTTTCATTCTTCGAAAATTACTGTCCAAACTCTTCCAAAAATTATTTTAAAAACGTTTAGATTTCCTAGAAAAGATAACTTAGTACACACTATTGGTGATAGATTCACAGGTCGATGACTTATGCCCGAAAATAAATCTACTAATGAAAACGCTTCAATTGCCTCAGACATCGAAACTTTCAACATAGATAAGAAAAATAACTTTTCTGAGTGGTTTACCACAATTGTAAAGCGAGGTGAGCTCGCAGATATGAGGTATAACGTTAAGGGGTTCATTGTTTACCGTCCTTGGTCAACAATCAGCATGAAACTAATGTTCGACGTTTATGAACACGAAATGCATAAATTTGGTCATGATCCAGTCATTTTTCCGTCTGTTATTCCTGAATCGAACTTCCAGATTGAGGCTGACCATGTTGAAGGCTTTGCGCCTGAAGTTTTCTGGATTTCTTCTGCAGGGAGTAGTGGACCCCTCGAAGAACGTCTTGCACTCCGACCAACATCAGAAACAGCCATGTATCCTCTGTACTCTTTATGGATACGGAGTTGGCGTGATTTACCTCTCAAACTTTATCAATCTGGAAAAGTCTGGCGTTATGAGGGGAAATCTACACGACCATTTCTTCGTGGTAGAGAGTTTATCTGGATTGAAGGCCACGATGTGTTTGAAACATTAGAAGAAGCTGAAGCTCAAACCCGAGAAGATATGCAGATCTCAATAAATGTCATTCAGAAGAGATTAGGTGTTCCGTTCATTCAATTTCAACGTCCACAGTGGGATAAATTTGCAGGAGCAGTACACACTTATGCTGCTGATACACTCATGCCTGATGGTCGTTTTCTCCAACTTCCCTCAACCCATCTATTAGGTGATAAATTTTCAAAGGCATTTAATATTAAATATACAGATAGAGAAGAGAAGGAACATTTTTGTTATCAAACTTGTTATGGACCTGCAATTTCACGAATATTTGGAGCGATGATTGCAGTTCATGGTGATGATGCAGGGTTGATTTTTCCATTTATAGTTGCTCCTATTCAAGTTATAATCGTACCTATCCTATCTAAAGGTTATATCGAAGAGGTTAACGATTACTGCAAGAAGATTAAGAATTTAGTTCAAGAAATGGGCCTTCGTGTGAAAATAGATGAAAGTGATAGTCGGCCTGGAGAAAAGTATTATTTTTGGGAAATGAAAGGTGTACCTTTCCGGTTGGAAATAGGGAAAAACGAAGCTAGGGATTCTCAAGTCACAATATTTAGACGTGATTCTCGAAAGAAGGTTATCATCAATTTAGCTGATTTTAAAGAGACAATTCAAATGATGAGTGAAAAATTCTCCCACGACATCGCCGAAAAAGCCATGTTAAAGTTTCAAAAACGTCTAGCCAGAGCAGATACACTAGATGAGTTGGTGACACATTTAGAAAATCGAAAAATGGTGAAAATCCCTTGGTGTTCTATCGAGCTTGATGGAGAAAACTGTGCGGAA
>JAEOTY010000251.1 GCA_016839625.1 Candidatus Hodarchaeota archaeon
CCTCTCACAATTGGAGATAAAGTTTCGTCAATATATGCATCAGTATCAAGTTTAGGAAATTTAAACATCTTAAGAGTGTGGACGTAAATCTCAGAATATCTTTTTATTATTTCTTTATATACTTCTTGAATATCTTTTAAGGATTTTAATTTTTCTTTCAACTCATCAATTTTTTGATCTGTTGCGCCGATTTCTTTATGAATTTGTTCAATTGAAAAGTAAAATCCAATTTCCTTTTCGACTTCATCAATTGAAGATCCAAGTTCTTGAATTTTAGCAACTAAATCTTCTTTTAAACCACTCAATGGTGATATAAAGGATTCTATCCTTCTTTCAAGTTCCAAAGACTTTTTAGAAAATTCTTTATTTTTTTCATTTAGTTCTATTCCTAAATGTTTGATTTCGGTGTCTAGGTTGTCTATTACCTCTCTTAATTCAAAATATTTCCTTTTTAAACGTGATAACTCAGTAGTAGGATTGATGAATTCAGAATCAGATTTTAAAGATGTAATAAGCGGTGTTTCACACAAAGGACATTGTTCTTTACTGCTTACAGCGTCCAGCATCTTTAAACATACAGGACATCGTTTAATATTTAGTGGATCGATTAAATTCTTAGCTTCTATTACTGCCTCTAAACGTCTTATATCTTCTTCGTATTGCCCTAAAAGGACAATCATCCTTTCTTTTAGTATAGATTTTTCTTTTAAAGAAATTTCCATGTCAGATATGGTATTTTCAAGGAGCTTCAGCTCATTTCTAAAACTATTACTAAAATCAATTAATTCTAGCTGATCTCTTGAAATTTCTGAATATTTAATCTCTAGTTTTTCTAGTTCTGTTTTGATTTCTTTTT
Organism: Candidatus Hodarchaeota archaeon; assembly: GCA_016839625.1. Classification (GTDB taxonomy): domain Archaea; phylum Asgardarchaeota; class Heimdallarchaeia; order Hodarchaeales; family Hodarchaeaceae; genus Hodarchaeum. Next base: position 857 of record JAEOTY010000251.1, read on the forward strand.
GCTTAATCAAAAGTTTTTCTTTTGACAGAATATTATTTATCTCTAAAAACTTCTTAATTATATTTTCATCATGCTTTAATTCACCCCGCAAACATATGCTGGCTCATATGCTCATTTTGCAGGAGAACTAACTGAAGGACACCCCGCTGCTGTGGAAAGTTATCTCAGCGATGATGCAATCTGGTTAAAGACGTTAGATGAACCATGGATGCTTTTGATTGATGAGGTGGATTCGTTTCCGACGTCCACCCTCCTATGGCTTGTCCCCCTCGTACGGATCTTGAAATGGCGGAACTCTCAACTCCAAGTCATCCTAGCCTCGGCAACGTTAAAAAATCCCGAAGATATCGCTCAGCGGTTTTTCGGTTCCGAGAGAAATTATGAGATACTCCATGGGACTGGCCGGCGAGGAAAGCTGGATATCCGCGTGTATCTAGAGGCCAAGCGCGAACAGCTATTGGAGGGGAAGATCCATGAGATTCTCGATCATATCGAAACTGAATTAGACGCATTAGACGAGAACCCAAGGCACCAACCTCGAAAAGTACTCCTCTTCATCAATCACAAGATGAGTATCAATATCCGAAGGGTGATCAGACAATTTTCCGATAATTTTGTGATTGTACATGGCGACATGAATTATGATGAGATCGCTTTGGAAATTGAACAATTTCAATCTGATCCTGAAAAGATATGTTTGGTAGCTACTCAACTTGTAGAAGCAGGGCTTGATCTTCCAGACATCTATTGGCAAGTGTGTTATGGACTTCTCCTCCAGCCGCGTCAATTCATGCAACTGCGAGATCGAACGAATCGACGACCAGGGGAATTTGGAAAAGTGGATATAATTCTTCGAGGGACAAATAAAGAGGAACGAAAGTATGCGGATCCAGACATGGAAGAAGTGTTGGAGGCATATATCAAACAGCAAGACCCCGTGCCGTTACATTTACCATGGTATACTCCCTGGAGCCTCCGTTTTTGGATAGCAATGGGGGCTCTCGCACGATTTACAGATGTAATAGAACGGATTCATAAAGACCTTAATCACCTCGAGAAGACCCCTATTTTTCAAAGACATCTCAAAGAAGCGATTATCGATTTATATATTAAACGAGTGATTCGGTTCGGAGAAGATGGGCGTGTATATCCCACTCCTATGACTAAGGAATACATCACTGGTTTCTTACATCGAAATGTTGAATCAATTTATACCGTCATTTGCGAGGAGGATGATAAAGAAATCGAGCTGGGTAAAGTAGATTATCTAAATATTCTAAGACATTATCTAGTAGGACAGTCCATTCCTTTCAAAGACTATAATTATGAAATCAAGGAAATAAGGCAAAGTAAAAAAAGAAAGGAAGAAATAAGGCAACTCCGTGTTGAACGCAAAGCCCCTGAACTCTTTTGGTCCTGGAATCAAGTTGAAACTACACTTCAGAGGTCAAGAATTTATGCAATAAGTGGAGAGAAAGAGGTCGCGCTGGTTCAATTAAACATCACGCATGAAGTAAAAGAAATAGATAATGATAATCCTAGACCAACTGAAAAAATTGAGGTGGATCCTTACATCGAAAGACATTTTGGAATATTTGTCGAAAAAACTTCCCCTTGGGCCATTGGTACCTCAGTGCTTTTAGAGAAATTCACAAAAGAGCTCCATATTGATATCACAAACCTACAAGTTTCTTCCTATTCAGATAACACCTTAGGGGAAGGAACTTTAATAATTGACAACTCTACAGTCGAATTGGCACAACTTATCTATGATTATCTAATTACAACAGACTTGATGCTACCAGCTACAGAAAAAGTTATCCAAACTCCTAGTGAGATTGTATCAGCTACAGGGATCCCTCACAATCACAAACCTCGGTTTCCTCGCTTCAAGAAATTATTGACTAAATTTCAGCATACAGTAATTTTCTTAGCTGATCTCCATCTAGATGGGAAACAGTTTAAGGTGAATGGAGAGGAAGTAGATTTCCGCCTCTTTTGTCAAGAACTCTTTGAAGAACTCCAACATGCTGAACTGATCGTATTTTTAGGGGATACGGTGGATATCACTGGAACGACCGATGAGGAACTTGTCGAAGCCATAGGTCAACTCCATGTCCTTTATGAGGTTCTAGACCAATATGAAATATTGGATAAAACTGTCTTCCTCCTGGGAAATCATGATTATAATGCAACTTATTATCGATGGCGTAAACGGGTGCGAGTAGAAGATTCAATATCCCTCCAACTCTTTCGGACAATGCCCCGGGCACTCATTTCCCACGGGGATGGTCTCGGATTAGAACGACTTATGAAATCTGGCTCCCTGACTAGGAAGCGAATACTTCAATGGAAGGGAAATTTGAAGGATAAAATTGCTGATTGTTATGCTAAAGTAGAGGATCTGGTCGTTGTGGGACATACGCATCTAGGACGTCTTTTCCCAAAAGAAGGCTTTTTGATGGTGCCATCCATGAGAAATTACTGGCGTAATCCACCAAAAGACCTCGGATGGCTTGGTATCCTGGGGTATGTCAATCCTTTTTACTCTAACGCCTGTGAACTCGCGATTGATGCTTAAAAAAGATTGATATTCTGAGCTGATATGTGAAATTCCATACTGTGATAAGATTGTTTTTCTTACAAATCAGTCAACAACAAAAATTGAATAAAAATGAAAAAAGACAATCTTATAATAGAAATAATGTGGAAAAAATAGATATTGAAATTCTCCTTTGAAAAACGATGAAGGTTACATCTTCCTCTGGTATTTATCAGTTCAGTGTTTTAAACGGAAAATAAAAACGATCATTAATATTATGGTTATTAATATTCCACCATAAAAAACCAAATACAAAGCAATTGGGGTTTTTTCACCTTCATCTGGTGGATTTTGCAGCCATGCCGTAATATTAGACACATAGAGATGGCTAGTTCCCACATCATACGGATATCCAGGGTTTATTAAATTTAGGTGATAGAATCCACTGACATTACTGCTTGGATTAACAAGTCTAATATAGACATCGGGTGAAAAACTGAAATCAGAGGTGAAATGCGATATGTAGACCACTGATCTAACTTCAGATGGATTTACCACAAATTCTTGCGGACCTTCCCACCATTCAGGATGTTTTGACATCTTAGAATAGTTAAATTTTATTAAAACTGAGGAACTAGAATTGGTATCAACATCTATAGTCAAATTCCATGTTGTTCCTATCCGAGGATATGGATCAATTAGTGATACCAATAACTCTTCTTCTGTCTTATTTGATAGAATGAATCGTCCTGATGTATCATTTTGATGAAAGAATTCCCCCATCATATTTTGTATTGATATGGCTGAATTACAGTCAAAAGAAGAAAGGAGTGTTGAACATATGATTAGTCCTAATAAAGTATGGCTTTTCATTTTATTGCAGTCTCACTTTTTATAATAACTTGGAAAAAAAAGAAGAAACAAGATGGGCTCTTTCGACAAGCATGGAACTAAGCACCATCAAAAATGGTTCTATGATTTCCAATTATCTGATAATTCTCCGAAACAAAGACATGACTAGCCCAGATCCTCCATTGGTGTACTCCCATCACTGATACATAATCATCAGGGTAACCACCAAGATCATCAAGGTCTTCTGCTTGAAAGATATGTCCTACTTCGTGTTGAAATATGTGAAACATCTCGTCTTTATCAGTCGTTCCATCAGCCCAATTTTCTATAGCTATTACATTGTTTTTTGCGCAGGTACTCTCTGGACCATCACCTGGGAGTAACAGTATTAGAAAATCAAAACCATGGTTTAAATGTGATGTTCCACCAGTATCATACCAATGAGTCATCAAACCTAGTAATGAATGAGCATGAGTTTTTCCTTCTTCTATTGCTAAATCGACATTACTATTTTGAAAATAATAAGAATCGACTATCGTTATAACCAGATCAATTTCAAAATCTGCATTAAAACGCCAATCGCAAGAGCTCCAAGGTTGGTATATCCAATCAACAACACCATATCCATTTGATTGGTCTGATCCATCCCATTCTTGAATATATCCATATGATTGTGCAAACGCTGGATCTTGCAAGATGACACAGAAGACTTTATGATTTGTGCCAACATTAATGTTGAATTCACCCTGTGATGATGATGGAGTATATGTACTAGACCAGTGACCTCGCATTCCATATCCACTCGCGTACACACTGTCAACGTTGTAGGTGCCAACATTAAAGGCATATTTTTTATTGGTATGAGCTGTATAGACAGAACTCAAGTAATCAACTGCGACATATGTTCGGCGGGGGTCTATCCACCCATATTCCGAATATGGAGGAGTTTGTTGTTCGCTCCAGTCAGCATAGGTTCCTGCCTTAGCAGATATTGTGTACTTCAATTCCTCAACAGTATGTTCATAGAAAATTGAGGGATTATAGATATATGTTCTAGCTTGAACTGAACTTCCTTTGTAAGAATCATAAGCCCAAAATGAGGTTATATAGGGAAAGATTCCAACAATTTTCGCACCAGTACCTCCTGTTAGTCCTGATTGAGAAGAATATTGTTTCCATTGAGGCGTGACTGTCATTGTATATGTTTTTTTTGGTGAATTAATCTCTAAAGTATAATTGAGTGGTAGTAGAGTAGAAGCATATGTTTCTAGCACAAAAACACTATGAAATTCATCACCCGAGTGAGTCGTTTCCATTGAAGAACCTTCATTCACTAATTCTATAATTGGTGATCCATCCTCAAGGGTGGATATCTCAAAATTCTCTGGAATCTTGAGTTGAAACTCACAGTCACTCGACTTTACTCCTATCATTGTGCCTCGGAGCTGAATTGTGAGGTTACCCTGTTCATTGACTTCATAATATATCCTATCGTTATCAACGACGATATCAACCTTTGGATTGGAGGTAACGAGTCCAATCACAACATTTGTTAACCCCCATGCAAGGAATAACAAAATAATTGAAGAAAAAATTCTTTTATGTTTCATAATTTTCCCAAACCTTGATATAGTTTTAAAAAAAAATGAGAAGTAGTTTCTAAAATCAAACTACTTTTCAACTATATCGCAATTGAAATGTGACTATTACATTATTTAAATTTTCTTATCAGTCTCTTAATAAAAATGAAAAGCATTTCGTATGTGCTTTAAAAAGAATTTATTTCCAAATTTGTATCTCATCCACACGATTGAGGAAAGAGAAAACAAATTGAAACTTATACTTGCCGTAGAAGTCGATGTACTAAACGGGAATTAATTAAAGGGAGAGTTGTTCCATTTATCCTGAGGTTCTTTCTCTGGAAGAGTTTCTGGGAGCGATCAATCCAACAATATTCAAATAAAGTGCGAACTTCTATCCAGACTTTCACAGAATCAGGAGTGAGTGGAATGGGTGAATAGATTAATGGAGTATAGGTGCGGAGGAGATATTTATGCCGCTCTAGCTCATTTGAGTAACTGGTACAGGTTCGAAATACCTTAATTAAATGATTGACATGAGTTTTGTGAGCTTCGACATATGGGAGCCACTGTTGGTTATACCAAATGGGCTGTTGCAGAATCTTCTGGTGAACTAGATCTCCTTTAAGAATTCGTTGAGTCCAATCCCAAGGGAAATAATAGGGGAATTCATCCTCGTCTTGTCCGACCCCAAATTGACCTCCATGGACTGTTCGTGTAGCTATCGCTTGAGTTAAGATTAATCGCGATATTATTCGTCCTACTTCCTCTAGGTCAAGATGACCTGCTCGTCCTGGTTTATCTGCACTTCGATGACTAAAAAGAGGATCAGTATAAAACCCTAGGCCCGCTTTGGCGTTCGAAATACGAAGATGATAGCGTAGTGTACGATTAATGCTATTAAGAGCAGCATCAAACTTGGTATAGGCTCCCCGATAATCATATCCTTCCTGTTTTATTTGCTTTTTTAGCCGTCTTGCAAATGTCCGTCCATACGAACGATGGATGAGTGGATAGTTAGGTGCCTGAACCATTTCCACAAATTGCCGAATACCCTCAGCAAAGGGGCGTGACATCCACCCCTCTAATCTACAGCGCAAGAGGAGGATATAAGTGTCAGCTTTTTGTTTCTTTTGATAGTAGTCATACAAGTGGTCAGGGGCCAGATATATTGATTTCTTGAGCCGTCGGAGGAGCTTCCGACCCAATCCTGGTTGATTATAGATAGCAGTCAACTCAATTAACTGAGTGGCTGCTCGAATACTTGATATAACCAGACCGAGGAGGTGGATCTCACTGAGGAGGGGTTGGACTCCTTTAAGAGCTAACGCTTCCTTTATTTCTTCTTGGGGCTGAGAGTGAATTCCCTTGACAGATTTGTTACTGACTTCAATCCCCCACGCTTTTAAAACAGGGGATAAACGCGGCTTTCCAACATTGTATACTGAGATGATCCTATGTAATGGAAAAAATTCAGGTTCTCTCTTCCAATACCATCTTACTTTTAAAACCGGAATGGTTTGCCCTTCCCAGATGATTGTTGCTCGATCTTGTCCCTTCTTTCTCGGGGAGAGGGTGAGATTATACTTTCGTAAATTAATAATTATATGGGAATTGGCACCAACGGCTGTTCTTAAAGGGTTGACTTTCTTTTGGCTATCGATAAACACTATTTTTTTTAAATCAATTTCATCGCTAGGTTGATTTTTTCGACCAACAGTTAATTCATTCGTCTCGGAATCATACTTCAGCTTATCTGAAGCGTGTATGAATAAATAATGAGAAGGATCCTGAGCAAAATTTTCAAGGGGGCCATGATTTTCAGGAGTATATATCTGCTGAGGAGGATACCGAAGTTCAATACGCTTGGTTCGCCGTATTTTGATTCCTTCCACAGCTCTATTGAATAAGATTGCTATATCATGCTTGATATCATGATTCTCTGTCATTTGATATTCAATAAGGTGAATATTCGGTTCTTCCCTGCCGAGGTTCCTATAGCTGGTTTCGCAGAGGCAAGTATACTTCTCATGAAGTTTATGAAGAATGGGTAGAGGGTGAAAACAATGAACGCAGCGAAATGGTTCACCAAAAGGAAGTTCTAGCAAGTTGGGCTCTTTTGGTCGCCAAATTGGGCAACCAACCATATTACTCGAAATGAATCTTAATCGTGCTTTACACGCTGGCGGCACCTTGGTTCTTTTAGCATAAATAAGTGAATTATAAAAACGACAATCTCTTTTCCTATGAGGGTCAAAATACCAACACTCTCGACATGTCCAGTTGAGATACTCAAATTTCAAAGGAGGTATTGGAACACTCTGGGAAACTGGACGGATTAATACTAAAGCAAGCACATCTCTCCGAGGGGTAACCCTGACCTTTCTGAGGGTAACAGATTGACGTAATGATTGGATACTTGACTGGACTTTGCCTTGAAGAGTTGGATAATGTTGTTCAATTTGGGTGAAATAAGTACTCGTCCTATGATCTGCTAGAGAGGACGTAAAAATGCGATAGATCGCACGTATATAGCTAGATTCTGAAATTCCCTTTTCAGGATTATTTGCTTTTTTCGCACGTTCTCTAACAAGAAAGTAGGGATCTTTAAACATCCACCTCTCCCGATGTTCGAGAAAGTTTTTCCAGCGCTGGACATCTTTAAGTACTTTGATAAAAGCTGCTCCAAAATGGATTTTGCGCCGTCGAAGCGGTCTAGGCTTCCGATATTTGATATCTGTTACTCGAATCTTCACCTGATTAAAAAATTTCTTAATGTTTGGATATTTCTTTTGTTTTATAATTTCTTGGCCAATTTGAACGGTCAAAGCGTCAATAACTGCATCACGGAGAGTTGATGTCAGGCTTGTGAATCCACACGCGTATCTGAGGGCATTTTGAAACTCCGAAAGCCAACGTACTCCAAATCCTTGTTTCTTAGTAGCATGAAAGAACCACTCACTAGAAATTCGAAAAAATTGAGAAAACAACACTTCAGACATTTTCTTCTCAGTTAGCGGCCGTGTGAACAAAGACGGGAGGTTTTCCTGTAAATAATCAAGGAATGGGTTAATTATTAATTCATACTTCAGAAAAAATCGTCCTAAGCGTGTCGTATGGAAATGTTGGTGTTCTAAAAGGCACGCGAATCGTAACTCTCTCACTAGGTTAGATATGGTCTCTTTTTCTTCCTCCTCATCCAATACTACTTGTAACCACGAAGAACCAATCTCTTGGTAGAACGAATGTTTCCACGTTCGGTGTATTGCTGCGAGTAACATTGTGATGATGCGTAATTCCCGCTGGCGAAAACTCGGTTTTTCTATCATCGCTAATTGAGAGGGCACTGGAGGCCGAGTCAGGAGCCATTTAGTTACCTCCCCTGTGAGTAGAATGGGATGGAAAAATGTGACCTCAGTATTTACAAATGCTTCCTCGAAAATTGCAGTATATTCAAATATATTTCTTAATAGAGGAGCCGAGAGCCAGGGAGTCAGTTCATCACCAAAATCTAATATAACATGGTCGTATTGTTTTAATTCATTTTCTTGTCTTAGCTGGTAAACATCCTCTACAGGCCAAAATTTAGGTGTCAGATGTTGTGGATAGTCATTAAAATTCTCCTCACTCCAGAAATCCTTCCATGAGACGTCATCAAAACTATTGGTCACGACTAGTAGTTTTCTCCCCCTAAGAAGCTCTCTGTCAATTAATGTAACAAGGAGGAGACGTCGAAGATTATCCCAAGATTTCGTGTTTAATATTCTAGAACGATTCAGCTGGATATAATACTCCTTTAATTCACGTGACGCTTGAGAAAACAGGACATTCATACCAGCAATCCCCTTTGATTCAGCTAGTATTCGCTCATTAAATTCTTGAGGGAGATATGAGTCACCCTCTCTTTCCCAAAGAGGTTCACCAATAGTCATTAAGTTCCATGATTGTGCTGTTGCCTGAGCTTACAATTTACCATTAATGGTTACTGTTTTCCTTGATCGAAGAGCTAGCCAGTGATAGAATGGGAGACTTCGCTGGTTTTTAGTGAGACAAAGATATCCCCATGAAGGTGAAAAATAGGGAAGGAGAGACGAATAAAATCTGAGAAGGGTGGAGGTACGATAGCATAATCTATCTAAATTGACTAACACAACGCAGGTGGGCTTACTCTTCAGGCTAGTCTTGCTGAAGAATGAGAACGCTTGATTATCCATGAGACCAACCTGTTGGATTAAACGGTCATCCTTCTCAAAGAACTCAAAAATCCCTTCCGAGGAGGGAGGAGGCGACTCGCCTTCATAAATATCTGAATAAACGAGAGGTTTCAAGTACTCTTGCTTTCGGACTTCTTTTCCTTTGGCCAGACTGCGTTTAAAAATAAATTTCTCAAATCTCATGTCTTCTTGAGAATAAATGAAGATAAATCGGTCATAATAATAACTGTATTGATCAATAAATTCCTTTAACTGCTTAAATCGTTTTTTTTCATCAATTTCATAAATGATTTCGAATAAATTTGAAGGATCAAATAAGGGGTCAGCTGAAAGTGAGCTTGGAATGGTCAATGTCAATTAGTCAGAATCTCCCAATAGCGGATGTTATGAATCGTATTTGGGTGGTTAATCATTCGTAATCGAAAATTAAGTGGATAGCTACTTTTCAATGGAACATGTTCAAATATCATGGTACTCTCCTTATCAGTCGCTATTTATGATTTGAAGAGTATAGTGACACTTATTCAGACTTAATTTCTTCCATTTATGATTAATTTAAAGAAAACCTAATAATACTTGAGCTTACTTCTTTAAAGGTATTTAAATCATTATTATTTTTGTATTATTTGAAATCCGATTTATTATCAGGTTATTATTATGAATTCATTTTCTCCAATAAAAAGTTTCCTTATTAATCCACGGGTAACAACACAGGAAATGCATTTAAAACACATTCTGACACGTGAGGCAATTCCTTTTATTTTTCAAAAACAATTTCGATTTCCTGATCGATGGTATGTTGTGGACTTCTTTATTGCAGATCAACTTGTTTTAGAATGCAGTCAGACACGAGCATTTAAGTACGAAGCGGCATTACGTCATAAAGCCATTTATCTAGAGTCTAAGTGTGTTCATCTCAAGCGCTTCTATGATTATCCCATTTGGGTTCTCTTTGAATCTTATCGGCCCATCGGCGAGTTGTTATATCAGACACTTGAGCGGTTAATGCCCTCTGTTGATCAAATTAGCACTAGTTCATCAAAGCTCCTCGAATATTTACGAGAGTATTTTTCCAAAAACAAGATTTCCACTGATTCAAAATTGAGTTCTTCCTCTTCTTCCTCCTCACACACTATTCAAAAACCCACTTTCGAGATTCTTAGTCGAAACGACTCTCATACCTTTTCAACTCAAAATTCTTGTTCTTATATTTTGCCTGACAGTAATTATGACAGACAACCAACGTCACAACCACGAAAATTTTCATTTATTAGTTCCAAACGCTTATGTAATAATTATTCACACAAGCTGAAGAAAACAATTATCGAGAGATCTGAGGGATTCCAGCCATGACAGATAAGATTGAGGCTATCTCTGATTTTTACGAATGTTCGCTCCAGTTATTTCAATGGAGTAAAGGAACGGATCTACTAATAGATATAATAGAGCAAGTTGAAATACAGGTATCAACCCTACATCAGTTATATCAATGGAAGCGTGACAATTTATTATTTCCAAAACCAACCCTGAGCACCTCCCATACCTTTGTCTTTTGGGTGCACTCCTCTATTGTAGATGCAGTTTTACGTCTAACGGGAGTTAGAGGGGGATTCAAAGTAAAGCAATCTTATCCGAAACCACCTGATTCTTCTACTTACAAGGGGAAAAAGCAAAATCCCCGTCCCCGACGGATTCTTCTGGACATTGGTTGTGATGATCCTGCTTTTATCCAAATCCTAACCCAAATGGGGCTAGAAGTGGAATTGGTTTGGCATCATGCTGCGAATCTTCTGAATTACGAAATTATCGAAATTTGTACGGCACAATATATTGATCTGCTGGTGACATGCAACGAACGGATACTGACTCCTCCAGAGGAATGGCTTACTTATCTTATGCCTCATAGGACAAGGCTATTCTTCCCGTCTCCGAAATTGTTGGAGACCCCAAAGGTCTTTGCTCAAGCCATTTATGACCGAGCTTATGCAAAACGGGAACGAAAACGATCAAATCCCCACCAGTTACAGCTCGAATTTTTCAGAACCTTGAAACTAAAATCCTCTCACGAAAATCAACCAGAGTAAGGTAAACCTAATGATAGTCACACGAACAGAACAAATCTGGTTAAGACCAAACAAAACCATCTCTTGGCTCTGTCATCTTTCAAAGAACCTCTACAACGAGGGAAATTACCAAATCCGTCAGGAATTTTTCAGTCGTGGTAAATGGATCCGTTATAATTCCCTGTATCATATACTAAAGACCTCAGACAATTATCACCAACTTCCAGCTCAAACAGCTCAACAGACGTTGAGAATCCTTGATAGGAGTTGGAAATCCTTTTTTATCGCTATCAAAGAGTGGAAAAAGGATAAATCAAAATTTAAAGGGAGACCGAAACCTCTTGGATACAAACCGAAGAATGGAGAGTTTATGTTAGTTTTTACTAACCAACAAGTGAAACTAAAAGATAATATCTTGACATTTCCCAAAAAAGTTGGTTTTGAACTAAAAACTAGACTGCTGAACAAAATTGACATCAGGGAGGTACGAATTATACCAAAAGGGGTAGGTTATATGCTAGAAATCGTATATAAGAAGATAATTAATCCTAAACCAATGAATAAAGATAATATTATTGCAATTGATTTGGGGGTACGCAACCTCATAACCATGGCAAGCAATATTGGGAAAAACCCAATTATTGTTAAGGGTGGGGTTGTCAAATCCATTAATCAATACTATAACAAAGAAAGAGCACGAATTCTATCAACATATGATCGTCAGGGAATAAAAACAGGTAAGAAAATCCAAAAATTGACACTTAAACGCAATCAAAAAATACGTGATTACTTCCATAAGATCAGTCGAAAAATCATTGATTACTGTGTGTTTCATAAAATTGGAACCATTGTTATCGGCTACAATCCCAGCTGGAAGCAAAATTGCAACCTTAACAAAAGAAATAACCAAAATTTTGTCACCATTCCCTTTCACAGGTTACTCACACAATTAGAATACAAAGCTGAAGAACAGGGAATCCTGCTTATTCGACAAGAGGAAAGCTATACAAGCAAGTGTTCCTTCTTGGACAACGAACCTATTAAAAAGAATAAAAATTATCTTGGTAGACGAATAGCTAGAGGGTTATTCCTATCCCAAACAACCACTATCATTAACGCTGATGTCAATGGTGCTTATAATATCTTAAAAAAAGCATTCCCGAACGCTATTAAAACAATTAAAGCTGACAGGATAGAGGATGTAGGGTTACATCCCACACGATGGAAACTAGCTACGGTAACGAGCTAGTTGATGACCTCATGTGAATAAAATTGATAAAACTTTTATCAGTTTTAATAACCTAGTTTTTATCCAATCAAAGACTTATTAATATTCCAAGGTGTATCTTTCATGGTAAGTGATTCTTCAACAAAGGAACAAGTGATTATCTTTTCAGATACTCACATCTCTAAGTTCACTGGCCTTTTTAATAAAAAAGCGTTCAATACAGGCGTTAAACTGATAAATAATCTAATAAAAGAGAATAAAAACGCTTACCTTCTTCATCTGGGGGATATTACAGATTCAGGGACGTATGAAGACTTTGTGATGTCCAAGAAGCTTTTAGATAAGAGTTTTTCTGATATAGAGAATTTCTACACACTTACAGGAAATCATGATATGCGTAACATCGGAGATAAACTCTGGAAAGAGTTTTTCGGTGAACGTCAGTTTTTCATTGATACATCAAAAAATGGAGGGAATATGGTTATTCTGGGTATAGATTCATCCGAACCTGATGAAGATATTGGGAGAATCGGTGATCGGGGTCTTGAGGCGATCTATGAGCTACAGGCTTATCCTGATGACATATTAAAGGTTCTATGTTTTCATCATCATCTGTTACCAATTCCCAACACTGGCCGGGAACGGGCAATGATTCTAGACGCGGGTGACGTGTCGGAAGTTATCTGGAAGGCAGGGATTGATGTGATCATTACTGCTCATCGTCATTATCCCAATATCTTTTCTCTTTCTAATGGGACTAGACAATGTTTACTCATTAATAGTGGTACTTTTAGCAGTTTCAAGACTCGTGGGAAGGCAGGACATACCTTTGTGGAGCTTGTGTTAGATAATGAAAGAATAAACACAAAGTTCTATGGTATAGAAGCCTACTCGAAATTTCAAAAACCAGTTAAAGAAACTGTATCAATTTTAAAGGGTGAATTAAAGCCAAGGGGTGGATATATTATCCCTGGAGATGAAATGATAAGTAAGATCTGTCAATTTTCGGATACACATTTTACGACGGGGAATCAATTTCTTGCTGAAGTGTATGATCTTGGTGTCAAGATGATGATTGAGGAGAATCCTGATTTGCTTATCCATTGTGGAGATCTCACAAATGACGCTTTTCCCGAGGATTTTGCTCTCGCCAAAATAAAACTAAGAGAACTTCGATCCATCAACATTCCATATTTAATTGTCCCAGGGTCTCGGGATTTACAACCTTTTGGCCGAGAACTTTGGGTTCAACAAGTTGGACCTTTGGATCCTGTCTATGAGGATCCAAATCTTCGGGTTCTTGGTATTAACACAGGGCCAGAACAATCTGGTCATGTTGGGCGAAGTCGTCTAAGAATGATTGAACATGAATATGATAGTTATGGATCCTATAAGTTCTTTTTGGTCGTGATGCACCATAGTGTCCTACCAATCCCTCGTGCTCGATTCAAACGAGCTGTCACGGATGCTGGCGATGTGATTGATTTTGTGACTCGCCATAAAGTACCCCTTGTGTTATCAGGTTTAGACCATTATGCTACAACAATGCAGATTGAGGAAACTGTTTTTGTGAATGCAGCGACTTTTTCAAGTAAGAAGATTAGATCGAGAAGAATGAATACTTTCAATGTAATTTCCATCTACGAGAGCGGAGTGATCAATATTGAAGAAGTTGAGATTCATAGCGGCACACGTCATCAATTGGGACTTTATAAAGTACCAACCCCCTCGTGAGAGAATGTAATCCTAAATAAGCTTTGAATCACTGCTTTACTATAAACATAACGATGATGATTAGCCAGTATGCTAACTGTTAGAAGAAAGAGAACAACTCGAATACCGAGTGGAGGTGGTGTTGGGGGAGGGGGATGATTCTGTATTGTGAATTCCATACGTCAAGAATTAGTCGGAATACTTTATTCTGCGTTTCTGTTTCCTTCGTTTTAAATTTTTCAGTTTTAAAACCGTCTCGGCATATAACATCGTTAAATACCGAAAAAAACTTTAATGACCGTTATTGGAGGTAGAGTGCCAACTTGATGAGTTGGC
>JAEOTY010000252.1 GCA_016839625.1 Candidatus Hodarchaeota archaeon
ATTTCCAAAATGTTTCGATTTAATGAAATAAACAGCATGACCATTGTCATAAATCAGGATTAAAATTAGTCATTTATTCCTAATTTTTCTTAGATAGACAAATATTGAACCCATGCTCAATCCAAAAACCGAAACTATTCCTAGTATAAGTATCAACAAGTTGCGAGCGTGTAAACTTTCATCTCTTAGAATATGGACCCAAACAAGATCTTGATAAATTAATTCACCTGTAGAAGAGTGAAAACACAGGGTGATATTTGAAGTACCAAGCTTTAGAGAGGCTATTGAAACCTCAATAATTGAGCCATTTTCAGTAAATTCCACTGATTCTCCATTGATATAGACAATTTTGGTTAAAATGTCAGAATTTATTATATCCCAAGTGATATTGTCAGATTTCACAGCAGTCTCTAAGAGGGTGATATCATACGGGTGACTACTTCCTGGATGATTTCCTATCAGTAATTCTAATGATAAAAGGGGAGCGTTATCTACTAAACCATAATCCGAGGAGATAAGATACTTCGTATCTCCAACAAAGTTATTATCTTCGTCAACTCCAGAATAACCGTCCCAATAATTCCCAATTAATCCATTGTCCCAAAAAACACTAGAAATCCCAAATGTTGTCCCCGTGCGAGGTGTTGAAATAATATCTTCTTGACAGTTGAGGAAAGCGTTCTGGTAGATAGACATAGAAGATGCACGGCCAAAAGTATTGCCATATTGTTCAATAATTTCGAATGAAAAAACGCCCAAGGTATTATTGATAATATTCTTCTTGATTAGAGCACGTTCGGAATTACTAGTCCCCCCTACATTCCCTTTGAAAGAAAAGATATAACGAGAACAATCCGAAATGTTATTTCCAACAATGGAAAAAGACTGGGGCTGATTAAAGATTGGACTATCTTGTCTGAAACAAGTCTTCATTTTGGTTATTGTGTTATTGTGTATTTGAATGTTCAAACCTCTAAATTCTATTGCTGTTCCTTCAATATCAATAATGTGATTGTGTGCTATCGAAACATTACTCATGACGGGGAAAGGAAGGGGATTCGCTGGATTAAGATTAACTAGAAGAATCCTTCCAATACCATCTATGACCATCCCTCTTAATCCAGAGTGTAGAATATTATCTTTGACTGTTATATTCTGTGTTAATGGTTGGAAAGGTTCAGACCCCACAATTCGAACACCTAAACCAAAATTTTTGAGTGAGTTATTACGTACAATAGTATTGTTGCTTCGGACTGCTTCAACGGGTAATGCGGTTGCATTGAACGTGGAGTTCGCTATCTCTACTGAATTGCATGTTTCAATGGCTACTCCAATTAATTTTTGCTTTTCAAAGGAGGAGTTCGTAATTCGGATTTCCTTAGACCAAATCCCATTGATTCCATTACCTTGCTGGTTAATAAAGTGGTTTTGTGTGAGGTTTATATTTAAGGAATTTTCGAATGAAAATCCTTTTAATCCTTCAATAAATGTAGAATTCTCAACAATGCCTGTACTATTCCAAACCTGAACACCATAATAAATAGAATCAAAAACACAGTTTTTTAATATTAGAGATCCCCCTAAGAATTTCAAATATTCACGAGCATAAATATTATTCCCACTACAGAATATGGTTGAGTTATAAACTTCCAATTTACTGTTATTGCCTATTTCAAGACCTGTATTGTTACTTAGACTTGTGTTGAACACAATCGTGGAGTTAAGGATAAATAAGTGTGTTGAAGAAGGGAAGGCCAGTGGTTCATTCACCATTACTGTACTATGATTCCAGAAGGTTTCATTATCATACGTAAGATGAAAGTCTAAGCTTTTTCTGGTTGAAACGGATTTTTTCGTTATTAATTCCCTTTTTTCAGAATGAAATTGGTGATTAGAGGATGTTTGGATATTAACGGGAGTTTGGTAAGAGGTAAGCATGAAGAATTGCATATTAAGAAGTAGGAGGAAGGAAATTAACACTAAAATTTTCTTGAAGACTTTCATTTCTCTCATCTGATTCTTGTTTGTATCATCAGACGGTTGTAAGAGGTTAAAAAAGGTTGATGAGAGTGCAATCCCTTAAAAGACTTTTCTTCG
>JAEOTY010000253.1 GCA_016839625.1 Candidatus Hodarchaeota archaeon
AGTCCTATAATACTTATAGATATCTGTATTCGATCTCCTTGCGAATCGTGGATTCATTTTTCTTAAGTATTCTATTAATTTCCGTTTATCTAACTCTGTCTCTATTACATCTGCGAGTCTTACCTGAGTTATGCTGTTTTCACCCAATTGGGTGGCTGTTATTCCAAACGCACTATTTGTATCTTTGTTAGCTGCAACAGCTTTTGGGATAAGCTGTGATAATTGCTTTAAATCGTCATTATTCAATTGATAAGTCAATTTCCTAAATAAACTCTCACCTAGTATCAGACGAGCTTTGAAAGTATCGGATTTCAGACCATTATACACTATTTTCTTTGCTAGGTTGAACCCATCTGGATCAGAGGTCATTATATGGATTCCCTTATTTGATATGACTACTGATCCTTTTATATTGCTTTTTAAGTAGGTTTCGTGAGAGCTGATATTTTCAAGTCGTTTAAATGATAATATTGCTATTTTATCAGATGTTCCATCTATCAAATTTGTTTTTATAGCGATGTCTGTGTACATTGTCATTAATTCATCATCTGGTAGATTATTATACACTTTATCATTATTAATTTTTGACAAATAATCTGCTAGATGTCGTTTACTTGTTTGAGAAATTAATTTAGAACCATTACAGAGTAAATCTAGTTTTGCTGGTTTATCACCACTCAAATATTCTTCTGTAAGGACATTTTTAATATAGTCATGGTCTTTTTGCTTTCTAAAGTTTTCAATGATCTCTAATTCCAGACTTTCCTTATCATGGATATTAGAATGGTATTCAATAGTCTGAATTGATTTTTCAGGTACTCTTAGTTGTTCTTGTTCCTTATCTAAATTCTCTTTTCTTTTCGTCTGTGTTTTAGAATCCAGTTTCTTTGAAGCCTGTTCATCAAATTCTGATTTCTTTTCACTTTGTTCTTTATTATCCTGACCTTCTTTGATTCGACATTCGTCTGGTATCTCTTTGTTTTGGATCTCTTTAGTCTGTCTGTTTTCGGCTATTTTCTTAATATTTTGCCTTTTAACGAGTTGCTCTTCTAGCTGTTGACTCTTTTCGACCTTTTCTTTATCATCCATCTTTTGCATCTGAGAGTCTTTAAGGGAATGTTCTTCCTTTTCAAGAAAGAGCTCCTTCTTTTCTTTGGTATTAATTTCATCTAATGATTCCTGTTCTACTAATTCTGGAGAATTATTAGGGACAGCTTCAGTTTCATTCTCTAGGATATATTGTTCCTTATACCCTTCTTTAGCTTTTATCAGAAGTTTCTCCTCCATTTTCTCTAAAAATTCATTGTGTTGCTCTACCTGATCCTCTAGCATCTCCTGTTCTATTATTTTTGGAGTATTTGCAATCTTATTATTAGTATCATCCTCTTCTATTATGATCTGATCTTTATACCCTTTCTCTGCTTTTTTTAGAAGTGTCTCCTCCATTTTTTCTAAGAATTCATGGTGTGACTCTATCTGATCCTCTTGGGTATCCTGTTTTTTTAGCTTTGAAGTTTTTTCAAAGTCATCTCCAGATTCGTCCTCATCGATAATGAGCTGGTCATCAAACCCTTCCTCTGCTTTAGCAAGGAGAATTTCCTCCATTTTTTCAAGAAACTCGTCATGTTGCTCCGCCTGCTGTTCTTTTTGGTCCTCTTTGTGTTTAAACTGTGTGTCTTCTCCGTTTTCCAAAGAAAATACTCCTTTCGTTATATATCAGAAGGATTTTAGTCGTTTCACATAGTATTTCATTTCAAGAAGTTCTTTAGAACCTATAAATTTAAAAAAAATCATTTTATTGCAATCATTGAGCTCCTATTGTTCGATAGTTTTTGTGAAAATCGTTTCTAACAGGTCGAATCGATGAGACTGATTTTCCTCTTCATATCCCTGAATATCAAGTAGTCCGAGATAATTCTTGAAGAGCTTCCAATCAATCTTCCCCTGAACCTGAAAATGACCATTAAGTAGTGATCCAGCAAATTCGTGAATATCATCAACAAGCTGTTGACAAGTCTCGCTGTCATCATCTGTAAGGGTATCTCCACGCTCTTTTAAGTTGGTTAGGACATTAATGAAATCTTTAAGTCCATATTCGAGAACAGGAGGTAATTGATAGATAATATGTTCGAGATTATTATGAAATTCTTTTCCTTTCTGGGTTATCGTTACAGTTTGGTTACCATTTATGTCCGAAAGAATCAAATAAGGAGAATGTTGGAGCATACGCCAGTTAAGCTCAATATAGTTTTTCATGAATCCTGCTGCATATAAATTCCTTAACACTTCATTTTCTTTAAGGGAGGCCTTTCGAATCAAACCTAGAACTGTCATCAATAAAACAAAAAGATCATCCGAAATATTAACCACGGATGGAGTAGATATCACTGTTTCTTCAGTTGAATGCAAGTCATTGACTGGATTCAAGAGAAAAGGAATGAAATGGTCGCAGGTATGTGGTGAATCCTCCCGAAAAAGAAGTCCCTCGCCATCAATAGACTGTAAAAAGGCATTAACATCGTCTAGCTTCTGCTCAAGGGCGTATCTCGAAGAAATCCATTCACGATCTTCAACATTGATAAATTTAAAGAAGATACCCGTGTTAATGTCTTTTTGAATTAGAAAAGAGAGATTCCTTATAGAATAGGTTGAGAGAACTAATTGACCTGATTGAAGTATCTTCTTATAGTATTGACCAACTGCTTCTTCAAAGACTCGTATACTATCATTATTATTTAGGACTGTTGAGAAAAGCTGTTCTGCATCAGTTATTATGACAATGGTTTTGTGATCACATCTTAATGCAACTTTTTGGAGTAAAAATGCGGATATTACTCGCTTGATGACAACGCTTTGATAAGGAAATCGGATAACAGTAATCCCTTTAGTCATACCAATTTTAGCGTTATAATCTTGGTTAAAGCGTGTAAAATTCAACTCTGGAAAACTTGTGAACAATTTAAGCTCGGCAACAAGGCGTTCTGAAGTGACCTGGTCAATATCTAATAGTTCAGAGAATTCTTCGGACTGAGCAATATTATATAAGGAGTAATCTTCAGCAGGAAGCTTTTTTAGAGCATTGGCTAGTTTGAGTCGTAGCTGGGGGATATCTCCTAAAAATCTGTAATTCTCACTTCCAAATGCTAGGATATAGGAGAGAACATTTGTTAAGTAGGTTAATTGACTATCTGGTTCATTCAGATCAGCTGGTATTTCCACAGAGCATAGATTGAGAAAGAAATTCTCGCCAAGCTTCCAAATAGTAACTGGAAAAACAACGTTTTCTGTCTGAAGTAATCCCTCTGATAACCCCCCTAATTCATTGCCAATATCTAAAACCAGGATTTTTCTATCTGAGCCTGCAAGAGACTTAATGAAAAACTGAAGTGAACCAATTAGAAGGGAACGATCTGAACCACCAAAAACAGTGACTTTTGATAACTTGTTGAGTCCTACGATCTTTTGGGAATTGATAAAGAGTCTTCCTAAAGGAATTTTTACTGGTAAACTGCTGTAGGGAAGGGGAGGAACAACTCTTTTTGGTACTCGATCCAATTCTGTGATAGCTCGAATAAACTCAATGTCAAATGGAACTTTTACCCGACCTTCTTTAACAAGTTTTTTGTTAAGATAAACTTCTTTTAATTTCTCTTTTTCCAAGATTGTGCAATCAAAACCGTTGGAAATCGAACTAATTACCCTGGTTCTTTTTGTTTTTAACTTCTCGCAAGTTTTTTCAAAGAAAACCTCGGAAGCGGTGCCATAGGCACGAAAAGATTCCTTGATTACTAGAAAATGATAAGTGAAGATCTCCTCCTCAGGGATTTCATGATTTTTCTTCACAGTCTTTTCAATTCGATGTACTCTCCACACAGAGACACCGTGGTTATTTTCAATGACTTTTCTGATAAGGGGTGAACTAGTAGTAAAGCGGATCTTCATGGCGATAACTGAAACCATACCTACTTCTTTCAGGGCTGGAGTTTCGGGTCTTTCAGTTGTAAGGAGCAGTACATCGTCTTGGTAGAGACAAGTATCCCTTAATCCTCGGAGTTTTGCTGATGATGACATGTTCATCTCCAATAACTGATTGTTGTTTCTCCCTTAAATAATCAAAATCAGAGAAATTTCACTGAGAGGCTTTTGAATATAAAAACTCAACGAGTCAATCAAATGATGAAAAAGAGGAAAGAGGTAAAATGAGGAACCTCACACATTATTATTTTTCAATAGCTGTAATCTTGATTGAGGGTATATTTATAAGCCAAGTCTCAGTCGTAGAACAGATTATTCTTTTACCACTCGCTTTTTTTGTCAGTTTGGTAGCAATTGCCCCGAATAAACTGGATAAATTCTTTTGTCTGGATCGAAAAACGAAAACATGCACAGAAAGATGCCGACATCCGATTACTCACCACCCTGCAGCTTTTTTTGTATTAGTTGCTTTATTATCATATATTACTATTGGGACCAGTTATTATGGGCTGTATTTTCTACTTACCAAAACATTCCTGTTATCTTATGGGTCTCATCTATTACTAGATATGCTGAATAGTGAAGGTATTCCAATTGGAACCATCCCGACTTTATTTTGCCAGGATCAAACCAAGAATTATCGTTTTAATGACACAACTAAACCTCGAAGGCGGTTAAACATAATGAATTTTTCACGAGAAAGTTTCGAGGCAAATCGCAGAACGGGGTTGATTTGTAAGATAATAATAGGTCTCTACTGTTTCCAGCTGGTCTATGAATTATGGCATGACCCGTCTGAAATCATGTTTCTCTGGAATATTTTGAATGAATTTACTAATTGAGGGTATTTTTTTGGACACTTACAGGATAAAATGGATCCAAAATGGGAAAGTAATGAGTCTCTTTCTATTATTTGTTATTATCAATTCAAATGGATTTGTGGGTTATCAGAGTCTTAATCCCACAGTTGCAACTGGACAAAACCAACTATCACAAGTTATTGATGTAGATTTAGGAATTCTCCAAGAGATTGAAATATCTGAACAATTCAGATCTTTGAGCTTTGATTCGCGATTTATCGAACTTGAAAGCTCTGTTTTTACAGTCCTTGTAGCTTTAAAGGTTCAAAACTCTGGTGATGAATTAAAAAAGATCTCTGCACAGATTAATCATGGTGAGAACGAGTGGGAACGAGTATTTAACAGGGTTGAAAATAATTTTGAAGTGTATTATGATTTCTCACAGGAATCTGACTTAATTATCCCCCTCAAAGGGTTTTCACCGCCTAGTGCTCCATTATCAAAAATCCAAGTAAATTTGACGCTTGAATATTACCCCAGTCTCGATGGAATCACTGCAGTATTCAGCGTGATTGATACAAAAATCCGACATGTGCTTAATATACCTGAATTGGAAGTACTAATCTTTCCTGAGACCTTTCATATTAGTTTACCAGCCAAAATCCAACCTATCCATCGTATAGTCCTGGGTTCATACTATGTCACTAAATTACCCCAGAATTCTAAATTAATAGCAGTTCTTCAGCTTGAGACAGAGTTACAAATTGAATCACCTGAACTTATAGGCACAACCATGATTAATCAGCCTGAGTCCAACGAAATAAATGAAATTGCAATGGTATTGGACAAAAATTTGACGAAAATTGGAATTAAATTCAGACCAAATGGTTCTCGTATCGAATTACCGCATATTGTTAAGATTTGTGTGATGACAACAGAAAAACAAACAGAAACATCTCTCATTGATGGAACTTTGAATTTTCCTGACCATCCCATTCCAGCAGAAGTTATGACTATCCTATTACCTCTATTTCTCTTTGGAGTTCCCTTGATTGTTATCTACAAACATCGTGAGTCTGAAACAGGAAAAAAAATTCAAAAATTATCGAATAAATAACAGAGGAAAAATGAAATATGGATTCAATTGGAAAAAATGAGAATAAATTTCTCTCCAGGTGAAGGAAAGAATTGTCAGGCAAGAATAATAGGATTTTGATTGTTGTAAATACAACCATTTTATGGTTGGTATTAGGATTGATTTTGAAGTCAGGAAGGCTGACTCTCATTGAGCTCTTCCCATACCTTATATTGGGGACGATTGGTGGTTTAATACTCAGATATAAAATCACCAAGGAAGAATTTCCAAAAAAACGAGAGAATCGTCTTCAAGAGGTATATATAACTGAAGCCTTACCTAACACATTATTAGTTGATGACGGTCAGAATTTTGTAGCGTATTCAGGATGGTTATTCATTACTACAACCACCGAGAATAATTATTTGGGGATAATACGATTACAAGACCAATTCAAAGTAATAAATTTTGAAATACAAAAAGGTTCCATCTATTTAATAGAGTATAGTCGTGAAATCGGCCGAAAATGGCACACTCTACCTCTTAACAAACAAAGAATTTGCCTTCAGGATATCCATGAACACCTCGAGAACTTCAAATCGTCATTGCATGAGTTAATTCCTGGTGTTCAAACAAGACAATTGACTTTTGAAGAGCTTGAGGAAGAATGTAACCTTACGACTGAACCAAGGCTAAAAATAGATTTTATCCCTGAAACACCTAAACTTCAAGAGGATTTAGAAGCTATAGAAGAAACTGATCAGGATCCTAAAGATTTTGAAGCGGAAGTTCAATTCGATAATGAATTACTCGTAAAAACAATACATTCAATAGAAGAATAATGCTGAGAGTTGGAGCTCTCCTTACATTTGCCTCATTGATTTTCGTCTATAAATAATCTGGGGTTTGGGGTGTTTTTTAATTAATTCATGCTTGCGTTTCATGTAAGCTGTTTCCCAAGAATAATGTTTATGGTTTGTTTTAGGAAAACCATACTGGTGGTCAAGGAATAAATACACGGAGGGTTCAACTGCTTCAAAGGTACAAAAGTAAGGTGTTAGATCGGAGTGTAGTTCTTTGATTTGATTTCGTAGAAACACCTCAGTAGTCTCTTGATCATTAGTAATGCTACAATTCCAGATAGCGCCGTGAACGATATCAGAGATTTCTTTTGCTGTTAATCCAAGCATTGATCTAATGATATGCTGCCACGCCGCTGAACTCAGTTCAAGAGGTGATTTTATATTGCGAGTGAAATATTCAATTAGATTATAGATTTCATAATAGCCAGGAGGAGGTACATACACCCGTCTGTCGAATCTTCGCATCATAGCGCCTTCTAAACGATCAGGACGATTTGTTATGGCAATTACTACCACTTTATTTGGTGTTGGAACATTATATCCATCTAGAGCTGCTAGGAACCCCATTCGGATCCGTTCCATGGCACTTGATTCGTCTCTTACTTTCCCCACTAAGGCATCAAATTCATCAAAGAAAAGAATACAACCCTCTGGTTCCTGATATGCTCTCTGAAATAATTGTTCGATCTTTTTTTCACTTTCTCCGAACCATTTACTAATAATTTTTCCTGAAGTCACATTATAAAGTGGTAGTCCTGTTTTCACTGGTAATGCTTTAGCAATTTGAGTTTTTCCACATCCTGGTGGCCCGAAAAGCAAGACCCGCCTAGGAGGTTTGTTACTTGACTTCCAACTCTCAGATTTTTCTAAAGGGGTATTAATAACGCTATTCAACGTTCCTTTAACATGATCCAAACCAATAATTGTAGTGGGCCAGACACCAGTTTTAGGTTGA
Organism: Candidatus Hodarchaeota archaeon; assembly: GCA_016839625.1. Lineage (GTDB taxonomy): Archaea > Asgardarchaeota > Heimdallarchaeia > Hodarchaeales > Hodarchaeaceae > Hodarchaeum. The sequence goes on from JAEOTY010000253.1 coordinate 7,669, forward strand.
ACGTCTCGCATCTGAATTATCTGTTCTTTAAAATCCATATTATCTCTGTCAGTTTCCATTAGATGGGCTGTTTTATCGTCCAAACTCGTTTTTAGTTTATTAATTTCTTGCTCCGTTAGATATTGTTCTGATTCCCATAATTCTCTTGTGTCTAATTGGCCTTCCTTGCTTAGTTCAGTCTTGAATCTATTTCTAGACTTTTCAAAGTAATTCAGGGCTTTTTGTTTGTTGTTTTTTAGGAGAGCAGACCTTCCTAAAACAGAAAAATTGTAAGCCTGAATTAAACCTCTGGTAATTGTTTGTCCAGTCATTTTCATAGAATGATAGGATGATCGACTTATAAATTCAAAAAGGGTATAGAATTGGACATGATTCACATTGAATCTAACTATTCGTTGATCGAATTTAATCGAAAATGTGTACTGACTTTGTGTTGTGAAAGAATTCATCAAGTTTTTCTATTTAAACATTGTTTCGCTTTTGAATATTTAAGACTGAATGGGAATCATCATTGATACATTATGTCAATTTTCCTAGAAATCTATCAGTTTCTGCTTATTACCATTGGATGGTACACAAATCAGATTGATTTGATTGATCCAATCAAAGGATTGCTATTCATTTGCTTCGATTACCTACTTGTGAACCTCTTCCTAGTAATTTTCCCGTTCCTTAAACCCTTTGTTAATTGGTGCACATTTCCTTTCCCAAAATTCCACAGCTATTTCCACGCACAAGCAGCACGAGAATTAGAGGACGAAATAGAGGAGGAGCGAGAGAATGAAAAGTTTACATTAACAGATCAATCAATGGATGAAAAGAAAAGAAGAACAATTGAATTAGGTGTCTACAACCGATTTGAATCAGGTCCACGAGGGGAAAGTTCGAATATTTACTTCTCCTGTAAAACCTTGGACGATATCATCAAAGTAGCAATGGCACCTTGGAAATTTGCCTTAACTTTCTTCTTTTTTTATGTCATTACTTTACCCCTAGCGAAAAATGGAGGTTTAGGGGGAGTTGTTATTCATATGTGGGCTGCGCTTGTTTTTTTTCATGCACTCATGCCCAGTTTTGCTGATTATGATATGATTTTCAATACTATGCTCATTGAAGGTCTTATCCCGAAATTCTGTATGTATTGGGGACTTGTGATATTTTTTACAGTTCTTTTGGACAATTTCTTTAGAACGAAAGGAAACCTCCTGTCCGCTTTAGTGGTCGCTCAGATCTGGCTTTTATTTTATTTTTCTCTTTTGATTGCAGCTGCAAGGTTTCTAAGAAAAAAAGCTGAATTGGAATATCCAGTGTTATTACGATTACCTGACGATAAATCTTCCCCAGAGATCATTCGTCCGAGTGAGTCAAAGAAGTTTCCCTCTTTCGTGAATGAAACAAATTACTAGAAATTACTCTGATAAATTTACTCTGATAAAGATGAGTATTTGGGAATTAAGAACACTATTTTCATTCATTCTTTTCATTGAACCAAATTGTGTCAGTTTCATACTTCTCTCTCTGAATTAAGGTGTTAAAAAGGGGGGTGTCTATTAATAAAATAGAAGGCTCTACATGTGAAATTTGAAGATATCTGCTGGATGGAGGCTCTTTTCGAGAAAATGATGAAAGATGCTCAGAAAACAAAAAACAAAAAAGAAGTCATCGCCCTAATCAAGGATCGGCATGAATTGATTAAAGAACAGAGATTATCTATAGCAAATGATATGATGAAAGATTGCTAATTTTATCTTGTTTACCCCTTAAATATTCCTTTTTCCTCGTCAATCAGTTTTCTTACTGCGGCGCGGCAAAAATCGGCTCTTGACATAAATTTCGTGTTTTTCCTATTGACGATTTTATCGACCTCTTCCAATAGTCCGCGGGGAAAGGAAACAGTAACTAACCGTTTATTCTCTTCATTATCCATATGGTTATTCTCCTTACTGTACCGCTTTAAAGGTATTGATTATATTAAGTTTATCTATCTATATAAAGTACATGTATAGATACACTTAAATACTCTATTAGTAGAGTATAAAGATAGATATTGTCCTTGAAGACAATAACAAATGATCTCAATCAATGGATGAGGCTTCTTTAGAATGATGAAAAAGACTGATACAAAGAACGAAAGAACCCTTACAAGTAAGAAAAGAATGAAATTGACAACTCAAGCACAACGATTGGCCTATATATTGAGAGGAAAAAATCGTAGGGCCATTTACCAAGTATTACTTACTGATCCACGAACTCAATCCGAGATCAATCGGAAAACTGGCATTCCCCTCTCGAACATTTCTCGCGTGATTGATCAACTTGAGCATGGAACATTGATTGAGAATTTGACTCCATTTCAGAGTATAGGTGCTCTATACCAACTCACAGACCTTGCTCTGGAATTTAAATCAGAGTTCGAAAAGCATATGAGATTTCGAGAGAAAAATTTCACGGAATAAATGAAAAATCTAATAATATGTGATAATTGTAATCACAAATAACAGTTAACTTTCAGTAATCAACAAGTGAAATCATCAAAAGATTGAATGACGAGATTCGTTCAGATTGAACCATGATCGTTTCCTATGAGTTCCGAAGAAGTGTCAAAGGATATCAAGCTCATCAGCGATCTATTTAGCAACGAGAATGTGGCTACCACTACCCGCTACTTGTGATGAAGAAAGCACGTAAATTGTTTGAAGTTGAGTAAATGAACAAATCAGACGGTAGTATATTAGATAATAACACAATGGAGCGATTAGCAGAAGATGAAATAAAACAAGCAGAATGGATTATGGATCGATTGATACAGAATCAAAATAGAATGGACATTGCTATTGCTGCTGCTTGTGTTGATGAAGCACTCTACTATTTTAAAAAAATTGGAAATGAATCAGGGGTTGTAAAATCTACTAGTCTGTTATTTGAACTTGAGGTGATGCAATTACATCTTGAATTATTAGAATTAGTAGATTGATTTCCTTTTTAATAAACAAACGTTGTCTGACGAAAATTAATATCGATAGGATCCTCTTAACGTTTTCTTAAACACTCTTTTATTATTTTCTTCTATTTCTGAATTGGTTCTGTTTTAAAAGTTCTTTGGATTATTGGTGCCATTGATGACTCATTAATAACTCATCTACTAGTCATAGAGTTGTCTTTGATAACGTTTGTTCTTAAGATCCCTATTCCTAACCATTTTTGACATTCACCTGGAGGTTTTGTGATATGTTAAGAATGTGTATTAAT
>JAEOTY010000254.1 GCA_016839625.1 Candidatus Hodarchaeota archaeon
CCTCAGTTAATTACTCTTTATCGTTATCAGTACGATGAAGCCCGAGCTCATCACTGTTTCAGTAGCCCAAAAAAACGCTTTCAATCGAAAAAGGCACTCCTCAAAGCTTTATGTTAGAACCATGCTATTTATTTCCATTGATTCTGAATTACTTGCACGAAAATCAGCACAATGTTTAAAATAACCAGTTATGGAGTTCTCTTAATGAAAAAACTTTCACATGTAGAAATGGTTAGATTACGTCTCCGACGTGATGCTTTACTGAATAATTTTCCTCAAGTTTGACATCAATAAAGATCCTTTTCTCTTGCTTAATATCCAAAATCTAGGAGAAATCCTTTTTAATCCCTTCTTTTTATGATTTCGCGCATTATTCCCCTAAATCCGACACGCTTACCTTCATGATCAAGTCTTAATGATGCTGATACTTCAACTGATTTAATTGTTCCATCTTTACATATCACATCATAACCAACGAGTCCTTTTGGTATTCCAGTCTCGTAAACCTCATTAAATGCTTTGAACACTGCTTTTGCATTCATAGAATCCATATATTCTTTATATCTCATTCCAATGAGTTCTTCTTTGGTATATCCAAGAATACGAGACATTGATTGATTAATGTAAGTAAAATATCCTGGGAGATCTGTCTCATAATATCCATCCTCAAGAGTCTCGAACATTGTACGGATTCTAGGTTTTCCCAACATGAACCCAGTAATTATTTCAGAGAGGTTCTCACCAAGTTTAGTGAGCTGGTGGGAGTATTGAGCAACGTCTAGAACTGATGTGGCCATTTCATCCACAGTAGTAGAAATTTCTTTAGTAGAATTAGTGAATTCTCGGGCAACTGACACAATTTCTTGAGCGGATTCTTGAATCCCAATTACATATTTTTCGATGTTTAAAACGATATTAGTAGTGATTACTCCTATATTTGTAGCACTTTCCTTTGAATTTCCAGACAAGCGTCTGACGTTGTCAGCTACTACTGCAAATCCTCGGCCATATTCCCCAGCACGCGCGGCTTCGATAGCAGCGTTTAAAGACAATATATTTGTTTGCCTGGCAATGTCTTGAATGGTATCTGATGTTTCTCTAACGTTTGTTAAAGCATCATCAATAGTAGTGGACATTTTTTTCACTCGATTTATAGTAGTCTCAGCTATTTCTGACTGTTGTTTGGCACCTGAATTAATTTGTTTGATTATGAATAGTACTTCTTCTGTTGATATACGTGCTTCTTCTGATGAAGCAGCCAACTCTCTGGCTGTTGCAGCTAAGTGATCTGCGGTCATTTGAGCGGTTCCAAGAATCTCTGACAAGTTACTGACCATTGAAGAAAATAAGTTCTCCACTTCTTGATATTCGGATCCATACAAGTTCAAACTTTGTCTTTGAATGCTCAAATTTCCTGAAGCCGCTCTAGTAATATTTTGTTTATGAAGGCTTATTGGTTTTTGGATTGAAGAAATTGTATAAGCAATAATCAGTAACACAAAAACAATACCTGCAGGGAATATGAGGAATGTACTGAACACATCTCCTCCAATTTCTATGTAAAAATAAGAAAGAATAATCGTGATAAAAATTGGAACAATCATCAAGAATGACAAACGAAAATGGGATCTGTTGTGAGAAAAAACTCCTAAAATTACCATAGCTACGATCGCTATTATAATCGTAGATAAAAGAATCACAATAAAGGGGATTTCTTGTTCTCTTAGGTTTTTGGGAAGAAAAGTGGACAAGATCAAACCAAGTAAGCTAGTTATCAGCGTCGGAACAAGGAAAATTAGAAAGACTTTCAGAAAATTCTGTTCATCAAATATTCTTGCAATCATTTCCCCAATCTTGTTGTTTCTCCATTTTAGGGTCATTCTCAATCAACACTGGTATTATTCGGGAACTTTCGGATAATGTCTCACCTGCTTCTAATATCAACACTAGTTATTAAAGCGTTTTCTCGGGATAAACTACCGTTTCAGATTGCTAAAAAGAATGAAATATAGGTTAATTAATGAGAATATCGAGAACCTTTGTAGGATAAATTACCTGCATGAAAATTAGCACAATATTTAAAATTATCAGTCGTTGAGAACTCATAATGGAAAATCTTTTACGTAAAGAAATGGTTAGAGCACGAGTCAGACGTGATGCCTCATACGATGGTCTTTTCTATGTGGGGGTGCGAA
>JAEOTY010000255.1 GCA_016839625.1 Candidatus Hodarchaeota archaeon
AGGTTTAGGAGAACATATTGTATTAGTACAAGAGGTTGGAATGAATAAAAAACTACTAGAAGAAGTAGTTCAGGCTATCCCTTATTTCTATTGGATCAATTCAACATTTGGAAAATTCACAGGTATTATATTCAATGCAATTTATTCATTAACCTCCCCAAAGAATACTGAGAAAATAATGAAAATAATAAAATCTAAAAGAATAATTTCTGAGTTTTTTCTTTTTAATATTACCAATTATGTTGTTACTAAACCAGAATTATCTTATTTTGATCCTAAGCACGGATGGATATGGGATTGGGATGACTGGGGGAAGAAAATAAGGCAAGGAATGAAAAAAAAGGAGACGAAGGAGAAGTATGACTGGGATGAAGAAACTGATATTGCTGAATTTGATTCCAAGGATATTATCTTATTGCGTTGCATGAAGCAGAAGGATTTTTTTTCTCCAAAACAGTTGGGAGAGATATCAAATTTATCTACACGTCAAGTCAGGAGAAGGATCAGAAGATTAGAAAAAGAGAACATAATAAAAGGATATATTTCGGCTTTTACACCAGAATCATATTATAACGAGAATTTAACTTATTTCTTCTTCGAGTTAAATGAACAAAGTGATTGGATTCTTTCTTTCTTCTATGAAATACCATATCAACTTGATATTTTTATGGAAACAAAGACCAAGTATTGTATTACATTTCGGGCTTCTTCAAAGGATTTTATCGGTTTTACTAAGAATATTGAACTACTAAAGCCATTTTTTTCTTCATCATTTCTGCAAGTAGTCCCATATACCATTTCTGATCGTCACCATCTGTTTAAAGCATACAACAGAGATGCTAAGTCTTGGGAGACCCCTATTGAAGAGTATATAAAATATGTAAAAGAAATAGTCTAACCTGAATGACTTCCAGAATTCGTTGTGGCATAAAAAAACTATGGTAATTGCGAGTCTCTAGTTTCGATTAATACAAACGTTCTGGTTCCGTGCGTAGACCTTTTGGGTATTATAACTTTCAGGCTTTGATCTTTAAAACCATGATAAACGCCTTTTAATTTCATTGTTGATTTTTTCTTCCTTTTTAATACAAAATTTTACAGGCATCTTGCTATAATCATAGAAGATTTATGTCTGTCATGGCAAAATGAGAATAGCAACATTGCCAAAATGTTAAGTTTTATAATATATCTATTGAGTTTTCAATTTCAACAAGGACTTTTCAGATGAGTTCTATGAATAAGCAAATTAGTGTAGGAGTTCATACCATTCAGTCTCACATGGATTATTAACAAGTTAGAGAAACATCTTGAAGATCAAGGTGTGATATCATGATTCAAGTTACGAGAGCCGACCCCATAAGAGATTCGCAGGATATTGTAACATTAATTCAAATATATCGAGCAGAGGAGAAAACTGTGTTAAATGAGTATACAGCTAACGAGGAAAGAAAGTACATTACTAATCTTCCTCCCAGAGATGCAGTGTTTGTCGCACGAATCAAAAAAGGATCATTTGCTGGTTTTGCTTCCATTAATCAGCGTTATCGTCACAGTGAGCGACTCAAGCATTGTGGAGAGACTGGTACATGGGTAATACCTGCTTTTCGCAGACAAAGAGTCGGTAGGTCCTTATGGGAAAATGGAATCTTCCCCTGGTGTCAGAAACAAGGATTCAAACATTTGGGATTTTCCATATTGGCTAATAATGGAGAAGGAATAAGCTTCTATCAGAGTCTTGGTTTCCGAGTGTGTGGTTACCATCGAAAATTAGTCTATGGATATGAGGGAACGTTCATAGATGTGGTAGAAATGGAATTATGGATTCAAGAATGAATGGAAATGTGGAACAAAACAATGGAAAATCAAAAAGTTGAAAATCGTATCTTGTAATTATGAATTAACTGAAAGATTCTCGACTGTGGAAGAACATCAATGCCTTCGTGAGTCAGTCAATTGGCCTCGAGTAAGAAATAATTCAGTAGAACGACGTGTGAATTAATATCCTACAAATCCCGACTTAATATAGTTAATTTAAAGCATTTAAATGAAGCAATTAGAGATGAGTAAGAAACACTGTATATTCCCTATATTCTTTCTATTAATTGGTTCTATTCAACCACTAACCAGTCAAGTTGCGAATCCACCAGATTTTCGTTTACTCGGTTCATACTTAAAAGAAAATTATGAACAGGGACATAAAAAGATCATTAAATCTAACAACTCTCTTGAGAACATTACTATTTGGAATAATACCATCATTGAACTGAATAAAACATTGATAATCCCTTCTTTCACCCATTTCATTATAATGAACTGTATAGTTACATTTATTTCTTTGAATAATACTCCAGTAGGGCTTGAAGTAAAAGAAAACTCACGATTAGACATTTTTGATGCATATTTTCATCTGAATAACTCTGAAGGCCAAGCATACTTAAAATTTAACGGTAATTCGATAAAAGTAAGAAATTCCACCTTTCAAGGGTTAGGTTATGATTATTACAACCCTGGATTTCTTCTGAAAAATACAACTGGTACTGTTCAAAACTGTTCAATTCTTGGGGGTTATGATGGTCTAGTTTTAGAAAATTGCTATAATATCCAAATTGAAAATATTCAAATCTTTAATAATAGTTGGTACGGCGTTATTGGTCGTGAATCTGTTGATATTTGCATCAGTAATAGTTCCATTGAATATCATAAGTTCGATGGTATCTTTTTCAAGAAATCAGAGCAAATATCCATTAGAAATAGTTGTTTGAGGCATATATTATCTACTCCTCTGAATTTTGTTGAAACAAATGACTCACTTATTTCTGGTAACATAATTGAACATTTTGGACTTACCGGTATCATTCTAGGAGGATCAGAGTTTCAGTGGTTTGAAAATGATGCTAAAAACGCACAAATTGAAAAGAATCAGATTTATAATGGTACGGGAAAAGGAATTTTCATCCGAGATAGCTTTTCCAACGCTACTATCATAGGAAACAATTTTACTGATCTGAAGGATGTTTGCATAGACTTTAAGTATTCTGATGTTGAAATCAGGAATAATAGTATCAATCATATAGGAACAGGAATCGTCCGTCAAGATTTGAGAATGAATATCATCCCCCCACAATTTAAAATAATCGGAAATAACATTTCTTATTGTGAGAAAGATGGAATTTACATATTGGGAGTGACTGAAGATGTCATCATTCAAAAAAACATCATAAATAATACCGAGGGAGCAGGAATAGTAGGAAAACCCCGTGTTTCCGAATCTGGAAACGCTTGGGGAGGATTAATTAATACTTTAATTTATCAAAATGCTTTTCTTAATTGCAAGGGGGGAGCAACATCATGGGGGACGCCTGGACAGCCTTACTCATTTTACAAGGTATATTTTGATAATGGGCTAATTGGAAATTATTGGGAAGAATATAACGGTCAAGATGAAGATGAAAATCTCATTGGAGACACAAAATTCGTTGTTTGTCCTAACTACGGCCTGTATGATGGCGCCCCGCTCCTATCACTGGATTTTATCTTCCAAGAGACCTGCATCATCAGTACCCATCCTCAAGATCTCACTCTTTGGCAGTCAGATCTACCAACTGAGAACTTGACTTGGCGTATCGCTCCTTCGGAGGGTGTTGACATAATAGTTTTGGCAAACGGAAAAACTATCATATTTAACCAATCTGGTGTCATCATTAGTGCCTTTTTGGAAAATTTGACTCTTGGAAAAAACAATATCACTCTTGTTATCCAGTCTCAACATCATGCATATCGAGATCTTGTCTGGGTTACAGTCTTACATGATGAGTTTAACATAATGGAATGGGTAAAATACTCACTTATCATTATTCTACTTGTGATTGTTTCAGCAGCATTGTTTGTTTTACTCAAATGGATGAAACGATGAAAATTTAGACTGTCTTTAGTTTAAGAATATTAACCAGAGTTTTTCCATGGTTTTTAAGAATTTAGAAGATGAACCCGAATACTCTAATTTCCTTTCACTTTAGGTCTTTGATGAGGATTTTCCTCGAAAGCGAGGGTGAAACTAAAATAGAGAAGTGACAAAGTAAAATTAAGGAAAAACCCCATCCCACTTCCGAAAAGAACAAATATACCTCCACTTATTAGTAAGACGAGAGAGCCAATTCTAATGAGGCTGGGATCAACATTGAAATATTCTCCTAGACCTCCGCAAACCCCCGCTATCTTCCTATCTTCTCTACTTCGATAAAACTTTCTTGGACGAGTTAGTGGGGTAGCTATAGTCACTCTGTCTAAATCTCCCGATTTATCCCTAGAATCCTCCCTTTTTTCTAATCGATCTTGTTGAAATCCGCAGTTAGGGCAGAATGAATCCTGTGGATCAACTTCAAGACCACATTTCACACAAGGATTTTCCATATTTCACCTTCTCCAATCTTGTATTTCTGAAGTTTTCTACTATATAAGGTTAATAGCGAACTTATACTAATCGTTGAATTTACCTTGAATGGAGTTTGCTTACTGGCTACCGTGTCTCAGCCTTGCTTTGTCGATTTCCCGTTGAATTTCTTGGATCAGTTTCTCGTGGGGACACAGAAGACACAAATCAATGTCTTCAACCTCACGGAGGGCTTCAGGCGTCAAAAGAGACCTAAAATCAATTAATTGAGGGAGACCTTCAGGGACATATACAAACCCTTTCCTGATGAGCCAGAAAATCTCTTGTAAAACGGCTAGTTTTTCTTTGAGTGTCCTAATACCAAGTAAATTCATAATGAATCGCAGGTTTTGTGTGTCTGTCTCTTTAAAGGACAGTAGGATCAAAGCACGGTCAGCTAATTGATTCAGCTCAACTTCCGTAAGGGCCAAATCTAGCTGAGCATCATACCTACGATTCATGATGATTTCACAGGTACTTCCAAGAAAAATCAAAAATTTATCTATTATGGCAGTTTAACCAATATGACCAACTCGGTTACTCTTGATACTACAAGGTGCTTATTTCCTATTATTGAAAAGAGAATTTGGGAGTGAAATAGCGAATCAACAGAAGATAAGATTTTCTTGTGAGGTGAACTCAATGAGTTCATCAATAACGAGTTCTATGATCTTCCTAAATTCGCCGAATTGCTAACGGAAGGTGAATTGGAAGAGGTAACCGAGATAGAGCTAGAAGAAGAGTTTTCGCTTTTGTGAATAATTATTAAAACCCTTTAATTAATTTATAATAACTAAAGAATGTATAAATAGGTGTTAATCACCTAGCATAAAATTTATAAACATGGTGTGAATATTGTCGAACTGAAATTAGGAATAAAATAAATTGAGAATAATATCTGAAATTAAGACATTAAACTCAATTAAGGGCGTAAAAATTATGAATGATAAAACTGATAAACATGATGATGAAAAAGATTTCAATTTCTTTTGTGATTTTCCCCCTTTCCATGTCTTCATGAAAAATTTTCGAGGAATGAAACCCTTCTTTGATAAAGGGCCATTTTTCGGACACCATGAAAAAAAGTTCCACCGTGGTTCTTATAGGCCTTATACACAAATCAGTCGGGATGAGGAAGGCTATACCGTCACAATGGAATTGCCAGGAATATCAAAAGGTGAAATCAATCTCGAGACAACAAATGAAGAATTATGGATTTCAGCAAAAAGCGCGGAATTTGATAAACAGTATAAACATCATATGTATTTTAAGAGGCCAATTCGGTCAGAAGAAGTGAAAGCTCACCTTAAGGCGGGTATATTGACCATTACTGCTCCGTACACTGATCAAATTCCTAAAACAAAGGTCGATGTTGAGTAAGTCTAATACGAAAATTTCTGATTTATTTTTCTAATGGAGTGGAAATATATGACTGACGAAAAATATGAATGTAAAGTAAGAGAGGCCGTTGCACGCGACGTGGGGCGGGGGATCATTCGGTTAGATCCCGAAATTGCAGACGAATTAAATTTATCTGCAGGTGATGCTCTTCAAATAATGGGTAAACGACGGACTGCTGCTATTTATTGGCCAGGATACCCTCAAGATCGGAATACGGGAATTGCCCGAATTGATGGGAGTACACGTCGAAACGCTGGGGTTGGAATTGATGACACTATTTCGCTTTTACCAATCGAACCCAAAGCAGCTACTCGTATTGAACTTGCTCCTATTCAGAATCTCCGCATTCAAGGAGGAGAAAGGCATGTCAAACATATTTTGATGGGGCGGGTTTTAACCAAAGGAGATTTCATTGAAATTCCTGTTTATAACCAACGTATCATACTTGTGGTTTCAAAAATTTCTCCAAGCAGTGGAGCAGTGATAATGCAGGATACTACTGGAGTAACCATTTCTCAAACTCCTGTTAAAGATGTGCAGCAAGAAACTTTCCAAAGGATAAGATATGAGGATATTGGAGGGCTCAATGATGAAATCCAGAAAGTCCGAGAAATGATTGAACTTCCGATGAGACATCCTGAACTGTTCAAGAGGCTAGGAATCACCCCTCCAAGAGGGGTATTACTACACGGACCTCCAGGTACTGGTAAAACCTTGTTGGCTAAAGCTGTAGCAACAGAGACCGAATCAAATTTCATATCTGTCTCTGGTCCTGAATTTATGTCAAAATTTTATGGTGAAAGTGAACAAAGGATACGTCAAATATTCGATGACGCTAAGGAAAATGCGCCGAGTATTATCTTCATTGATGAAATTGATTCGATTGCTCCTAAGAGATCAGAAGTCACTGGAGAAGTAGAACGACGCGTAGTTGCTCAGCTTTTGTCGAATATGGATGGATTAAGCGATCGTGGAGATGTTGTCGTAATTGGCGCAACTAATCGCGTGAATGCTTTGGATCCAGCTATTCGACGAGGGGGTCGTTTTGATCGAG
>JAEOTY010000256.1 GCA_016839625.1 Candidatus Hodarchaeota archaeon
CTATATATAACTACTGTTGATAATTTAGGATTTAGTATGCTTTACTATTTTGTTTTTACTACTGATAATAGTCAACCTGGGATTTCGTTGCTTAATTATCAAAACGATAGTAGTATCAAAGGATCAAGTCAAATTCAATTAGCTGTTTCGTCTGGAAATGGATCGGTTATCTTTTATTGGAATGGGAGTTCTTCTAATACAACAGTAAATGAGGGAACAGCTATTGATATTGCTAATTCAACTTTAGAGACGTTACAAATTTTAAACATTTTTGTAAAAAGTCCTGCAGGCATCTGGACGTATAACCGTTTTGTTTTCAGAGTGGACAATTCTCCACCTAGTATTTCAATTGATGATTTTATTAATAACTCCGATATAAAAGGAAAAGTGGATATCAGGGTTTCAGTTTCTGAACGATCAAATTTAACTTATTCGTTAGAACCAATTAGTGAAAATGGTAGTATAATTGCAGAAACAGGAATGAATCATACTTTATCATTTTCAGACCTTGCGAATGGGAGCTATAGATTAGTAATATCGGCGACGGATGAAGCAAATAACACTAACGAAACAACATTGATTTTCTCAATTCACACATCTGCATTTGATTGGAACTGGGATCTTAAAGTTGATTCTCCGAATACATTAAATATAGTTGATACAACAGGCAAATTGTGGTTCCAAGTAACCCTTGTATCGAAAACAAATCAGACGTTTAATCTGACAGTCTTACCTGAGTCTTCCCCTCCTACAAGGATTAACACCATGCTTTATGTCATCAAATTCACTTGTGATGTCCCAGAAGATATCCTGTTTATGACCTTTACTTTTCCTTTGAATGATTTGAGTAGTGTAATAGATTCCTCAATAGAAGTATATAAATGGGCATATTGGGACAACCAAGAAAATAAATGGCTTATCTTAGATACATCTTATAATGCTGTTTCTCACAGCTGGCAAGCAACACATGAAGGGAATACAACGTTGTTTGCATTGATAAAAACTGATGAAACCACGAGTTTTACATCTGTAATACCTGGAGGAGGACAAATACCATCATTTGAATATAGTGGGATTTTGTTAGGATTATTTTTTCTACGCTACTTGTTATTAATGAGAAAAAAATCAGTAAAAAAGACATTGAATGGAGTTCAAGGTGAACAGTAAACAAAAAGGGTTGTGTCAAAATGAGCTATAGAGATCCACCTTCGGATATCTTAATTGTTAATCAGGATAGAATCATATTCAGGTCTGGAGTGGGAAGATTAACGCGACGACCAGAGATTTCTGCTACCCTCGCTAATATGCTAACCCTATTTACTCAAAAAATCATGAAAGGGGACCCTATTCGATATATTCGTTTTCAGCACCACAGAATGATATTTTATGCTTCTCAAAAACCCGAATTCCCTTCACTCGTAGCAGTAGTGCTCGTTCCTCTCGATGCTAGTGTTATTAGGGTTTATCCATGTATGGAAATTGTTTTAAGTCTAATGGAAGAATTTTTAAGCGGTAAAATCGAAGATGCCACGATTCCACAACTTGATTGCTTCAATAGGGTCATAAATTTTCCTTCTCAGTCTTTATTTCTTCTTCCAAAATCAGTTGAAGGAATTCGTTCTGCCCTTGTCCTCTTAGCTGGATTTGCTCATGATATACATGTTAGTCTTGAGAGAGTAACTTCAAGAATGTTTTTTGTAATGGAACACGACTTTTTAACAATTGAACAAATCCTAGATAAAGTTGAAAATCTAGGTGTTTTATCCTTTTTTCCTTTACCAGACCATTTGAAGGATTCTCCGAACAAATTTTGTGAAATAGGCAACGAATCACCCCTTCGTCAGTTTTTTTCAGCATTACCAGGAGAAAAACCATTCCAAGCTCTAGGAAGAGTTTTTGGGGCTCAATCTAACGCCTTCAAGATGAGTTCACTTGTTGATAATGATGAGGCATTAGAAGTTATGCAATCAGTTGCCAATTTGGACAAAGAATATGATGTTTATGTGCGGAATGAAATCCTTCTTGCCACGGTGATGAATCCTGGTAAAGACGTTGTATCAACGTTATCTACACATCTTTTAGCTAAAATGAAAGAGATCGCTGAAAAAAAAAAATCCCAATAAGTACCTCTCTTAACAAAGTAATTAGTATACAACCAGAACAGATAGCTATAAGAATTCCAGAAGCTAAAGCTGAACAAGTTTCTTTGGATCAGATTGACGGATTTGTCAAGCTAGAAAATGTGGAGAGAGTTTATCAAATGGGAAATCAACAAATATATGCTTTAAAGAATGTATCTCTAAATTTAGTTAGTGGACAACTTGTCGTTGTCTTAGGTCCATCTGGTTCAGGTAAAACTACTTTACTTAACGTTATTGGGGGTATAGATCGTTGTAAGGGCGCCATTCTGGTCGATGGTGTGGATATTACAAAATTTAATAGACGCAAACTTGCAAAATATAGGCGTAACACTTGTGGGTTCATATTTCAATTCTTCAACTTATTACCAGTCTATAATGCTCAAGAAAATGTGGAATATGCAGTAGAGCTAGTAGGGAAGAAATCGAGGGATGAAGTTGCTGCAAAAGCTGAGGAATATCTGAAAGCTGTAGGATTATATGAAAAACGAAATTATTTTCCATCACAACTGAGTGGAGGAGAACAGCAACGAGTAGCTGCAGCAAGAGCATTTGCAAAAGAACCAAAGATTTTATTGTGTGATGAACCAACAGGTGAACTATCTGTCAAAGAAGGAAGGCACGTGTTATCAATAATCCAATGGTTAATAAAAGAGCATCCTGAAATACTGGTAATTCTCGTTACTCATAATCAAAAGATAGCCCAAATAGGCAATTTGGTCATTCGCTTAAGATCAGGTGAGGTAGATACTATTATCAAGCAAGAACCAACGAATGCGGAGGTTATATCCTGGTAATAGGGTGATTGTATGGCAAAAACAATTAAGAACATATATCGAGCAATTGGTGCTAATAAAGTACGTCTATTTGCAATCGCATTGGTAATTTCTGTTGGAATTGCATCTTTTAATCTGTTTCTAACCGCATTCATACACATGGATAATACGTATAAGACCGCGTTTAGAGAGCATAAGATGGCTAGTTTTACTGTTCAAACAGCTAATCCTGGAGGTTCGGGGAGCGATGCTTGGATAGATTATAATAACTTAACGAGTTTCATAAATGAGTTTAAAAATTCAGAGAAAGGGTCCTCAGTAGAAAGCTTTGAATTGAGGATAGTTTATGACACTGCATTTAGAATCAGAGGTAATAAACAAAATGGCCGTATTATCGCTTTTAATACTACTGATGCTGATAAAAATCTTCGTTCTCAACCATCTGTTAACGGATACAAGGTTTTAGAGGGTAATGATTTAACCATCACCAGTCGTTATCGTAATGTTTGTCTGGTGGATGCTCACCTCGCAGAATACTGGAAATTGGAACCCAAAGAGTTTATCGCAGTCGGAGACAACGATATTCCATTTCAAGTCTTGTCAATCATCGCATCACCAGAATATTTAATGAATATGGGCTCTTATGCGGATCTTTTACCCAGTCCACGTCGTTTTGGGGTTATTTTCATGCCTCTCAGAACTGGCCAAGCACTTCTAGGTGTTCTAAATAAAGTAAATGAGATTTCAGTGAAGCTTGAATCTGGTCTTTCTTCTTCCAAACGAGAACAGGTCGCAGAGGACTTAAAGGATTATCTTGAAGAAATTCATGATTTAAAGCTAGGAGAACCAATAGATATCAATAATCAGGTATCATACTATCTTCTGAGGCTTGATATTGAAGAAGCAAGAGAAATGGGGGTTGCTTTACCCATTGTTATACTAGGGATGGCGGTGGGTGGACTCTATATCTTATTAGGAAGAATGGTAGTTTCTGAAAGAAAAGACATTGGAGTTGCTCAAGCGTTAGGTTATAGCAGAAACACGATAATAATGCAATATTTGGGAATTGCTCTTGTTGTGTCAATATTCGGAACAATATTAGGAACTATCTTAGGAGTTGTGTTTTCGGGAGCCTTTAGTCCGATGTACGTTCATATGGCTACTATTCCTTTTCCTGCGAAGGTCACTTTTGAATGGCCTCTCGCTCTAATAGGTATAATTCTTGGTATTTTGACTGGTCTAATTGGAGGTTATTTTCCAGTAAAGGGAGCAATTCAACCTCTTCCTGCAGAAAGCCTTCGTTTTGATCCTTCACTCCATATCACAACTGGGAGGGTTCCCCGAGTTGAGCGTTTTCTCAAAAAATTTCATATAAACTTCCGAGTAACTGGATTACGATTACCCCTTAGAAACTTCTTCCGCAGCAAACGAAGAACATTTTCATCTGTGTTTGCAGTGATAATTTCCGTCTCCTTGATTAGTATGAGTTGGGGGATGATTGAATCCATGGATTATGCCCTCAATTACCATTATACTGTTGCTGAAGATTGGAATTTACGTGTTGATTTTAACGAAGTTCCTACCAACACCTCAGAGATCGCTTCAAGCATTAGAAGCATCGAAGGAGTCCAAAATACAACTTACCATTTGCTTTCCGGGGCTACTATTACATCGACTAAATCTATAAATAGTAAGACTGTTCAATTGATTGGTATTAACGAAATGAATGGCTATACAGGCCATGTTTTTGACTTTACGTCAAAAAATGGAAAGTATGATCCAAATGGAATAATTCTTACTGTTCCGATCGCTGAAAAGGTTCATGTTACAATAGGAGACGAAGTTTTCCTAGAATTACCTCGCTTAACAAAACTAGTCAGTACTGCTCCCCTAAGAGCTCATTTTGAAATGGTTAATGTCTCATTTCACGTTTCTGGGATAGTAGACGAATTTAATGGGCTTGTAGCTTATGTGGGATTAGAACGTTTGGTCTCCGAAAGCAATTTTCCTGGATCGCCAGCTAATACGATATTAATAGAATTAAATGACCCTACATCGGATAATTTAGAACGAGTAAGATCCGATATCTACTCATCGTACAGTTATAACGTCCGAAACATCTACACCAGAGCTGAGCAGTCAACTGATTTATTGGCGTTGTTAGATCTGCTCTATGTGATTATGTATGCCGTTGCCATTTTTGCAGTTCTGTTGGCTATAGCAATGGTATATAATACTGTATATATTAACTTACAAGAACAACAACGAGAACTTGCTACTCTTTTAACAATAGGTACCCAAAATCGAAAGATAGTAAGAAATGTTACGGTGGAAAACCTCCTGATTACAATTATCGGTACTTTCTTTGGCCTCATCTTTGGTTGGATCTTGCTATGGTTCTTCATGGCTGTAGTCCTTGATATGGAATTTTTCCGAATAAAACTCTTTATTAGTGGCTTTACTATGGCTATGAGTTTTATTTTAACCTTTATAGGTGTATTAATTGCGGAATTCTTCCCCTTGAGAAGAGCTTTGGGTTTAAATTTGGCAGAAGCGACCAAGGAGCGTGTTGTTTAGGAGGAATAAACATGGCTCTAATCACATTGAAGGATGTTCGTAAGGATTACACTTTAGGAGAAACCACAATTCCAGCTTTGAATGGAATTAATCTTGGAATAGATCGTGGCGAATTGGTCGTTATTTTTGGCCCTTCTGGATCTGGTAAAACAACACTTCTAAATATAATAGGAGGATTGGATATCCCTACATCTGGTAAAGTAACAGTGGGTGAGATTCCTGTTTCAACATTGTCAGCTAAATGGTTAACAACATATAGAAAAAAGAAAGTTGGGGTAGTATTCCAATTTTTTAACCTTATTTCACGGTTAACAGCTCTAGAAAATGTTGAGTATGCCTTAGAACTAATTGGTGTGAAAACGGGATCTAATGGCGATGTTTCTTTTGATTCCAAAATGATCCGTAGGAAAGCCATTGATTATCTTGCTAGAGTTGGACTTCGAGATCGGATCGATCATTTTCCAGCCCAATTAAGTGGTGGAGAACAACAGCGAGTTGCTATTGCAAGAGCACTTGCAAAAGAACCTGAAATCTTACTTGCCGATGAACCAACTGGAAACTTGGATTTCAAGATCGGTAGACAAGTTTTAGAAATAATGGAAGCGATGACTGGGAAGGAGCAAAATCGCACAGTATTCATTGTCACCCATAATGAAGCAATTTGTCCATTGGGAGATAGAGTGATTCGGTTATCTGATGGCATTATAGCAGAGGACTATACACAAACGTTCACTCCTGCTTCAGAACTATATTGGTAATTCCTTGACACTGCTTAGTAACGATTCTAAAACAAGAAAAGAGAGGAGTGAGACTCCCCGATAATTAAATAGTGGAATTAAAGACCCTCGGGCCGTTTATCTACGACTTTAACGACTTTGGTCCCACCTCGCATGAAGAATAATCGCTTAAAATGTGTCCCAAACTTCCTTTTGGTACTAGAATTGTCGTCATAGACTACATTAAGACCCAATATCATTTTTCCTACGGTCTGGCCATTTGTAAAACTAGGAACCAGAATGAAATAAACAAGTAGGCTGAAGATGATCATAAATACAAAGACAGGTAGAAGTACCTCGCTATATTCAATATCTAGAGAAAGCATTTGTTGCAAAACATACCAATCGATTTGGCCTAAAAACGTGAATATCACAGCTAGAATCACAACAACTGCAAGATCGATAACAAGGGCGATTAAACGAGGCCCAATTGGACTGATTTCATAATTAATTCGTTCCGTTGACATATTAAACACCTAATTGCATTCTTTCAAAGATCTTTCTACATTTATATAAAATTTGACTTTTTTAGGGTTCAGATCCACTTCGGAGAGGACCGTATTATTTTACGCAAATGAATATTAAATATTCTCGTGTACACTGTGCACAACCCCTTATATGTCATTTCAGAGGATGCTCTACATGCGCACATCAACGATTACTGTACGCTTACCCCTAGAGGTATTGCATGAAATTGAAAGGTTGTCAGAGGTTATAAAACTACGTCCTTCTGTACTCTGTGCTCATGTACTTCAGGATAAGCTTCAGGAATGGGTACGAGATTATGCAGAAAATATAACTAAAGAAATAATAGGTGATCGCAAATGATTGACATATTACTCCGTTTGAGTGCAATGATTAGCCTTATCTTATTTGCGGGCTTATTTCTTTATGCTGCAATCAAATTTTTTAAAATTTGGAGAAAATTTCGTGAAGAATCGATTTTTCATCTCGGTATGCTAAGTCTAGGTATGATCCTCTATTTTCTGATTATTGGGTTAATGGTAGTTCTTTCAGAAGAACCTGATACAACTATATTTATAATTAAAAGGGTTGTTGGTATTGCATACTCAATATTATCTCTTGAAATGAGTTTATTTTATGTCACTGCGTTCACAAATAGGCGAACTCTTTGGGAAAAATACATTCC
>JAEOTY010000257.1 GCA_016839625.1 Candidatus Hodarchaeota archaeon
ATAGTTACTTCTTCTCCAAATGGAAAACTATAGGTTTTAAACCAGTAATGATAGAAGGATTCGTATTCCATAATAGTGTTAATGGAGGTTGAATCAAAGCTCATATTAATATAGAATGTATTGTTAATAAAACTCAAGAAACTGAACGGGTCAGTCGCATAAGCTACAACTGTTATTTCACCATCATTCTGGATTGAATTCTCAACTGCGAAAGTAATGGTTGGTGGGACTTTATCGGTCACTGTGATACTCAAAGCTTGATCGGGTGTCGGTTCATTCGAATTTTCAAGGGAATCAACGGCTGTTGCATAAAACCAGAGGTTTTGGAGAAGAAATCTGTCATTAAAAACGCGAGACCTGAACTGGGTTTCTGAAGTCCGTGTCATGGTAATGTTTGGCCAAGGCAAATCAAAGTAGTTTTGTGTGTAAGACAGAAAAGTAGTGGTCTCATTATTTGGCCAGTCAATGACTTTTGCATGAAAATCTACTGTACCATTCCCCCATTCCTCGGCCCACCAAGTTACGCTTGGTATAGCGTTATCATCTATGAGGAAAGATCCGTGTAGGAATCCTGGGTTTGTATTTCCAGCAAAATCAGTTGCATTAATCCAGAAGTAAACAATATCTTCAAAATTAAAAATGAAATCAAAATAGTATTCAGATATACCAATAGCAATCATATTATAGGAAAAATTGGCCCCATTCACCGAAAGAGTCAATAAAATCGTACTTGTGTTGATACCACTCTGATAATCATTCCAATCATCAACATAGACTTTGAATTCGACGTAACCATTTTCATGAATGTCAAACGAATCGCTTACTCCCCATATATGAGGATCAACAGTGTCTTTTGGAGTGACCAAACCAAAAGCGGGTGTTAAGATGTTTATTCTTGAACCATTTTCATTACCAACGCTATCATAAGCTGACCAAATAGTATAATTCAAAGTTACTCCGTAGTACGCTTGAACACGGTAGATCCAGTAACCAAAGACATTCAAATGCATTTCAACAGTAGTTTCATTAATTTTCAAAAATACGGGATCCTGAACATCACTTTGATCATCAGTTATGTTAGCATAAAACTGTAAAGTGCCATTCTCGTAATCTGTCACGTTATATTCATTGATTGTTGGTGGTGTAATGTCCCCTAATAAAAAACGAAATTCTTCAGATACTTGTATGTTATCCGCAACGTCAAGTGCTGTGATGTTATAGGTCACATTAACTGCACTCAAATCTTGTGCTGCTGTGTCATTATAGTAATACGTCCCGTCCATTGTGACCATAGTGTAGTTTTCTGATCTATAAAAAGATGAACTATTGCTAGCTGTTACACTAAGGTTCACTATAGCTATAGTGCTGATATCAGAGACTTTTGCATGAAAAGTTCTATTTGAAGAAATAAAACCTATTTCTGAGATAACTGGAGGATCGTTATCAATGTATTCATTGATTCTAACAATGAAATTAAAAATTGCGGATGTATTGTAGGTGTGTTCTCCCGTAATATTAAGGAACGATAATGTGTCATTTATTGAGTCTTCAAATTCAACAGTCAGATTATAAGAACCATACGGAATTTTTGTGAATGTAGATTGACCTTCAGCTGTAGTATTTTGGCTAAAATTTATCCCAGGATTGTAGGTATCTGTGAGGTTTACCTTGGCATTAGGAACATCTTTATTGTCTAAATCTTTGACATTGACGGTAATAGTAGCACTACCATTGATATCATCGTATAAGATCCAACTTAAAGTTCTGTTCCACAAGTCCCACCCGTTTTGATTAAGAATGTCACCTTGAGTTGCTCCCCAAAACGCTCTCCTTTCTGGAGCTGTTCTGTTCCAAGCTAGGTTTCCTTTTTCTACTACTACTAAAGTCCTTTCATTTACATGTTGGACTGTTCTTCGAGCAAGACTGACAATTTCATTCTTAGGTGCAATACCAGGGTATCCTTTTATAATCGAAATTTCACCCGTTGTTATTGTTGTATTATAAACAGTAACTAAGGTTTCATTTGTCTCTTTGACTGTAATAGGATGGTTAGAATTCATAATGTAAAAATTTTCATCGTTGTACTTTCCCTGACCAGAGGCAAGATCAAATATCTCATATGTAAAACGTTCCATAATCAATATTGGAATTGATGCATTAGCGAGTGAACCAACTTGATCTGTTAAGATTGAATCAGAAATCACTATCGCATCGTAATCTTCATAGGCATAGGAATCATTACTGTCATGGTAGGTTACATTATAATTTAAAACTGAAGTCATATTTTCAAAAAAGGGCTGATCATAACTGGGATGAGGTGAAGAAGCATCATTTACAATAAATAGAATTTTAGGAGGGTACATTGATTGAATAGCAAGATAGGGAAAATCTTTCAAAGATTCAGGCGGAATATTTGCTAGACTACCCTCGAGTAATGGATTAGATGCTTTATTCTCATGTGAAGGATTAAAAATAAATAATCCACTTTGAGAGAATCCATAGAACATCGTACAATGAATTAAAAGAAAAGCAATTAGGATTGGGAGTGCTTTCTTGTTCGATGTTTGATTCAATTTATCACCCCTCCAAGTTGAAGAAAAGAGGGATAAAGATGATTTAAGCTGATTTACCTGCTGAACTATATAAATTGTTACTAAATTTTCTGTTCGGACATTCGAAACCTAGGTTAATTTTCTCACCAGATTAGAAGACCCTTTTTACTTCTCTCAGTAATGATCTCATCTCATCTAATCCCATTTGCCAGAATTCTTTTGTTGTAAGATCCATTCCCATCTCTTTGACTAATTCTAGGGGAGATTTCGAGGATCCAGCAGCAAGAAAAGCTTTAAATTTAGGTTTAAACGAATCCCCTTCAGTTTTAAATTTATTGTATAGGGTCAATATTATCAATTCGGCGAATACATAAGGATAATTGTAGAATCGCAGGTCAATTCTGAAATAGTGCGGTTTCCACATCCAATCGTATTTTTGTTGTGGTAAAAATTCAATCGAATCTCCAAAGTAATCCGTTCTAGACTTGAAAAAGAGGTCTGAAATTTTCTCAGTTGTAAGGTATTCTCCTGCTTCAATTTTTCTGTATAGGCTTTTTTCGAATTGTATACGGGATCCTACTTCAAATATGGATATTGCTAGATCTTCTAAATGGTTATATAACATCGTTCGCTTGTGAATTTCATCGGTATCTTCTTTCATTTTATCAATTAATAGAAATCGCACAAATTCTGAAGCACATTCAGCAATACAAAATGATATTTCTCTATTAAAATGAGTTTGTGAATTTAAGATTAAATAACCATGTGCAGCATGTCCCATCTCATGTGCTAATGTACTCAAATCATCGAATGTTTCATTATATGATTGTAAAATAAAACACTCTTCTGCATATTCATTCATATCACAAAAAGCCCCTCCTCTTTTTCCTTTCCTTGGAGAAGCATCTACATGATTTTCTTCGAACATTTTTTTCGTGATATTTCCAAATTCTTCATCAAACTCATTTAGGATCCCAGAAACGATTTCTTTTGCTTTCTTCCAAGGTATCTTCTTAGATTCTTCTCCATGTTGAGGAATCGGTGACCAAAGGTCTTCACCCAGCAATTTTTCCGTTCCTAGTATTTTGGCTTTTAATCTTAAGAACTCTTCAAAGATGTCCAAGTTTTCCTCTATTGCTGCAATTAGATTATCTACCATTTCTTGTGTAATATCATTGAAAATTAGACTAGATGACATTGTACTATAATTTCTACGAATCGCCATCGTCACATGATTAGCACAAATACTTCGTAAAGCAGCTGAAAATACGTCGCCATCATCTTTCAAAGCATCCATAACTGCTAGTATGACATTTTTCCTATTGGTTCTATCAGGTGATCGCAAGAATCCCTGAGCTTCACTCCAAAAAAAGTCTTTCTCTTTATTATCAATGACAGCATTAAATTTTTTACTCCCTAACCACTGTGCTCGAAACTGTGACCATGCAATTACTCCATTCAGGTCTTTTTCGAGGATTAACTGTTCTTCACTTTCAGATAACATGTGTTTCTGTTTTCTTAGAACTCTTTCCAAATAATGCTTGTAAATTTCTAAACTTGGTGATTCTAATAGTTCTTTTTTGCTATCTAAAAGTTTTCCTAATTCTATTTTTACAAAAGCGACTTTTTTCTTAATTTCTAGATTAAAATTTCTTGTTAAATTCAATAACTTCAATGCCTCTTCATTAGTTTGATCTGCAGCAATCTTTAATTCACTGTAATATAATAATCCGTCTACTTTTGCATTTAGACTTTCCATTCGTCTTAATAAACCAAGAAGATCATTATCGGATGTATCAATTGAGTTTATTCGCCCACGATAGTCTTTTTCTATCAGTTCTACTTCGTTCCGAGCTTTCTGAATAGTCTGCTGAACTTCGTCATCATCTTTAAAGATAAGAGTCAGATCCCATGCGATTTCTTTCGTTTGTTCCATTTTAAACACTATTTCCAGTTATTGATAACATTGAACAGGTTGATAACTAGTAGTACCTAACATTCTTTCGCTTTTAGTAACTGATCGGTTATCACAAGAAGAAAAAATTAATATTTTACTACAATATCATAATTCTTTTGATAAAAATGCCAATCATTCGTACACCAGAAGAACGCTTTACCAATCTAGCTGACTTTCCATTCCCCCCTCATTATGTTGAAATGGATGGAATGCGAATTCATTGTATAGACGAGGGAAAAAGTGAGGAAATAATATTATGTTTGCATGGGGAACCTACTTGGAGCTATCTGTATCGTAAAATGATCCCTATATTTACCAAAGCAGGTTATCGTGTTATCGCGCCAGATTTCATTGGATTCGGTCGTTCAGATAAATTTACCACACTCGAGGAATATACTTTTCCAATGTTCAAGAAAATGCTGATTAAGTTCATCGAAGTATTAGACTTAAACCAAATAACCATTGTCGTTCAAGATTGGGGGGGATTGATAGGGCTGAATGTTGTGGGAGAACTCCCAGACAGGTTTGCCCGATTAATTATCATGAACACAGGATTACCTTCTGGTAGATCAGTAAATGATGCTTTTTTAAGTTGGAGAGATTCTGTCAAAAGCACTCCTGATTTACCAATCGGACAGGTAATTCAGATGGCTACTGTCAAGGAGGCGGCTCCTGAAATAATTGCTGCATATGAGGCACCATTTCCAGATAGTTCATATAAAGCAGGAGCGAGAGCTTGGCCATTACTAGTTCCTATTCATCCTGAAGACCCTGTTGCTGCAGAAATGTTACAAGCGAGAGAAAATCTAAAGGAATGGGAAAAACCAGTTCTTGTGATGTTTTCGGACAAGGATCCAATAACCCGAGGAGGAGACAAATTCTTTAGAAACCTGATTCCAAGTGCAAAAGACCAACCAGAGATAGTAATCAAAGAAGCTGGACACTTTCTTCAGGAGGACAAAGGCGAGGAAATCGCGCAGCATATCATAGAATTTATTTCAAGGACTCCTTTGTAAGCTTACTACAATGAAATATTCACAGTCGTTTGCTTCTTTCCACTCATTTTTTCAATATCGATTCTCCCAATGGTCACTTTAGCAACTGACTTTTCTTTAAGTTGGCTTTCTATTACTGTGTTAGGATCTTTATCAAGTTTCTGAATCATGTTAATCAAGGCTAATCTTTTCTCTTCTGGATCTTGAATAAATGTGACTTTTCCCTTAAACTGCGTCGTTTCGTAAAGGTGATCACAAGCACCTTGAGCATAGCCATGATCAATAATCGCTTGCCCCCAGACTGTATTATTTGCAAATAAATAATCGATTTTTTTTCCTTCAGCTGCACAATGAAAAAAGATAATGTTTCGATTGGGATCATACCCATGACTCAATGTAGCTAGATAGGGTTGATTATCCCTACACATGGCGATAGTGATATATTGAGCCGTATGAATTATTCTTTTCATTTCATCCTTGTTTGTAATTGCTTTTTCCTTTCGCCTAATATTTCTCATTGTATTCCAAACCTGATCAAAACAAGTTAATCTGAAGCTTTAAGCTTGTTTATTCTGATTTCCAAGACCGTACTTAATCCATATGTCCAATGATCTAAAACTTCTATCAATCGAGGTTGAAGAAACCGAAGGGTGCGCGGACGTACTCCTTTCTGTATACTCTCTTAATATCACTTGATGAAATAAGATCATTTACTGAGAAGGTTTATCTAACTATTATTATCTTAAGTTTAAGTGCGAAAGAATATTAAATTATTATTTTGAAGAGGCATTTAGGAGTCTCATAAATGGATAAAACTCTCCAAGAAATCACTAAAAGGATTATTGAAGAAGCTGATCCAGATAAAATTGTTCTTTTTAGATCTCGATCTAGAAATCTTCATAAAAACTCGAGTGACTATGATATCTGCATAATAAAACAAGGAGTTTTCCATAAACGAAAATTGAGGAAGAAAATTTATTCAAAGCTATTTGGAGTAGGCGCATCAGTAGATATAATTGTAGAAACACCAGAGAAATTTCGTGAATTGAAATCCAAGTCATTTCTAATATATGCTGAAGTAGAAAAGCACGGAGAGGTGATCTATGAAAAACAAAAAGTTCGTGCTTGAATGGATTAAGAGAGCGAAGAGTAATTTAGAAAGGGCTAAAGCTGGTCAAGTTTCTAAAGATATATTATTTGAGGATCTTTGTTTTGATTGCCAGCAATCCGTAGAGAAAGCCTTGAAAGCTTTATTAATGAGCCAAGATGTGGATTTTCCACTGACTCATTCTATTGGAAGACTTCTCGAGCTGGTCGAATCAATAGGAATTGAAATACCTGAAACCGTTCTCCAAGCAGCTGAACTAACGGAATATGCAGTCAGTGCGAGATATCTTGGTGAATTAGAAGAATTAAGACAACAGGAGTATGAAGAGGCATTAGAAAAAGCAATAAAAACTTTTGAATGGGTAAAGAAAATCATTAAAAATGAGGTTCCTGATTAAAAACTATCATATATACAGCTAAATTGGAGTTACAAGAAAAAAAGTCCCCAGAAAATTATGGGGTCATATTTTCAGGATCTATGGAGAATCAAATGTTAAGAACGATATTTTTGGCTTCTAAATTTCAGATAGAATAATACTGAAATGGCTAGTGCAGCTATCCCTAATTCAAATCCTGGACTTGTGGTGCTAGCGGTTTTTACAGGGTTATTTTGTATTGTAAAGCGTTCATCTGAAACGTCTTCGACTGATAATCCGTTAGAACACTCTGCGACGATTTTTATTTGATAATCCCCATCTTCTGGACCAGTGGTGGTGTTCCAATCATAAGATGTCGTCGTCAATTCTTTGGCAAGAAGGTCCCACATATCTCCAGAGTCTGAGTAAAAGATAGTATACTGCACCTGATGACCAGGAAAATCAATCGCAGGAGCCCAAACAATCTCAATTGTACCATTGTAAGTTGTTCGGGTGTTAGGACTAAGAACTCTCGGAACCGATAGGATGTGTAAGGCAAGACCTTTGGGAGTGGTTAATGGATGAGGATCAAGTGTTTCATATGATACGTACTCCTCTGAAGCAGTGATGAATGCTTCTCCCTCAATTTTGTATTCATTTACAGACCCTAAATCACTCCAATAATTCTTAGAAAAGTCGCTACCAGTATCGTTGAGCACGTACACCTGAGAAAGGCTTCCATTATTATTGATGATATAGTGATTATTACCAATAAAGTTATTACCACTCACAACAACTTTCTGGGTGTATCTAAACAGAAGACCGTTGTCTAGATTGTTATATATTGTGTTATTAGAGATGATGTGGTTATTACCATATAAAACAATACCATTCTTGTTGTTGTAGATAATATTCTCTGTAATCGTAAAATTTGAGGAAAAGTCAACTTCAATACCACTATAGGTGTTCCCATATACTGTATTGTTGTGAATAATTGCAGAATGGCATCCTATATTGAAGAACGTATCAAGAGTGTCATTGGTACTGGGTGTATCATCCTCGCTCAGTGCTTGAAATTGAATACCATGAACTCGATTGTTATAAACAACATTGCCTTCAACAACTGTGTTATTGGAATTACTAATAAGAACACCACGATAACTACAATTATAGATTGTATTAGATGATATAGTATTGTTATTTGAATGATCGAATTCTATTCCAACCCATTGACAATCATAGATAGTATTATTCTTGATAAAATTTCCTTCAGATGATTCTAAGTAGATTCCGTAATACTCCGCTACAATGCTTTTAACTGTGTTACCACTAATGTGAGCATTAGAAACATTGAATAGAGCTATTCCCCAATTAATATTTTCTAATAAACAATTAGTTATTTTGAATGGAAGATCAGTGTTTTTGATAGTTATTGAAACATTACAGTTGGTTATAGTATATCCATCTATTAAATAGGGGTCTTCTTCCGTACCACTACCCAACCATCCTTCTAAACTCGCCTGATTAATAAGATCACTATTACCATCAATGGAGACAGGATTGTGATTTGCATGTTGTCCATTATTAGACCCTATGAGAGGTATAATTGAAATAGTTACCCCAAAAATTAATATTGTAAGAATAATTAACTGGAATCCTTTTTTTGTCTTCATCTTTTTTTCGACTCCACCTATTAATTCAATGCAGAATTTTGAATACAGTTGAAAAGAGGTTGGTTTCTGTTTAAAATTAGCAGTATTAAAAAGGTTAACATAGGGGAAGCATACCTTGAAACTGGCGAAATTACAGTAAATTTCATGAGATTCAACTCGTCTTATCTAACATACGAATTATTTTATTGCAATTGGTAATAAACAAGATTTGGTTAGGATTAGGGTGCATTCAACAAACAATTCTGATTTGGAACAACAGCGGACAACAAGTGACTTTTCATCTATGATCAACATTGTCATACTTAATAGCTTAGGTTTTTTCTTTCTAGATTTCTTGATTCCTTTCGTTGCTTCTCAGGAACTGAATGCTGTTGGAATAGAGATGGGAATCATATTCTCGGTTAGTATGATTGGCTATATGATTAGTTCACCATTTGTAGGGGTAATTACTGATAAAATATCTAAGAAATTTCTGGTTTTCATTGGTTCTATTGGGAGGGGTATCGCTTATTTCATCCTCTTTTTCGCAATAATTCTGAAATCTCTTCTTGGAATAGGTGTTGGCATGTTTTCTCTCGGTCTCTTTGCAGGTTTTTTTTGGATTCCATTGAGAGCATTAATAGCAGAGAAATCCAGTATTAAAAATCGTTCATATGCATATGGCAAACAGCAATCAGCACAGGGGATAGGTACTTTTTTTGGAGCGTTTATTGGATTTGGGATATTGTTGTATGGAGTTGAAATCGCTCCCAACAACTCACTCTTAATTTATAGTGCCTTGGTTATTTTTGGATTAGCGAATTGTTTTGCTGGAATCGTTTTTCTCACACGTGTTAATGAATCGATAAAATTCAATGAGAGAGAAGAGAATGTAGCAGTAGCTGATCCTTCTGTAAAAAAAAACTGGATTCCTACAGGTCTTGTGATTGGTTTAAGCTTGCTGTTTATTGTGCTATTCTTGAGTCAAACCAATGGATCCCTAGCAAAACCTTTCCTCAATGTCTATTTACTTGAGAATATTGAGAATAATCCAACATTAGCTGCATTAGCCTATGCTCCTTCTGGATTTGTATCAATGTTATTGGCTCCCAGACTCGGAGAAATTGCTGATAGGACTAATCCGTATGTTGGGATTAGCTTAGCAAGTGCTTTGGGCGCATTAATTACATTTTTTCTTATTAGTACATCAAACTTGTGGCTTTTTGCTGGATTACTGGTTCTAGATGTAACCATTGTAACAACTGGAGGCCTAATTATGAGTAATGTTATTAGTCGTGTTTCGAAGACTCATAGAGGAAAAATATTTGGTTTTCAATCCACTTTCACAAATTTCGGAGCAATTATTGGTCCAGTCGTAGGAGGAATAGTTTGGGATTTCTTTGGACCAAAGTCACCATTCATCGTTTCTATATTAGTTGAATTGGCTCTTATTCCCCTTTTTATTATCGCAATCTTTTATTTAAAACCTCATTTAGCTGAATCACTGGAAGAAAAAGAACATGTCAAACAAGATAGTTGACCTAAGGTCAGATACTGTTACCAAACCCTCTCCTGAGATGTGGGAAGCACTAAAATCTCTGAAAAACTCAGATATAGGTGACGATGTGTTTAGAGAAGATCCTACTGTTAATGAATTAGAAGAGAAAGCTGCCAAAAAAACAGGTAAAGAAGCCGCTTTGTTTGTAACATCTGGTGCTCAAGGAAATTTAGTTTCTTTACTAAGCTCTACTAGTCCAGGAGAAGAAATATTAGTAGAACCATTGAGTCATATTGTACTGTATGAAGTGGGTAGTGCTGCAAGAATCGGAGGTTTATCAATACGACCCTATTCCTCAAACAAAGGAATTGCATCATTAGACGAATTACAACAATTAGTTAGAGTTAGAAATGATGTTCATCAACCTTGGACGACATTACTCTGTGTAGAAAACACCCACAATAGTCATGGTGGAGTAGTTCTTCCACCAAGTTTCTTGAAAAATCTTAATGAGTTCGCTCGGAAAAACAATGATATGAAAATCCACATGGACGGAGCACGAATTTTCAATGCTGCAGTTTCAAAGAAGATACCTGTAACAGAGTTTACAAAACATGTTGACAGTATGATGTTTTGTCTCTCGAAAGGCCTCTCTTGTCCTATTGGTTCAATTGTCGTTGGTTCTCAAGAGTTTATAGATAAAGCAAGGAAATTTCGTAAAATGCTTGGAGGAGGGATGCGACAAGCAGGAATTATCGCGATTATGGGGCTTATGGCATTACAGGAGAAATGGATCAATCGTCTTGAAGAAGATCATATCAATGCTCAACGATTATCAAGAGGATTAAAAGAAGTGTCCCTCCCGATTGAAGTCAACGAACCTGAAACTAACATGGTTATGGTAAAGTTTCCTGATACCGTACCGATTGAGAAATTTACCTCAACCCTTAATAAAAAAGGAATACTCACCTTGGGTTCAGGTAATAGAATACGCCTAGTGACTCACTATGGGATCACTGCTGAAGATATAGATTTTAGTATTGGAAAAATTACGGAAGTATTAAAAAAATTCCTTCCTTAAAGGCATATCACACGAATGAATTGGAAATCATCAACCCTGTTTCTTTTTAGGTTAGTAAAAATGTTCCTTCCGATCATTTCCCGTCAAATCTCCAAGGATTTTCGTTGATACCACATTTCTTGCATTATTTTGCTACGTACTTTAATGGTCACACTTAGGTCACCCAAACGGTCAATTAACATTCTCTTTCCCCCTGGTTCTGGGAGAATTTTATTAAGTTTTCATGTCAAAAGGACAAGAAGAAAAGAGAGTATTCATTTGACAAAGATTATGCGTAGTTCTTACTGTTCTAACAGAATTATTGAATTAAGTAGTAGATAATATTTTTCCAGCTCTTGAACTAATCAAAAACGTTCTTTATCCCGACCCAATACCCTGAACCATTATTCAGTCTCCTACTTCTGAAAATCTCACAGCAAGTACTGCTCGTGAAAATGCAATTCTTTCCACCTAATCATTTCTTTAATCTTTCGAAGGCAAATATGGGTATATGCTTACTTCAGAGTATATGAGAATTACGAAGTATGCCCAAACCAAAGATCGCCTCGGCTAACCTTTCGGACTCCGAGAAACCTTTCGGTAAGAAAAGTTTGTTAGAACGAGTTGATACAGACTTCGATTTCTAAGAACAATAGCATCAAATTGTTTTCCCTGCCAATTTCAAGAGAATCGGGTTGGATTCCCATTCTGTCAAAACCTGGATTGATATTATTCAATTTATCCAGAACAAATCCCATCTCTTTATTGAGAAGGCTGGGAGGTGAATAACGATCAGGTTAAGAGAAAAACAATCTACCAACTCAGAAAGTACGATGAAACACAACTCAGACACCAGTCTCTTAGCTGACACTATTGTGGATGTGTCAAGGACGATTCAACCATTCATGCAATCAGTTTCAATTCACCTACAATCCATTGATGATCGTATAGATGATCTTAAAGAATTTATTAGAGCTTTTTACCATGTTTATCCATATACTTTTGAGTCAGATTGTTTTTGGAGTGAATAAATCATGACTATTCGAGAAAATACTACTCCCGTTAAACAAAAGCATCATAGATCTATACGTAGGAAAACATTGTTTGAACGAGTAAAAGCTTTTTATGCCTTTCTTGAGCAGAACAAACGTCCTATTTATATTTCTGAGCTGAAAACCATTGGTATGGATACTCACTCGGTTAAAGCTTGGCTTAAAATTTTTCAATTCATCCACACCAAACCCTCCCTCATCATTCAAACTTCTGGTAAGTATACAACTCTCAAATTGGATGAAAAATAATGCTGATTGTTCTTTCATTAACTAACTATTCACATCGGAAAACACTAGCAGTTCCAATTTTTCTCGATAATGCAATTTATCCTATCATTTATTTATCCAATAATACAAGTTTGAAAAATTCAAAATTCTTTCACTTATATTGAATCAATTTGAAATTCTATTTTTTTCTAAAAATAAACACATCTCTACTTGTTAGGGTAAGTACAGGTTCTTCTCTGGATCATTGACAACGAAAGCTAGTAGTTCCAAGAAGATTTAGCATTAGATAGAAGATTTATCATGAAAAGCAAGAATTAAAGATAGTTAGAAGCTTATACTTTCAGGTAGGAGCTTACATTTACATGAAAAGTGATAAATAATGGAAACAATGGTACTAATTGTCATTAATATGAATATAAAAAAATAGGAAGGTGATAATGTGAAAAATAATAAAAATAGGCGGTGTATTGTAGTTTTCAGCCTTATTTTAATGACAATAATGACAACATCATCCCTAAGCTCAATATTTGCTACATGTCAAGCACAAACACTTTACATCGATAATATTTCCCCAACAATTATGGCGCTTGGTAACGATGAAGCAATCCAAGCAGCTGTCAGAGAAATTAAGAATAATATTCCAAATAGTCGTATCAAAGAGATAAATGATTATTCAACTTTGAAAAAAACGATTCCTATCTATGCGAAATATATTTTTTATGTAGGGCATGGAGAAGAAACAGGATTACTTGTGGGAACATCACTGATTCCATGGGATGACATAAACACCTTGGTACTCAATTATAAAGGAGTACATCAATTCTTTGTCGCTTGTCATTCAGATTCTATTGCCACAACAGGAAGAACTACCTTTTCTGGCAAAATTGACGCTATTGTTGCTGCTAAAATATCAGCTACTTGGACCAAAATTTATGACATTCCAAAATTTACTTCAGAAAATGCTTTACCAATCGTAAAAATGGTCAACGAGATCGTAACGCGTGAAAATGCTTTATCAAACGGAGAAGAGTCGATTATTTCCTTAGCTACAGAGTCAGGATATGATCTTGCTTTTAAAAGAAGATATTATAAAGACTCATTTTTTGGAATTACAACCAGAGAAGAAAATGTTTTATACGTAAATATAGCACCTTGGATAGTAGATTTACTAATAATCACTGGTAGCTTATGGATTAGTAAAGTCGCTTCTGAACTAGCTACAGCAATAATGTTTTACACATATGGATTCGTAATCACTACTGTTGGTGTATGGTCTATAATTTTAGCTGCTTTCATAATCGTTGCAATAGTCTTAATATTATGGAACAAGGCTCGAAGGGGATATCATGACGCAAAAATCGGCTACGGGTGTCAATACTGGCCAATTCCTATACCTTACTTGAGGTTAGACAATACTTACAAACGAGAAGGCGGTGATGTCATCTACCCTATCACTGAACCTACATTAATGTGGTGGTGCTACCCTGTAGCATTGGCATTGTCAGTTATTCCAAATAATGTATGGTATGGAGTAAGCATTTGAGTCTCCCCTAAAACTAGATCTTAGAAGGAAATCAACTGTTAAAACATATACGGGACGGTTCTAGTACGCTGTGGGGCATATAGGATACAGATTCTATATCCCCATATTTTTTATACATGAACTTATAGATGAGGTTGGAACTATACGCAGCTACAAAAATGTTGGACAAACGTGGGAATCTGGGATGCTGAAAAAGAAAGAAACAGTATTGAAAAATATTAGGTACACAATACGAACAGGGGAAGCGGTTGAAAGACTGTAAATTCCTTCAATTTTTTGGGCTCTTGAACGAGTCTTTGTCTAAACATAATAATCTAATGATAAAACACTAAATTTTCATTCTTCATAGATGAAAATTTCTTCGATACTGGAATTAAACAATTTCGCTATTTTAAATGCAAGTACAAGAGAAGGATTGTATTTTTGTTTTTCTATAGCTAGTATCGTCTGCCTTGTGATGTCTAGTTTCTGTGCAAGATCTGCTTGTGTAAAATCGTCTCTTGCTCGGAG
This sequence comes from Candidatus Hodarchaeota archaeon, assembly GCA_016839625.1. Lineage (GTDB taxonomy): Archaea > Asgardarchaeota > Heimdallarchaeia > Hodarchaeales > Hodarchaeaceae > Hodarchaeum. The sequence continues at coordinate 14,511 of JAEOTY010000257.1, forward strand.
CTCTTTTAATCTGTTTTTCATTGGTCTTACCTTATGGAATATTGGATAATCGCAGTGATAAGCATCGTAACATAGAATATTATTCCGACGATAATAAGAATATCGACAGTACTAAACGTTATTCCCGTTAAAATCTCTACTATAGCAAGCTGTACCAGTACCAAGATTCCTACAATTCCACCAACCAAGTAGGATCGTTCAAAGATCTTTTCAGTCCTCTCATCACTCATAAGATTTTTTCTAGAATTCTTAGATAGTACTTTCTTAGAAATAAATAAAAGATGCCCAATACATAAACCAATGATCAAAAAAATGACTGAGCTAAGGTCCAGTGATTTAATCAAGATACCCCAGAAGATTGCTCCTAGGAATTCTATGATAACCAACGTTTGAATAACGATTATTGCATTTTGGCACGATTTTTTCATTATGGTCACCATGTTAAACTTTATTTACTTTTTGTTAAGCTTCATTTACTTTTAGTATATAAACTTTTACATTTTCAGAAAAGGTTACTGAAAATAATCCTTTTTGATAATATATATCAAAACATGATAATTCAATTAAAGAAAAAAGTTCTCTCCTTATTCTTTTCTCACCTCATTTTTCATTTTATTATATAAGTGACAAAACTGCAATTGAAGCAGATGTGGGATATTGTGAGTATGAATGAATGTCCAAATATGTTTCAAGTAATATAACAAAAAAAACCTCGACGGTTCCAAGAACTAGTCTATATTAGAGTATTTTTCTTGCCAATAAAAACGCCAATATTTAGAAACTGCGTATAATACTCAGATTCACACTTTTCAAAACCTGATTCTTTTAGAAGGCTATTCCAATATTCTTTAGGTTTCCAAATGAGCCCAAAAATCAAAAGAAATAGGAACATCTTCCTATCCCTTAACAATTCCACTGTTATGAATGTTCCACCTGGTTTCAGGACACGAATTATTTCCTTAACTGCTTTGAGTTTGTTTTCGTCTCCTTTAATCTCGTGAAGTACAGATCCTGCTGTAACAATGTCGAATGTATTATTTGGGTGAGGAATTTCTAAAACGTTTCCATATTGGAACTCTACTATATTGTTAACACCTTCAATCTTCGCATTTGCCTGAGCTTGATCAGGAGAGTTACCACTTACCCCTTTAAAGATATCAATCCCTATAACTTTTCCGTTTGATACCTGCTTAGCTACATTTATTGTAACTCCGCCTGTACCACAACCTACATCTAACACAACCTCATTCCCCTTAACATTCTCCCTATCTAAAATTTGACTCCAAAGATTCGAAATTTGTATAGGCCTAAGCAAGTAGTAATACAAGGGAATATAAGAAGTGCCAATATAAAGGCCAAGAAAAGCTACAGGAATACAAATGAAAAGTAAAAGCCAAGTAAAAGACCAATCAATCAAAAAACCTACCAAAGGAATAATTAAACATATCAGACCAAGACAGGCAATTCCCAAGAAATACTTCAATGCGATATAACCATAGTCAGGTTTTCTAATCCTCTTCTGAATCGATTTCAAAGAATTTGACTCTGTCTCAATTCGTTTCATTTCTCTTCCCCTTCTGAGTCTTCTTCTAAAGGCGCTTTTTCCAACGCTCCTAGAATATTCAAAGCATATTTTTTCAGGCCTTCAACCTTTGTAATGGCGATTCCCTTATTTTTATCTCCTACAACGAGCAAGATATCTCCAGGTTTGATTTCAAAAATTTTTCGGGCTTCAATTGGTATAACAATCTGCCCTCTTGCACCCACTTTTACCGTTCCGAAGATGTACTTATCTTTAGTAATTTTAGACATGACATTGTCACCCACATATTTTTCATATATTTCATATTTATATAATTTTTCATATCGGATTACCAAAGTTTGAGTTTAATTGTTAGGTTTCCTTATACTCTTCAGTTGTGTTTCTTCTACCTAGAGAAGAGCTATTTTATCTCCATTTAGTAATAAGTCTTGAAGAGGCAATATAATCACTATCATCCATCATTGGCCCATAGTTATCTCAATAACTAAAAAATGACATCTCTCCTTATTCTTTTCTCGCCTCATTCAGAATATATTTAAGAGACAACTTCAAAGATGAAGTAAAGCGTTAAGTTAACCTTTAAGTAAACCCTATTCGTTTGAGTTGTTGAAAATGGAATCCCTTAATACTTGTAACAAATGCGGTGAATTAGCCAAAACTTCCGAGTTCTTTTGTCAGCGGTGTGGTAATGCATTAACCGCCCCCGACAGGCCTCGCGTAAAAGAAGTCAGAGGATACATTCAAATTATTGGCACGGTTGAAATTGTCTTAGGCATCATCGGATCGATCGTTAGTATCTTATTCTTCACACTAACGGTTTTTCTGTCAATCCTGCTTTCTAGAGGAGATTTAGCTTTTGATACTACTGATTCCTTAGATCCCACGTTTATCGCTCCATTTCTGGGAGTTTTCCTAGGGGTAATTGCACTCTTTGGTCTTATTTTTTCTATTGCGGCAATTTTAAGTGGAATAAAGTTAATGCAATACAAAAACTCTGGTAGAATCGGGACCATGATAATTGGAGCCTTTAGTTTGTTCGTTATCCCAGTTGGAACAATATTTGGTGTTGCTGCTTTATATCTACTAACAAAACCCGAAGTTGAGCCGTTATTCTCCTAACTTCATTCTTTTTCTTTTTTTCTCTTCTGTCTTAATAAGAAAAGATGATTGACCTGATTTTTGCTAATTATTTAGTAACATTCCGAGTGTGCTTGTGAAGATTAATGAGGAAATTCTTTTAGATTCGATCGAGGACAATGATATATCATTCTCTTTCATTAAGGGAATCTTCTAGGCGACCGATATAATGGAATATGAATCACTAGAATTAACCGACCAGACAAGAGCGACTCTTCCTGGAGAGTTTATTCAACTTACAGATGGATATGTGCATTATGAGTTAGCAGGATCACCAGAAGGTGATGTGGTAATATTAATCCATGGTTTTTCATCTCCTTCATTAGTGTGGGATCACACCTATGAATTTTTGGTAAAAAATGGCTTTAGAGTTCTTAGATATGATTTGTTTGGTCGTGGGTATTCAGATCGGCCAAAAATCAAGTATAAAATGGATCTTTTTACCAGACAACTCTATGAATTAGTTAATCAACTCGGTTTGACTCAAAATAAATTCAACATTGTCGGTCTTTCAATGGGAGGAGGAATATGTGTTGCATTTACAGATAAGAATCCAAACTTGGTAAAAAAAGTGTCACTGGTGGATCCGATAGGATTTCCATTTGGAGGAAATATCCAATTATTAATATTAAAGATACCAGTATTGAATAGATTGCTGATGAGGTTCATTGGCCACAAAAGACTTATTGAATCCCAAAAGCCTGATTTCTATCAGTATGATAGATTAGATGAATATCTGGATGAATATGAAGAACAAATGGCATATAAAGGATTTCTTCGAGCTATTCGGTCAACCGCGCTAAACACTCCATTTACAAACTTGGAAAAAACATATGAAAGGTTAGAACAACGAAAAGTGCCTATGCAACTCTTTTGGGGTGAAAAAGACCAAACAATCCCATTTAATACAAGTCAAAAAGTACTAACAACGGTACCTTCCATTGAATTTAATCCGATCAAAAACTGTGGTCATATGCCTCAGTACACACATCCTAGTGAAGTCAATCCGCTTTTATTAAAATTCTTACGAGATTAACCTACTTTTCATAAGCAGATTTTAACTTTCAATAATAAATATCAATAGTAAAAATATCACTAGGAGAATAAGAGAAAACCCTCCAAGAATGGTCTGTATTAGCCTTGGTAATGGTATTATATAAAGCATTATTAGGATGATAAGACAAACAATTGCTCCAATTGTTTCTCTCCTTTTTTCCTGTGGAATTTTCCAGTTAAATCTAGCCATTGGTTTTCAGCTACTTTTGCAGCAATTGATTTCACCCTTATATTTGATATATTGCCTTCTTAGACGTTTATCCATTTATTTTTGATACTTTTTTTGAGCTTATTTTTTTTTACTGAAATTGTCCATGACGGCCTTCTCCATTGAGAAACCGTTGTATCCCCCCACTCATTTCCTTAAGCGAGTTTAGTCCATGATGGAATTCATTCTTCAACGCGTCTTGCAGATTATTATCAAATTGCTCGTAAGCTGATAATCGGTCTTCTCTGAGACATGTTTGTGGAAATCTAGCAATCTCGGATGCCAATTTTTCTGCTTCAATTCGTGATTCACCGACATCCACAATTCGATTGGCAAGACCAAATGTTAATGCTTCTTCTGCATATACAGGACGACCAGTGAGAATCATGTCAAGTGCCCTACTTAAACCAATGAGCCTTGGTAATCGTACAGTCCCCCCATCGATCAGAGGTACACCCCATCTACGATTGAAAACTCCAAAAACAGCATTCTTCTCAACAACTCTCAGATCACACAAAAGAGCTAGTTCAAGACCACCAGCCACAGCATAACCAGCAACTGCAGCAATGACTGGTTTGGATAAAACCATCCTAGTTGGCCCCATCGGTCCATTTCCTCTTGCTATTTGTACTATACGATTCCCCTTTCCAGCTTGGATAGCTTTTAAGTTTGCGCCTGAGCAGAAACATCCGTGATCTCCCCAAAGAACAGCTACTTGTGCGTTTTTATCGTCTTCAAATTCCTTAAAAGCCTCTGATAATGCGATAGCAGTAGGATCATCGACCGCATTTCGTACTTCAGGATTATCTATCACAATCGTCCATACAATGTCCTTCTTTTCGACTCTAATTCCCATTCTTTTCCACTCTTGCTAATCATTCGTATTAACGATTTCCCTCATATTTGATAAGAAAAAATCGTTTTCTTCTTTCGTTCCTATTGCTACTCGGATAAACCCCGAAAGCCAGCGGTCTGAGAGGTCAAGTACTAATATTCCCCTTTCCGTAAGTCTTGTTCCTATATCTGCAACATTTGTATTTATAAGGAGAAAATTAGTTGTGCTAGGATAAACGTGTAGTCCCAAGTCTCCTAACTCCCCCTTTACTCTTTTTCTTTCCCTGATAGTCAGTTCAATATTGTCTTGGATATACCCAGGATTTCTAATTGCTTCTATTGCTGCAAAAAGGCTGGTTTGAGGAAGAATTATGTATAATGGAGAGAATGCTTTTAAAAAAGTCTCCCCTCCTATAATATAGCCAATTCGTGTGCCTGCTAAACCAAAAGCTTTAGATATCGTTCTAGTAACAGCTAGATTTGAATGATTCTCTACCATTTTAGCAAACGTTTGCTTAGTAAATTCATAATAAGCCTCATCTATAACAAGAAAAACATTCTTATTTTCTAGGATGACTTCAACTTTTTCTTTATCCAAAAGTATCTTGCCAGTTGGATTGTTGGGATTATCAATGATCACTAAACATGGTTCATTAAGTTCTTTTACGATAAGATCCATATCCAAGTTGAAATCTGGTGGTTCGAGATTAATTCTGATCAATTTTTCAGCAAACTGTTTAGCAGCAAAAAATGTTGGAAAAAAAGTTGGAAAATTCATAATGACCTTCCTTCTCTTTGAAAATATGTGAACTATTTCTCTAAGACTTAGATCCGACCCTGGATACAAAATTACATGTCTTTTTGGAACATCAGAGTAATTAGCAAGCAATTTCTTTAGTAAATCAAGGTCTCCAGGAGAAGCATATCGATTTAGAACTGATAATCCCTTTTCAGCCGCCTGAATTACTTGAAGTGGTGGTGGATAGGGGAACTCGTTCATATTTAACTTCACTGTCATTTTCTTGTTCAACCTCAATGCCAGATGGTTTGTTGGAATGCATCGTTGTTTAATAACTATATAAATGGACAATAGAGAGTATTTTCATTCTAATATGTCTTCGTAGCACTTCTCATCGTAAAAATTGTTTTCTTCCTTATCATGATTTGGGTATCAAACTTGAGCAAAAAAAGGATTTTTCTTCGCTATCTCGTCATAGTTCCATGGAGGTGCTAAACATTCAGGGCACCAATGACCTGCTTTAATCACAGTATATGGTTTGGCTTTGAATTGGTGATTAAATGCACATTCCCATTCTAAAGTGGAATACATATCACCATCCCATTCTGAAGAAAGACATAAACCTCCCCTATATTTTGCTGCTTCTTGTAAATCATTTAAGTCTAATTGTTCTCTAGCTTCGTCATATCCATGATCAAGTCGAATCCAATCAATCCTTTCTGAATTCATTTCAGCCATTTCTACTCCCCAATCAAGAATCGATTCATAAAATTCATAATCTTTGTAAAAAGCTGAGATTCTCGCGTTATTTTCGTTGTTGTACCAATAAACAGTACCATTTTTCGACCTTGTTGCTAATTTTTCTAGTCGTTTATATGTTGCCCTTTCAACCATATTTCTCACGAAGGGAATTTTCTGACAAAGAGTAGCGATAATTTTCAGGTACATGGGTCTATTCTTGGCGAATATCTCATAAAAATCTTCCATTGAGTGCCCCCAATTGTGAATGTATTCATTTAGAAGATAACTATCCTCAAAGAATTGCATGTGAAAATTGCGAAGAGCAAACCAGTTTCTTTCTGTAACTTGTTCTAACCTTAAACCATTAATTGCAAACATCTGTTTCATGAGTTCATAATACGTAGTTCGGCAAGATGGGCCACCCCCCATATTATAAACTCTACGCCAAAAGTCAGAGTCATCAGGAATGTCTAAACAATTAATTAATCCTTTACCCGCATCTTCCTTGGTGTTATTCTCCATGAAAGAATCAATCGGTTGATGAAACATGATCGGATCTTCCATGTTATCTGGTGTCATAATAAAAGTTTGTCTAAGAGAAGCCCAATGTTTTATGTTGGATTCCAATACTGCTCTCTCACCTCTAATCTTAGTAACTGCATAGAAATCAAAAATTGAAGGTTTCAGTGGATCTCCCACTCTTCCTCTATGGATAGTTTGGAGTCGATCACCTGTTTCCGCAACAGTCCCAATATAGATGAATTTGATATGTTCAGCCCCATTTGGTTGGGATTCAATTGCTTTAATAATGTGTTCAATCGCAGTGGTATTGACTGCTCGGGCCATTTCAGGATTGTGATCTGCAGCAGGAGATATGAAAGCCAAAGGTGAAAGACACCAATCGATGCCCTTGCATGCTTCCTCAACATCATTATAATTTGTCGCATCTCCCCAAACGATCTTCAGACCATTTCCCTCTACCACACCTCGTCCTGGAATCGGTTTTATTCCACACTTTTTCTCATATCTTCTGAACAGCTTTTTGTTTTTTTTCGATGGTCGTTGCAGTAGAACAATATCATACTCCTCTCTTTTTTGCCAGAGATTCTTGTATGCTTCAAATCCCATAGAACCTGAAGCTCCTATTAGTAAAACCTTTTTCTTTGGCAAAGAAGTAGACTCCAATGAATCAATTAACTACTTAGGTTATAAATTCTCAATTTCAGATAATAATCTCGTATAAAGTGGAATAGACATTCTAAAATCAGTTTCTTGACTTAATTTGTTCAAATATCTCGTACCTTCTGGTTTCGAGATATGAGTTTCTTTTACGCTCCTGAGGATTATACCAATTGTTCCAGTAACGGTCAATCCCATTGTACGTGCTATTTCTCTGGCCGCTCTATCATCTATTATGGCAACGGGGGTTTTTTCTTTCTTTTGTAATTCAAATGCTAGGACTAAGATTGATATTTCTCCCTGTTGAATTGCAAACTCTGATATTTTTTTTTCTAAATGTGTGTTGTGGGCCATCTCAATATGTAACCACGTGCTAAATGCTTGATCTAACATTATCTTTTCAGGTGCCGATTCTTTCCGCAAAACTTCTATTTTAATCCTCTCTGTAGTTACTATCTTATCAAATAATTTAGGTAAAAGGTGTAACGCGCCAATTTTTCCTAGAAATATTAATGGAGAAGCATTGACAACAGCAATCATGTTAGTCTCTCTTTACAAATTCCAAATCCTCGTTCAATGCAATTTCATCATATGTCATAATATTTCTCGCGGCTAATTCTTTCATCATTGCTCTCAAAGACATATTAACCGTTTCAGCGCCTTTCCATGTACTCATCTTTCCTAATTTTATTTCATTGCACACGTAATCTACTAATTCACTAGCAATCGATTTATTCAATAATTGTCGTACATATGCAGATTTATCAACCACTTGTCGTTTCTTCATTAGGAAATCTAGCTTCTCTTCTAGTTCCTTATCGATTCTTACTGATAAAACTCCCATTATTATCACGTATACCCTGTCACTTCTAGTATATATATCTTGTTGAATGACTCAATATTCATCACTGGGAATGCTACAACGAACGCACCGATGTTAGCAATAAATAAACGCTTAGGTTTCAAAGAGTATAAGTCGGGTACTGCATATAAGTTCCGAGTTGACGAATTATCACAGAAAGAAGCTATTTAGATATTTGTTGGATGAATTATACTGTGGTAGTGGTTATTCTCAAGAAATGAATCAAGCAAAAAACACAAGAAAAAAATTAGGAGCTGAAAAAAGGAAGGAGGAAAGGATTATTTGATAAAGCTGACTGCTTTTTTTAACGATGCTGAAGCGTCGTTCACTATCTTCTCAATAATCTCCGATACGCCTTCAATGGAATCAATTATACCAATACTCTGCCCAAGGAGAACAGCGCCATCATTAATGTTACCCTCATAAGCTAATTCGTAAGCTCTAATGGTCTTAGCTATTTCGTCAACATCGAAAGTAGCTTCTTGAGCCATTTTCTCTGCTTTACTGGTAATTGGTTTGTGTTCCAAAGCATACTCGTTTGGCCAGAGTCTGATGGGACCAAACACGCCTGTTGCCATTATAGTATCTTGAGCTTTGGCAGGTGGCACGACGTTTTTGTAAGTGTCATGAAATTCACTTTCTTTTGATGCAATAAATCTTGATCCCATGGCAACGGCTCCTGCTCCGAGTGATAACGCGGCAGCTAGTCCTTCTCCTGTAGCAAATCCACCGCAGGCAATTACGGGTGTTTCAGGGAATTTTTGATGCACTTGTTGAAGAAGTACGAGAGTACTCACCCCTTCATACGACTGGTGTCCACCGCCTTCGCCACCTGTTACAACTAGTCCATCTACTCCAGCTGCAACACATTTTTCTGCGAGCCATAATGCAGGAGCAACATGAAAATGTTTGATATCTGAGTTCTCTTTTAATTTCTGATAGTTCGGTGAATTTGGTAAAGTCTTAGCTGAACCAGCACTAGTTATTGCATATAAACACTGATCCCGGATCTTTTGATTTGCCATAATGAATTTCGGGATTTCCCAACAGAGCATCTCGGAATTAGGCTCCATTCTGGATGTTCGAATGTTGAACCCAAATGGCTTATCTGTATGTTCAACAACATACTCCATATTTTTCTTCATTTCCTCTACTGGGTCCGCATCTGATAATCCCACATGTGAAAGTACACCTAATCCCCCAGCTTCTGATACAGCTACCGCTAACTTATGAGTATAGAATGGACCCATTGGAGCAGCTATTATCGGGTGTTTTATCCCAAACATTTTGGTGATGTTTGTTTCTATCGTCATTATTTTTCACCTAATTTCCATATTTCGATTAGTTAGGTTTGACTCTTAAATAATCTCAAACATTATTAGTTTTATGCTCAATTACTCCAATTAGTAATTGTAATGTATTTACTCCTGACATTATCGGGTATCAATTAACATCGGTTGAATGATATCAACTGATTAGTTTCTGGAAGGTGTTAACAAGCGTCTCAATTATGAGATCCCTCGTTTAGCTGCTTCTTACCCGTAACCTGCTTTCCAGTTGCCTTGTCGATTTCACCTAGATACCCTGATCCGCGGGGAAGACCAAACAGTCCAAGTCTAACCATCGGGGCGTGGAAATCCTCCTTGGCCCATGGTGCAGGAAATTTCTGGAAGATAGATGTAGCAATCAGCGCGAATGTCTGGGTGGTTACATAGATTAGATAGTTATTGTAAAACGACAGAAATAAAAGACATATTGCCACATTTGGCATATGGGAGACAATGGTTTTTATCATAATAGACCTTGGGGTGTCATGTTCTGGGCTGATTCTGATGTCCCAGAAATAATCTTGGATAAAATATTGCCATACACCCATGCAGACATAAGAACATAGGAAGATGATCCATTTTGGCAGTAAAGTCATGTTCCACAAGTGGTAGAAAGATAGGAGGAGCTGGCCTGTACTGATCCCCCAGAGTAAACCAAATACGACCTCCGATCCAATGTAATACTTACGGTCAAAAGTGAGGGTCATGCGTGCCCATAAGATCCAGTATGCAAAGAAAATATAGATAAAACAGAAAGTGCAAAAGGTGATCCAGATAGGGTCTGCTAGCTGTCCACTTGTTGCAATTGGCTGATTTAACAGTGTTTCCAAGCTACCTGTTGCTGCTGAAACCATATTACAAAAAGCAAAATAGATCAATGCACGGGTCCAAGCCGCTCCTGGTTTATATACATCTATGGGAAGTCCTTGATACCTAATGATGTAAACACCTATCATGGCGATGAAAAAAATAGTGACAGCTGCGAGGTAAATGCCAATGATCATCTTATCACGAAAGGAGTCTTGACTGATACCAATCTTTGAACTTTCTCATTACAGGAAGTCTACGTGTTGTCTCCCTTTCGAGACTAGTTTCTACTTTATCGGTTGAAATAGGAATATTGTTGTCTTTAATTCGTACTGAAAAAATTAATGAACTCAAATGTCGTATAACGTTGGCATTAGCGATTTAGAGGTTCATTATCATATATAGGCTCATTGTCAGCCCATTAAAAGTATCAATTATTGTCAAAAGGAATAGAATGAAAAAAAATATGAACAAATAAACTTTAGTCCTCATTATGCATTTTAAATACGAAATGAAGCCCTCACTTGGAGAAATCAGTCCATTTTATTACTTTATCTTTCGCAAAAATCATTTATTGGTTGACCTTAAGAAAGATGAAGCAGTTATCCCATTCTTATCAGATATCGCTGAAATCAAACTAGATTTGATACAGAAAAGATATTTTGGATTACTTGATAACCATCCTTGTTATTTTGGGGATGTTTCACCTGATACAGAACCACCCAAAGGGATGACATTCTTAGGGTTACGAAGTTTGTATGGGACATTAGAAGAAGAACTCCTCTGGATAGCTGGTCGTGCTTTTCAACTGATGAATTGGGATAGAAAAAACCAATTTTGTGGCCGATGTGGATCTCGAACAAAAGTCAATCCTGAAGAACGTGCAAAAATCTGTCCCAATTGTCGTCTTCTCAATTTTCCTAGAATTAGTCCAGCTATAATAGTTGGGGTCATAAATCAAAATACAAAACAAATTCTCCTCGCAAACGGCACACGCTTCCCCTCTAGCCTTTACAGTGTTCTTGCAGGATTCGTGGAACCAGGTGAGAACCTGGAGGAGTGTGTGAGGAGGGAAATTAAAGAAGAAGTTGGTTTAGAAGTAGAAAATATTGTTTATTTTGGAAGTCAATCATGGCCGTTTCCTGATTCCCTGATGTGCGGATTCTTAGCAGATTATACTAGAGGAAAAATCTCTGTTGATAAAGCTGAAATCAAAGACGCGAATTGGTTTACAAAAGACAATCTCCCTCCTATTCCAAGCAAGATTAGCATTGCTCGAAAAATTATTGATTGGTTCGTAGCAAATAATTGAAGCTTTTTATAATAAGTCTATTTTTTCCAATAATAATTGCAAAAAAAGCCCGTGCCTCTTGATAAAGATTATACTAAAAATGAGGTGAGGTTTTACTCAAGTTTTACAATTCCTTTCCGAATTTCTGCAACTAAGAAAATGCACGTATAAGATATATAAAATGGCATAAATCAATATTTGAAAAGATTAAGATTTAATTCAGAGTGATTGGATAGAGATTTCTCAATCATTTGAACTAATTGCCTAAATCAGCTAAATACGGATCTGTGTACTGATGATTCTCGAAGATTTATTAGTTCTCTTTGTTGCTACGCCTATCTCGTTCCTAATACTGAAAAAATATAAACAAGATAAAATTGCTCTTGCTTGGATGGTTCCATGGACACTATTACTGTTTATTGATAAAACAGGCTCGGAATTATACTTCAGCTTGCTACTATTTAGTTTAGGTCTTGTTCTAGGGATAATAACTGATATAGTTGGAGTTTATGCCCATAAATGGTGGTACCCTCACTATAACGACCGTAAGTACTCGTTGTCTGCTTTTTGGGGGTGGGGGATTATGACATTGCTTATTTTCCGATTTTATGAATTCATCATGGCTAATTTTGAAATTTTTGGGTGGTTGATCATCATATTATTCTTCATAATATGGATAGTCGTTGATTTTACGAGAGGTAAGACTTCCCTAAGGAATTATTGGACATTAGTACGAGCTGGTGTATCTATACTGTTTCTAGCACTCTCAAATGATATTTTTTTTCTGGTAGTGGCTGCTACTGGGGCGGTATTTATTGAGGTTTTAGGAACTGAATTAAAAATTTGGATTTATTATGATTTTACCCCTTCATATATCTATTTAGGAGCAGGATATGCCCAATTATCTTATATATGCCTGATATTAGCGGAATTTATTGTTTATGATATAGTTCCTATGTTTATTCAACTAATATTGATAGGAATATTGATTATTCTCTATTTCACAGAATATTATGTTGATACACGAGATTATATAGATAATGAAAAAGGTACTCAAACAAACGAGGCATTGTAGAGAAGTAAGGAAAATGGAACTTGGTGCCATAGCAGACCTTGCTAGGTTAAAAGCAAGCACAATTATAGGAATGGTAGTTGTTCTGGGGATTGTTAGCGTTACTAAGACATTTCCCTCTTGGGGTATCTTATTTTTAGGAACTGGAACAGGTTTCATAATCTCCGCGAGTACAAATACTATTAATGATATCCTTGATCTCGAAATAGACAAACTAGAAAAACCCAATCGCCCCTTACCTGAAGGTAGAATAACAATATCACAAGCATGGTGTGTTTTTGCTAGTGAGACTATCCTTGGACTTATTCTAAGTTTTTTTCTCTCCATATATTCTTTTGCCCTTACTGGATTTGTATCCGTTGTTTCTATCTTGTACTCGTTCAGGTTAAAAAATTATTTTCTTTTTAAAAATATATTAACAGCATTTGGGATAGCTTCTTCATATCTTGTAGGCGTATTCGCTACTGGTGAAAACATACCACTGCCCATTATATTATTCTTTTTTCAAATCATGATTACGGTTACTGCTTTTGAAATCCATAAAGATATAGCAGATATCGAAGGAGATCTAAAGTATCAGAAGGTGACAATTGCTACGAGATTTGGGGCAAAAAAAGCTGCTTTTATTGCGGTCTCACTTTATATATTTGCTTTTGTTGTTTTTCAGGGTGTCTTACTGTCATCAAATACCACATTAATTAATTATTTATGGGTTGTTGATATTATAGGAACTTTCGCTGGTTTTTCTTTTTTGATTCCAATACTCCGAAATCAAGACCCTGAAACCATACACTGGTCAAGAAAACGAATTATGGCTCTATTGGGGGTTTTTGTATTCGCTTCAATAATTACTTTC
>JAEOTY010000258.1 GCA_016839625.1 Candidatus Hodarchaeota archaeon
AAGCATATTCCTGAAAATATTGTAGCAATTGGTGACCCTGTTCTTAAAGCCCGAGCATAAAAATACAGGCTTAATACAAGGAAAAGGATTCCTAGTGCCTCATTGTCAAAAAATCCCACAACAGTTCGTTGTAGGTGGCCTGCTGAAATTGATAAGAAGAGGGCAGCAAGTAACCCAACTTTTTTGTTTCCGAGTTCCTTTCCTAAGAAATATATTGCTACACATGTTATTGCTCCAAATAATGCTGGTTGATAAAAACAAACCACTTTTAACGGAATTTCTAATCCTATGAGAGAAAAAAGTTGATACAACAAGACCGCTGAAAGAGGTGTTCCAATATATTGAGTTTTTCCCCAAAATCTGCCTTCTGGATACCATGTTTGAGTATCAACCCAACTTAAAAAAGCAGAAAGACCATTTTCTTCAATATATAGGGCTGCACGATATTGGGAATAAGGATCATTTGCTCCTAGAATAATTTCGTAATTGAAGATTGAAAAAATCCTGACAAGATAAGCTAAGATGAAAATCAAGATGAGAGCAGCGTAACAAAAAACCATTTCTTTTTTAATCGTTGTAACAGCGGTGTTGTAGCGATTTCGGATATCATCGAGGATTCGATCTATAAAAATAGGCATTCTTATTATTCACCTTGGAATATCTGTATTGTTTAATCTTTGTATTTGAGAAAGATAGTTTTTAATATTAAGATGGCTCGCTTGCTTTGCAAACGGCACTCTTTTACAAGATTTAAAATTTATTGTGTAATACATTATTTTGATCGTTTCATGTAATTCTCAAAAAGATTTGGTGTCAATGATGGCAAAACATCCATTAGATGTAGATTTAGAATTATACGAACTTATTTTTCCTGGAAAAATAATAGGAAAAGCGGTTATTGATGCTGATGCACGTATGATAGGAGTTATTCGTAATGTTAGAATACAAGTTCCCTCACCCGCTATCAGTTTCATTGTAAAAGGTCTTGATACTGAATTTTCAGTGAAAGCAGAGGATATTCAAGCTATTGGTAATGTTGTACAACTTAACATTATTATTAAATATTCTGAACCTATTGAAATCAATGATATAATTCGATTAAGAAGTGAAATCCAAGAAGAGATAGTTCATTTTTTTCAAGTTATACAATCACGCTAAAGGGGGAAAGGATTGAGTAAAAGGGAATTTCACTTGGAGAGAAATATTACAAAAATTTCATTGAATATCAGTGATTTTAGTAGTTAAATCAGTTAATAGATCCATAACCTGAAGAATCACCCTCATTTCTTCAAGGCCTTCACAAGCAGCTAGTTTTTGAGCGAGAAAGTTTAATTTTCCGATTAGAATGTCTTGAAGTATTGAACGGGATTCGGAAAAGGAGAGTGATTGTTCAATTTGCTTTATTTCCTCATCAGACGTCGCAAAAACGGCTTTTCTTTCGCATTTTGGGCAAAAAATCTTTTTGTTTTTCTTAAATAAGGGAACGTTGCAATCAGGGCAGGATTCTGTTAACATTGTTGCACCAGAAAGTAATAGGGTGCTCATTCGTTTAATATCAGATGAAGATTCATTGTTCTCTTTAGACATTGGAATTAGACCTTTAATCTTGATTAAAATTTGACTTCAAATATATCATTGTAATTTATGTTTTCTTCATTTCGGTTAGGCTCTATTGTGAATATGGTTTGAATATTGTGCATTTCTTTCAAATCTGGAATAAAATCCTTAAGAGTATTTGGAATATGGATTTTAGTTAATGGTGACTTTAAAGAGAACCCTCTTTCTTTTTTTAATTTCCAGATAAAGGAATTTAGTCTGATTAATTCATGTGTTCGAGGATCTTCTGAGCCTGAATCTTGTTCAGATCTTGGAAATTGTTCTAAATGGATACTACTTGAAGGATTGTAGAGTCTTTGATATATACTTTCAGCAATAAAAGGTGTGATTGGTGCTAGCAATTTTAATACAGTCTGAAGTACTTGATGAAGGCAAAATCGTGCACTTTGAGCCTCCTCTTGACTTCCTCCATCCTGTTTATAGGCACGGGATTTCACTAGCTCAATATAATGGGGAGCAAAAACATTCCAAATCCAGTTATAGGTGTTCTCTGCAGGAATAGAGAAATCAAGTTTTCCATAACCTTCTCTACAGCGGTATATTAGGGCATCTAGACTTTTTAGGATCCATTCATCTGTTTTAATCAATAATTTTGGAGATTTTTCAAGAGGAAAGCCCGAAATAAACCTAGCAATGTTCCATAATTTTGTTATAAACTTCGCATTTCCATCAAGTTTGGATAATGAGAAACGAATATCAGAACCATGGCTTCCTTGTAGACATGATGTTAGTCTTACACTGTCGGCACCATAGTAGAGGTTAGGGTCTGTTTTTTTATTCAAAAATTTTGCTACTTTTTCAATTTCTGCAATTCTTTTCCAACTGCTGTGATCGGGCTTTAACATCTTTGGAGTATCTTTGGGTAATGTTGGAGGTTGTAAAAATAGGAGGGGATCAACGCTATTCCCGAGACTTTTCGACATTTTTCCTCCATATGGATCTCGTACAAGACCAGAGATCCATACTTGCTTGAATGCTGGTTTTTTGAAGAGATGAAAGGCTCTAAGAATCGTATAATAAAGCCAAGTTCTTACAATTTCTTTCC
>JAEOTY010000259.1 GCA_016839625.1 Candidatus Hodarchaeota archaeon
GTGGTATTCAGAGCTCTAGGGAGAAGACGGATTCATCGACCTCTCGCCTGTGGTCGCAACGCTCTCTCCCTAAAAAAGATTGTGGCGAAAATGCGTCAGAATTCTGACGTTTTGTTCGTCTTTTTTTCTTTTATCAGATTTAATTCAATTCCTTCTCAACTTTTTTTTTAATCCTCATCGCTTATAAATATCCTCAAATCAAAGTTTGATCCATCCAATTTCTTGTCCCTATGAGAATAAAACGCCATTATCCGAATGAAAGTAGAGTCTAGGGCCTTAACATGTCAATCCTTGAATCTCTCGCAGTTATCGACTGGATCCGTATCGGAGTAGCATTATTGAGTTTCATTTCTGCCTCTATTTATTTCAGATATTATTTTAAGACTCAAATTTTTGATTATTTGTTATATACTGGGATGTGGTTGACATTAATAATTCAACAGTTTGCTGATGTAATTCGGATTAACCTTTCCTCTCCTATAGTCTTAGTACAGCAATACGCAGACAGCGGTTTTATGTTGTTTTTCTTTTTTATTTTTATTTATGCAATGAGAATGAAATGGGATCACCCCCCACGAATCTTGTGGTATTTTGGTGTATTATGGTTCTTTGTTGGATTATTCCTTATTACTTTCTTCGAAGTTGTAGATCTACCTGAAAGAGGAATAGTATTTTTTGTTGAGATGAGAAAGTATGTTGATTTTTCTCCTCCAGATGTTGGTGTCGGGTTTATTACAGAAGGAAATGTCATTTTAATGGCTAGTGGCTTTCAATTGGTGTCAGAATGCTTTCGATTTTTTGTATTATCACTATTCATTTATGTGTATTTGTCGACAAAGTATGTAATAATTGATAATAGAGTTAGGATTGCAAGAAATTTATGGATCGTCGCTGCAAGTTTGGGATGCATGCGACCAATCTTAATTCTTGGTCACAACTTCTCATTATGGACAACAGACCCTCTTTTCCCCAATCTATTCAATCTAATAGGACTTGCAGTAATAGCTTATACAACAATACGGTATCCTGAAGCGATCTTGCTTTCCAAGGTTCAATTAATTAGAGCTCTCAGTTTGTATCAGTCTATCCAGGCTCTACAGACTCACGAGCAGGTTCAAGAATTTGGGTTGGTTTCTATAGTTGAATATCTGAGAAAGTTACCACCTGAGATCATTGCTGGATTCGAAATAGAATAACTGAGATATTTATTTTTGCTTTAGTCACTTTTAAATGCCTGGGTATCAATACTCAATAATGTATCACAGGTGACACACGTAATGATTCCAACCATTGGAGGATAATCCATTAAAGTTTGTAAATGTTGGGGGATATTTTGTGCTACACTTGCAGCAACTTGACTAAGTCTACCAAATATTCCTCCCATCTGTTGTCCGATTTTTTGTGTTCTTGCAATATTTTCTTGGAAACAATCGACAATATTCGGATCAACTTCATCAATAAACCTTGCAGACAATTTAGTTTGCAGTTCATTTTTACAATATGGACACACTGGCATAATCTAAACATCTCCTTTTTTTTGGGATTGAGAAATCTCAGATTTCAAAGTCACTTTAAAGGATTTATGTTAGAGACTTGGTCACGTTAAATATTCTCGGGTATAAACACTCAATAAATAGTTTTTAAGGAGCTTATATTTCACGTTTAATTGCGGAGAAAGAAAAATGTCATTAGATGATAAACTCAATATTGATCCAGTGGACGTTAAACATAAGATCGTAGACTTCATTCGTTCCACTTTGGAGAAAAGAGATATTGATGGTCTTCTCATTCTATATAAACACTGTATTGAGTCAATCACAAATGTCCATTTGGCTATAGAAACTGTGGGAAGACAGAATGTCAAAGTTTTAGTTACGAAAGGAAGATTTCGTAATAAACAACCACGTGAAGAAATGGATTTTGCTACTATTAATCATTACCTAGATTTACCTGAAGAGAATATTGTTTTTGCCAATCAAAAGGGAGCTCTTAGAGAAATTAACGAAATATTTTCTGAAAGACATGAGGCCAAATTTGGGATTACTGAAGCAATTCAGTCTCTAAATTACAATCTTAGCTACCTCTTATTACGCGATATGGCTAGCAGCGAGATTGAAAAGAAAACGTATGCTCCTCCAACGAAAAAACCGTTGACACAAAGAGATAAATTCATCCAAAAATCCATTGCTCATCATAAAAGCCAAATACGCTTAAGAGTTCTCTTAGCTTTCCTCTTGGCTGAAAGTGAAAATAGATCCTTTATTGGTTCTGCAAACAAAACTGAGTGGTTACTTGGATTATTCACAAAATTCGGAACATATCATGCAGCTGATTTTTTACCCCTCGCTTGCCTCTATCGAACCCAAGTCATTCAATTAGCAAACCATTTTGGGCTTGAACAATTTTTGGCTTCCAAAGTCTCTCAAACACCGACAAGCTATAAATATTTCTTTAATATACCTGCTGAAGAGGTTGATCGTGTCTTAATAAGATTAGAGGCTGATTTTTCAGTTGAAGAAGTATTCAAAGATACTAGCATTCCTTTAGAAGCGATCAAGAAGGTCAATTATTATTATCAAGCGTCTATGTATGCGCGAACAGTACCATTGATACCTGAATTATAATTTATTAGATTAATCGGAGTTGAAATGTTTCACAACCTAAAAACCGAAGGATGAGTACGAAATATTTTTTAAGCATTCTCAATTCCAGACAAATAGTCAGGTTGAATTCTAATGTCAGAACCGTCTAAAGATAAAAATTCTCAAGATATCTTGAAATTAGAGGAGGAGATTTCGAATTTCTTTGAAGATTTTATGTATGACAGAGGTGGATCCCCCTTATTAGGACGTATTTATGCCTTATGTGTGTTATCTACCACTAAGAAACCTCTACTGCAAAAAGACCTTGTCGAGAAATTCAAAGTTAACCCCTCCACCATTAGTAGAAATTTGAAAGAACTTGAAAATTGGAATCTTATCACCCGAAGACGTGAACCTGGAAGCCGAGAATGGAAATATCAAGTTGAACCAACATCATTTCGGGAGCTTTTAATCCACACATATGATGGTAGTGCGGATGCTTTACAGGAAAAAGCAGATGATCTTATCCGAATTCGTGAACATTGGGGAGCATCGCTTTCGGAGGAGTCTAAAGGAAAACAAAAAGGAAAACAAGCTCTTCAAGTTCTCGATCTCTTGATTGAATGGATGAATATTGTAGAGAAAGAACTTGAAGCTTTTATTGTCCATTTACAGGAACGTTTCTTAGAATTGGAAAAGCGATTCACCTAATTTGAGACAGTTCCCCGAATTACCTTTGTAAAGCTTATATCCCTTGTTAGACTGCATGCCGAGTTATAGCGTCTATGATTTTTGGTGCTACTTCGGCTGGTATATTATGACCCATTCCTTCGATTATTAGTAATTCTGCCCCAGGAATGGAATTAGCTGTATCTTTGCCACCATCAAGAGGAACCAGTGGGTCAGCATCTCCATGAATGATAAGAGATGGTACATTCACCTTCTTAAGTTCTTCTCTTCTGTTACCTGAAGCAAGAATAGCTGCTAACTGCCTTCCAGATCCAGCTGGATTGTAACATCTATCATAAGCTAGTACAGAACGTTCCCGGATGAGTTTTTCATCTAATGGAAATTTTGGCCCATTCAATAATTCCCATGTTTTTACTGAATATTCAACGTATTCTTCTCGATCGGAAGGTGGTGGTGTAATTAGTATTGATATAGCATCTGGCTCTGGTTGTGGTAAATCTGGATGATTAGTTGAAGACATAATTGACGTTAAAGTTCGGATTCGCTCTGGATAATTAATAGCAATAGTTTGAGCGATCATCCCCCCCATTGAAGCACCTACTATATGAGCAGTATCGATCTCCAAAGCATCTAGTAATCCTATTGCATCAGCTGCCATATCTAACAATGTGTAGGGCGCCTCTACTGCCTCTCCTTGCTGAACTTTCATCATTAACTGCATTAGATCAGGAACACCTGCTTCATCAAACTTTGTTGAAAGGCCAACATCACGATTATCAAAACGAATAACCCAATACCCCCTTCTAGCTAATTCTTGACAGAAAGCTTCATCCCAAAAGATCATTTGGGAACTTAAACCCATGATAAGTAGCAGGGGTGGAGCAGAAGACTCTCCAAAAGTGTCGTAAACAATCTCAATATTATTCGCTTTTACAGTAGTTTCTTCACTATGAGCGACTTTTTCCATATTAATTCCTTCTTACTTATCTATTTTGATAGAACTGAATCCTTGTAAATGTAATCTTCAGAATATCACATATTTCTAGTTTATATTGTTGATTTTCCAATAATGCCTAGGTTTTGAATTTAACTTTTTTGGGGATAGATTAAACCGAGAAAGTAAAGAATAATGTATAATTGATTCTCCTTATTTCACGGGAATTTCTTTTGGCTCCAATAAAGGAATTTTAGCAATAAAAATTTCATGTGTGATTGTTATGACTGAAATAGGTAAAATTGGCGATATTGTTCCTGAAATTATTAAACCAAAGACAAAATTAGCTATAGGAGGAGCTGCAATGCTCCTGAAACCGATGGAAACAATCAGAGAGATCATTAGACAAGGAATAAAAGATCTAAATGTCACAACTTTGATTGGTGATCTCGATATTGACTTATTAGTGGGTGTTGGGGCCATCTCAGAGCTCCACTCTTGTTATGTTGGTCTTCCTATGATTGGGATGGCTAATAACTTTCGACGGGCAATAGAGAAAGAAAAAACTCTCACCTATCATGAGTGGAGTGAACTTTCAATGATACGCGCCTTCCAAGGAGGAGCTATGGGAATTCCAAATGTTGCCATTAGGACAATTTTAGGATCTGATTTTCTAAAAATAAGACCCGACTTTAAGGAAATTACGAATTATGGTAAGAAATATATTCAAGTTCCTTCAATCTTTCCTGATGTTGCGATTATTCATGCATACGCAGCTGATCCTAATGGTAATGTATATTATCCCAAGAATCACATCTTAGACGAATTTTCAACCCTTCCTGCTCTATGTTCTCAACAATTATTTGTGACTGTTGAGAAAATGATTAGCGAGGAAGAGGGACGGGAAATTACTGACCAAGTAATGTTTTCTTACCTGAACGTTGATTATATTGCAGAAGCTTCACATGGTGCTTGGCCATCAGGTTTCCCTCCTTTTTATGCGTCAGATATGGGGCATCTTATGACTTATTCTGGTATATCACGGAGTCCTGATGGATTTCAGAATTATCTAGAAGAAAATGTGTTGAAAAAGGAGGTAGACAAATGAGTAATGAAGTAATTGACCAAATTACGGTTTCACTAGCCAGAGAAATTAAGGATAACGAATCCTGTTATACAGGTATAGCCATTCCTTTAGCAGTTGTTTCTATCCAATTAGCTCGTATGACACATGCGCCAAACTTAGACTTCATTTATGGTGGATATTGGATTAGTCCCGATTTGGATGTTGACTTATTTTCTATAATGACTGATGTTGATTTATTCAAACAATCTATTCCGAAGGCTCGTGGATTCGCCAAATTAATTTCAATGTATAACTATTGGGGAGGTCCAACATTTACCTTGGATTTTGGAATTATTCGTCCTGGTCAAATAGATCAATATGGAAATGTAAACAATAGCATCATTGGTAAGGATTTAGAGAATCCTAAAGTCAGGTTACCTGGTGGAGCAGCAATTGGAGACATCGTTAATGCTTGCCGTCGTGTTCTTGCATATATCCCTAGGCACGATTCACGGACTTTTGTTGAGAAAGTAGATTTCATTACTGCTAGAGGTGCTTCTCCTCAATGGCGAAAAGAAATCGGTTTAGATGAGTATCAGGGGATATCGACAATAGTAACTGATTTAGCAGTTCTTGATTTTGAAGATGGAAGAATGCGTGTTCGCTCTATCCATGAATTTACTAGTGTTGAAGAAGTTCAAGCTAATACTGAGTTTCCTATACACATACCCGAGGATGTTCCAACAACAGCTCCACCAACAGAGCGAGAATTAGAGGTATTAAGCACTAGAGCAGATCCTATGGAGATCCGTAAGTTTGATTATCGGGGTCGGTAGTGATTAGATCCTTAAGACTAAGGTCACTATTTCAATTGCTTCAATATAGAATAATTAGTTGGCTTTCAATAAATGGCTTCACCAAAGAATCTGAATAAGGCAATATGGATTGCAGGATTAGCAACACTTTTAGCTAATTTTCAGCTAATTATTTTCAATAACTACGTTGTCATTTATTTACAGGAGGATCTCTTGACAGCTATCCTAATAATAACAATAATAATTGCTCTAAGAAACTTATTGCAGCTATTCTTTCGCGTACCTTTGGGTGAATTATCACAAATCATCGGCAGAAAACCATTACTTTTAATGGGGCATTTTACCTATACAATTTCCTTAATACTAATGTTTATTGCAAACAGCTGGCATTTTGTCCTAATTTCAACTATTTTTATAGCTTTTGGTATGAGTGCGTTCTGGCCTGCATTGTTTGCGTATGTTAGCGACTTTACTCCAGATGATTTTGGCGAATCCAATGGAAGAATATTCCAAATGGGTGATATTGGTGCCATTCTAAGCTCTTTGATTGCAGCCGTTCTCTTAAACGAATTATCGTGGGAGCTACGCGACTTATTTGGGATTGTAGCTGGAATTGGAATATTGTCAGGACTAGTGAGTATCTTACTTTTACCTGAGGGATTAGAAAAGAAAGATCGTAAACAGGTTTCAAGCATTCTGGGGGCGATAACTAGTTCATTCACTTCGATGATTAAATCTATCAAGGATTTAACTAAAATAAATGGATTGACTCAAGTCTATGCCTTCCAACTTTTACTTGCTTTCACAGAATTCATGGCAACGACATTCTTACCAGTTTTAATTGTTCAAAAAGGATATAGTAGAGGTGATATCTCCGAATTTGGTCTTTGGTCAACCTTAATTATTATCTGGTTCAAACCTCGTCTTGGAAAATTGACCGATAGAATCCGTTTTTCATACATGATCACATTTACAATAATTCTTCTCTGTGTAACATTGGTTCTCTTCACAATAGCTCAGCATTATTTGGTTATAGTAATACTATTCATCATTCTGAATGGCACCATAATAACCGCTTACATAGCAGAAAATAATGAAGCTTCTAGAAGAGCTCCCTTTGCTCTAAGAGGAACTGCTCTTGGAGCATTAGGCTTTTATACTTCTTTAGGACGAACCACATCCACTGTTGTACTGGGGCCTATTTGGGAGTTTGCTGGATTAATTGGAGTCTTTTATTTCACAGCTCTTAACATTGTGGTTGTGACTCTTTTACTGTTTCTGTTCACTAGAAGAAAAAGTCCCAATTCTGAAAATCAAGTTTCCCTTCCATAGAAACTAATTTTAATATCATCTACTACCTTTTCAATCTCCCCCTTAATGTTGGGCGGTAAAAGAAGATCCTGTACATGTGGTTCAATTACATCTGAGATATCACGGGCTTGAGCGACTTCAAATTCATAATCTAACTCAAGTGGATCAATTATAAGCTCGAATAATTTGGCTACTTTGCCTGGTCGTGTAGCCCGACCAAATCGTTGAATTTGCTCTCTTCTGTTTCTAGTTCCAGACACAACAATAATAGTATCTGCAGGAGCATCAAATCCCTCATTAAGCATTTTAACTAGTACTAGTGTGTGAATTTTCTTATTCCTGAATTGATCCAAGATATGATTCAGTTCTCGATCATTCAGCACTGTGTCTCCTGTCAGTACTGTTGTTTCTATCCCATGGTCAAACAAATAAGAATGAATTTTCAATGCATGCTTAATACGACTGGTAAAGATTAGCGTTTGGGATGTGAGTGGCGTTTCCAGTAACTTACGAATTGCCAGTAATTTATTTGTTGCCTCTCGTGAAACTTTTCCGTATGCCTTCTTTCCCTTTTGGTTCAGAATTCCTTTTTCGTCAGCTGTTAGGGGGATATGTATTCGTCTGAAGTAAATGGGAGCAATAAATCCTTCTCGAGCAAGCAATCCATATGATATCTGGTGGATTATTGGACCCATAGTGGCAATAACCAGACTACTATGCACACTTTTTTCGATAGTAGCGGACAATGCTAGCCGCCGAGGAATTTCAAGGTCTACTGCAATTTGTCGAAAAGTATCTGCTTGAATATGATGAGATTCATCTGCAACCAGAAGTCCAAATTTATGGGTAAAGAACCCAATGGTGTCTTCAACTAGCATCTTTTCACGTAGAGGTGTTGTAGGATTATTTTTGTCTTCAAAGGCGTGTAAGTCTTGTAAATATTGACTTAAAAGCTGATATGTTGAAATAACAACTGGATAGTCACGAAAAGCTTTCTTCTGTCCGTTAAATATCCCGATTCTTTTCGCAGGGAGTGAGAGGAATTTGGAAGTTAGATCGACCCATTGATCTACAAGCGCTAGATTTGGAACCAAGATTAAAGTTCTTTCATGGACATGTCTTATGGCATCAATTCCAATGAGAGTTTTTCCTGCACCAGTAGGCAACTGAATCGATCCAAAATAGCGATTCTCTTTCCACTTATCCATGGCTGTTTGTTGATAGGATCGGAGAGTGTAATTTGGTTGTATTTCAAAATCGTACTTTCTAGAAGAAGGTTGGAAAGGTTCATACTGAAGATCAAACATGGGGGGTCCATGTGATTCTTCTAGGGTTTGCTGGACAACTGACCAAAAATGATTGGCTCTAAATGCTGCCCAGTATTCAACTTGGAGTTCTTGATGTCCTATTTGATTAAGACATGAAATATAATCTGCTTCAGGATCATCTTCGGATCGGATTGCCATATAACGAGCAAAAACGTTGAATAATGAGTGAAACCACCGATTAAATTCATTATTCCAGCGAATGCGTAAGCAATCATCAACAGTTTTTACAGTAATAGAAAACTCCCTACTCGCTGTTTTTGTTATTACTTCTAGTTTTTCTTTGGCTCCATCTTCAAAAGTAACGGTACAGCCTGATTTTTTTAGAATCTCCAGGTCTTCGTGCGCGAATTGAGGAAATTGGAGCTTAAATTTTGTGACCCTATGTGTTCTATTTTGTTCCCAGTACCCATTGTGTTTCTTCCAGTTTCGCTGCCAAATTTTAACTTGTTCATGGGCCCAAGGAAAATAGAAGAACTTCCTATCGTATTGCACCGAGTCAGTTTCTTTTTCCAGGTACGAGAACAGCTCTTCTACGTTAATCGGTCGTTTTCTTTCTGTTTTGTAATGGGGGCGACGGGTCGGGATCCAAGCATTTATCATTGTAAAAGGAAACCAAGGGAATTCTACAAT
This sequence comes from Candidatus Hodarchaeota archaeon, assembly GCA_016839625.1. Classification (GTDB taxonomy): domain Archaea; phylum Asgardarchaeota; class Heimdallarchaeia; order Hodarchaeales; family Hodarchaeaceae; genus Hodarchaeum. The sequence continues at coordinate 9,357 of JAEOTY010000259.1, forward strand.
AAACGTGAGATCTTCCTTGATTCGTACTTCATATGGTCCAGTTTTCTTCAGAAACGTTTTCCAAGCAGCCTCTGAAATATCCGCTCCTTCTCTTCTTGGACTCTGTTTACCACGTAACCCAAGATTTGGGGATGAACAGATGTGAGTACGAATTCTGTGCCTGCAGAGAGGCGCAGAGCATTTGCTACACCGGTAAATCTTTTCTCCTTTTTCTGCGCAATCCTCGCATATTTCTAAAGACAGGAGTTATACCCATCCTTATTAGGGTTCAGCTTGGGAGAGGATCTCTCTTTTCCTTAAGAAAACAAACCTGAGAGATGTTATTCAGAAAAGCCTATTCTAAGGCAAAAAAATATCTAATTCATGTCTGTTAATAAATAAGTGAGAAATATCCCTCAATTAACCTCAATAACTATTTTGATAAAAAACCTTTTGTTACTTTCTCCGATTAAGTCTCCTCATATAGAACATTTCCACAATTTTCACAAAATTGATCATCTTTTAAAACCATATCACCGCAGTTTTGACAGAAACGAACATAATCATCTACTTCAATCCTTGAAACGTCCATAAAACTGTCTAAGGAATGCTGAGGGGGGTCACCGGCTCTCTTTCGAACTGTCATCATATCAATTGATTCTGTTGATTGTAAGGGATTCCCAAGGAGGATCGCTAGTTGTCTAGCGTTAGCAGGAGCATGTCCTGCAGGGTGATTATTAAAATAAGTAAAGATTTCCTTCAAATTTTTATTTCTACTCATTTTCTGAATTTTATTTGCCCATGGTTTGAGTTCCTCAAGGGAATAGTAATAATTATACCATGGTTTTAAGCCATGTCCATGAAAGCGGATATAGGCAAAGTCAGCAGTAATGGGAGTAATAGGTGGTAATAGAGGTTCATCTACAACGCAAAATGCCGCATTATAACTCGTCAATAGTTCAATTGTTTGGTTTAGTCTCTTTTGTTCAACCCAGCTCATATCGCGAAATTCTACTGCGAGTTTTAGCTCAGTGGGCCAATATTTCAGAAACACTTCTAGTTGTTGAAAGTATTTATCCGAGAACTTAGGTGGCAATTGAAGAAGGGCTGGACCAATTTTTGTACGTAACCCGCTCTGGACGGTATCTAGAAATGGTCGAAGTTCTTCCCAGTATCCTTGATTAAAATCAAGTTTTTTCTTATGAGTAATATGACGGGGAATCTTATAAGAGAAAACAAAATCGTTAGGAACGTGCTGTCCCCATTTATTTACAACAGTAGCTCTAGGAAAGTGATAAAAAGTCGTGTTGATTTCTACTGTGGAAAAAATTTCAGAATAATATGATAATCGTTGATGATCCCCCAAATTGTGTGGATAGAAAGGTATTCGAGTTTTTTCCTGTCGAGCCTGCCAGTCTGTGTAACCAAATCCACTTGTACCGATCATGATTGTTGCAGGCATTTTTTCACTAAACTCCAATAGTTCTATATAAGTGTAGTTTGGAAGAACTAATTAAGATTTTTTTATTGGTCCAATCCTTTTTTGGAGTTCCAGGATTCTTTCATGGGCATAATGTTTAGTGCTTTTGTGGAAAAACTAATATACTTGGAAGAGACATGTTCACGAGTACATCGATTCCAAGCTGCTCCCATACACCTTTCATGAAACTGGAGGGTCAATTATTAAAAAAAAGGCGATTTAAAGAAATATGAGATTCACGCCTGGAATATTGACGGAAAAAGAGTATAATTTGGAGCATCTGGAGAGTTATATGATGAAAAAAGGAAGAATAACAGTAATCTTATTATTAATGTGCATAATTACAATAGTTCAATATAAAACCAGTCCAGTGATATCAAAGCCAGGGCAACCAAGAACATCTATCATAGGGACAAAATATGTCTCACATGATCCTATCAAAATCCTGAACGACGACGATTTTGAATCGTACGGTTTCAACGGATTGGGTACCCCACTTAAGCCGTATTTGATTATTGGATATGAAATCGAAAGTACTATAGAGGTTTTAATCAGCATTGAAGATACATCTGCGTATTTTAAAATCAGCAACTGTTATCTAAATGGCAAAGGTTATAGTCCTAACGGTATCCGGTTATCTAACGTTACTCATGGTATAATTGAGAATAATTACATTCGGAACAACACTGGAGGCATTGTTCTAGATTCCTCCAGCAGGAATACTCTTTCCGGCAATACGATCCGAGATTGCATAAATATTGGCATTGTTCTCTCTTCCTCCAGTAATAATACTCTGATCAGCAACGGGATCATTAACTGCGACCCGCATGGCATTGTTCTGTCTTCTGACTGTAAGAATAACATATTATCCAGCAATACGATCCAAAGCAGCTCTCAATATGGTATTAACCTAATGGAGACCAACCATAACAATACCGTAACCAGCAATACGATTACTGGTTGCATTCTTGGTGTCATGTCAATGTCCGACAATAATACATTGTCCAACAATGGAATCTCTAGCTGCTCTCAACATGGTATTTGGCTAGGATATGGTAGCAATAATATGATGTCTTATAATACGATCTATACCTGCACCAAATCTGGCATTCAACTGACTTCCTCCAGTAATAATACCCTAATTGGTAATTCGATCCATGACTGCGATGAAGCTGGCATCACTTTGTATAGCTCAGACAATAATACTCTATCCGGTAATACAATCAATAACTGCGATGATGCTGGCATCACTCTGAGTAACTCAGACAATAATTTTTTATCCATCAATACAATCTATGGGTGCACCCCATATGGTATTTACCTAGAGGCCTCTAACAAAAATAATAACCTGTCCTATAATGCGGTCTATTACTGCACCTCGTATGGTATTTACCTGTGTCCCTCCAACAATGATAATAATAGTCTGTCCTATAATACGATCTATAAAAATACTGGCTACGGACTTTACTTCGAAGGTAGCTCTGATAATAACACTGTAAAATGGAACAATTTTATTAACAATAATGCTGGTACTGGAAATCAGCAAGCTTTCGATGATGGTGAGAATAATACCATCAGTTCCAACTATTGGCATGAGTGGACGAGTCCTGATGATAATTCCGATAGGATAGTTGATAATCCATATACTATTAATGGATCTGTTAACAATAACGACACTTCCCCCCGAACAGCTCCTGTCCCTCCTCGGGTCACCATTCTCACACCTCTCGCGCAGGAATACGGAACTAAGATGATTACTGTGAGGTTAGCTGGAAATATTCCTCCTCCTGAAACACCAGGAGGAGGAGGATATGAGTACTATATTGAAGGTCTCGATGGAACTAATCAGTCCTGGTTTATGAGCTATATACGGTCGGTCGCTAATGATGGCACTTACACCCTCCATGCCTATGGGAAAATATTAACGAATATTTCTCATGTCTCAGTCACATTCACAATTGACACTACTCCTCCAGATGTTACTATTGTTTCTCCCACCGAAACCAACTATACAACGAATACGATCACAGTAAATCTCTCGGGTGATGCTGTACATAATTGGTACTACATTGAGGAGATTAACGATGATAATCAGATTTGGACTCAAAACATAGATATAACATTAGATGATGGTGACTACATTCTCCATGCTTATGGTGACGACTCAGTCGGTAATATTGCGTCTGACTCAGTCTCGTTCACAGTTGATACTGTAGCTCCTGCAATTACTTTGGAATCGCCTACGAATGATTCAACGTATAATTCGGGGACAATCATCAATATTAGTGTGATTGATTCTCATCTCGAGACCGTACTCTATAATTGGGATGGAACCACTAATAAAACTTGGAGTGGGGATTATCTAACATCTTTACCAGCTGATGAGACGCAACATATCCTATATGTGTATGCCAACGATAGTTTAGGCAGATGGACTTCAGAAGTGTTTGTCTTCACGACTGATGACACAGCCCCCACTATAGACATTACTAGTCCGATAGCAACAACATACAGTCAAAATAATGTCACATTAACATATACTGTCTCCGATGGGACAGTCACTATCTATATTAATGGAGAAGCCAACACGACGGATCTCCCCAGTGGTACGATCATCCCAAATCTCCCAAATAGGAAACACAACATCACCATCGTCGCTGTGGATCAAGTGAGGAACATAGCACGAGATACCGTCATTTTTACTATTGACACTACAGGAACGACTTCCACAACAACTTTGGAAACCACTTCGGAAACCACTTCGGAAAAATCTTCTGAAACCAAATCAATATCACAAATAGGTTCTTTCCCCGGGTTGTTCACTATTTTGTTATTCGTTGTACCTATAGTGATCCTTCTTCGAAGACATAAATGCTAAAGCTAAATATAACGCTGACTTCGACAATAAAAGCGGGTTTTGAAGTCTGTTGTTGTAGCAGGAGTGATTTCACTATGTATTTCTTTTCTTATAATAAAAAGGAGGTTTTGTTGATTCTGACGAGATGGATTTCTATAAATTCATGAATTCCTGAAAAAATTAGAATTTTCTGATCTTTCTTTTAATGACTGTGCTTTTTTTCTGATAAGTTGGATCTCCAATTTTTAGTAATGATTTTTGGATTATCGAATCAATCATTTCTAGAACTCCATCCCCTATTAAGGCGTTTGTATGAAAAAAGTCTCCCATTTCAGAAAATATATCACTAGCACTTGCTGTATTAATGATCGCTGAATTTAATTCTGTTTCAGAAATTGGTAAACTAATACCAAAATCATCCCATTTATCACGAACTCTACCGAAAGAGTCACCTGATCCCTCATGCTGAAAAAATTCAATTCCTCCCGAATATTGCATGGCAAGTGGCCTCCGTTGGAATAAAAGATTGCTGAAGCTCCTCCACATTTGTTCTAACTTTGCAGGATCTTGTCCTATATCGGTTATACTTCGGTTATATACTAATTGAGCCGAAATTTCACGAGCAAGGGCTTTGGTATTAACCTCACTCATCATCAATCCATACTCTGTATCAGACTCTTTGATCGATCGGTAGACCAATGCTTCGAAATCAGGAAAAGTGATCTTGTTGTTTTCTAATTTTAATCTTATCGTTCTTTCTTTTTTCGTTTCACCCACCAAAGATGGCAGTTCGTAGCTTCCTTTTCCGAAATTTTGAATCTCACTAATTTTCCCCAGAAGTGATTTGAGTACACTATCACACCATCGTTGAGCCTGAATGTGTTTCTCTAGATCAGTTTTATTACCACAGCAAATTATCCTAGGATATTTTGTTTCTTGATGCCATCTTCTATCGGACGTCATTTCTCCCACCACACTCTTGATCTGTTGCATACTATTAAAACAAGATAATGCTCTGGATTTGTCAAAAACTACAATCATATTATCATCAGGACCAGCAATTTTTCCTAATACAGCTCTGAAGTGGTCAAAGATGTTCTGACCTCCTACATCGCTCCCGATGAGCCTGATTTTATATGTTTGATCATTCCATACGTAAGGAAAAACAAAAAGAAAGTCTTCTAATCCTATCGTTTCTGTATCAAGGCTAACTGCTGTCAAATCCCATTTCATTCTTCCGTATAATAAAAAAAAGCCTCCATGTTTTTCCGCCCATTTTTTAAAAGAATTCGTTATACCAGAGGATTTCCCACTTAAAAATGCATCGGCTCCTTCCAAGCTAATGTCGTTAGATAATTTTTCCCCATACGACGTAGAATAGATCTTTTGTAGATATTTTACAAGTAAAATTCCAATAGTTTTTAGAATCTGGGTTTTCCCGCTCATTCCATCTCCAATCAACACCATTTTAATTGTAGCATCTTTCATATCATTCAATGCAACTTGATCTGGCTGAAAACCCGTAGAATAATCAGTTGTCAATTAAATAGCTCCTAAAGATATATTCTTGATTAGCTCAAAATTAATTACGGTTACTCCTTCTTTTTCCCTTAAAACTCGGATGGTGTTGAGGGGGATGCTTCTATTCAGCTCTGGTAAGGATAACAATCCTGAATCCTTTACAAATTCCTCAAATTCCCTTGTTTTCAAGAGATATTGAATTGTTCTTAACCCCATCTTTGATTCAACATTCTCTTCAGCAATGATTATATAAAGAATATTTGGAGGAGTGAATGTTCCAAAAACAACTTTATATGTCTCATTATCGTCAAATACCACTAATGAAGGGAATACTTGAAGATTTTCCTCCCTAGATACTCCTAAATAGTTCATAAGTTGGTAATCTGTCATCAAACGTTCTTTAATAATTTTTCCAGGTTCAAAAAATGGAATTATCAATTGGACAAACAGATTAAAATGATCAAGTTTTTCACCATAGAATTCTACCACTTCTGGTAGAATTGTGCCTTTCTCAATATGCTTAAGTTGCAATTTGTAAGCAGTAGTAATTTTGAGGTTTGATCTTGATATATTTCTCGTCAGAAGTGAATCTTCAGGATCAATTTCAGATGGTAATCTCTCTTTTAGAGTACCTGAATCTTTTAAGAGAATTAATCGTGCTTCTTCCAATAATTGTTGAACCACTGCTTTGAAAAGGGAATCTGGATTCGTAGCATTTGATGAGTTTCTTTCCATAAGACCTGCTATAGTTTCGGAGGCATTTTGCGTAAGCGGGTGAATAATTTCAAGAGGAATATTCTCCTTAGAAATTAACTCAAGAGTTAAGCCAGTAACAACTGAACCCTCAAAAGGATTCTCAGTATAGGAGACTGCTGAGAAAATTTCTTTTTCTCCGAGTTGAAAAACTACTGTCTGGAGAGTTAAACCTGATAAGCTTAATCCTGTCGCTTTCTTCACAACATCACTGATATTAAATTCTTGAGGCGCTCCAAGGATTTGGCGACAGCTTTCGACTTTATTTCCCTGATAAATAATAAAATCCAATGCTCCAGTTACCTCTCTCCTATAAAGCATTAATTCTTGGATAACACCTAGCCAGTTGTTACAAAGGAAAAACATTGTAAGTTGAGAATCACAGCTAACCGCTTCAGGAAATACATCGTGAGAATAATCCATGAACTCTGATGCTAGAGCACTTGATTCAAATCCCATAGGTTGCTTTAAGTTACCAATTATCAAAGGAACCATGAAGTTTCTTATATCATTTCTCCCAGTGGCATTGAATATTTTCTCAAGAACATCTTGTTCGAATTCTTCTCGTTCCTCCTCACCAACACTGGGTAAAACATCGTTTAAATAGGATTCTGACAACTTTATTGCAGAATTCGCCCAAGTTCTTATCCAATCTTGTATTAATTCCCTGGCAAAAATTCCTCTTATCCCTGGTTCTTCAATAAGCGTGTGTTCTTCATTCAGCTTGGTCGCTTTTTTGATTCTATTGTCAGCTTCCAGGTTTGTTAGAATACCTCTAAGACTAAATACTCTATTCCACAATTCAATTTGTTCTAATATGAAGTTGATGATTGATTGAACATTATAGTCAAATTTTAGCTCAGAAAAAGTATTCTTTATTACTTCGAATTGAATTAATTCTCTTAGAAAGGTTGCTTTTCTTATTTTCTCATCCTGATCCAAAAGAAGGGATTTCATAGATTCCTCTGTGAGAAATATCACTCCACCGTAGATTGTTTTTAAAAGGACATCATTTGGATCAGGAGTTTTCTCTAAACTTATTGGTTCAGTGATAATTGCATTATAGAATTGACTGGCTCTAATAAACCAATCAATGACGGTATTATCTAACGAAATTCGTTCTCCAATTTCTTCGTCGAAAGTCTTTCTTTCTACTTCCTCTTCAACTTCCCGTTTAAGTATTGTATTGATGATTATCTTAGAGTGTTGGAATGCTCCGTCCAAATATTTTTCTGCCGATTCTCGATCAATTATAGTTGGTTTTTCTGGTAGAGTCAAAAAAATTTTAACAACTTCTGTGTCTCTCAAGGACTCATCTACATAATATAATCCAATTAATGCTTCTCTTAGGCTTTCAAATATTAACTCATTTATTTCTGATGAATCTTTACTGAGTGTTACCACTAGATTTTGATAGAAACCGACTAATTCGCGCGATAGATCCTCCATTTCATTCTGCCAAATTTGTGTGACTGGTGTTTCAATATAAAGTTCATAACCAGTCCTAAGAATTTTCTTGATCCAAGTTTTATTTAATATTGATTTAATATAAGAGAGAAACTCGGTAAAATAATCCTGGGCTTCTTCTGCTGTATGAAATTCAGGGGTAA
>JAEOTY010000260.1 GCA_016839625.1 Candidatus Hodarchaeota archaeon
CATCTGGTAATGGTATATTCATAAAAAACTCCGATTCAATCAATCTTTCTCAGAATACCATATATAACAACAGTGCCAATGGTATTTACCTCTATCAGTCTGAGGATGCTGTGATCTATGAAAACAATATCTTCAATAATGTTGTTAATGGAATTTATTTAGAAGACGCGAGTTATAACATCGTTTCTGATAATGTCATCCAGCAAAATGCTCACGGGATTCATTTCGAGACCTCTCAGGAAAATAATATTCATGAAAATGAACTTTTCGACAACTTGGTGGATGGTATCTATTTATATTATGCTAATAAGAACACAGTTTCCGATAATACGATTTTTAACAATGGAAATAACGGAATTTTCGTAGAATATTCGGATAATGCCACGATTACTCAAAATCGTATTCATACTAGCAAGGGAAATGGAATTGATCTTTCAGAATCTAGAAATAATTTCATTTCTAATAATTTCATTAATAATAATGATTTAAACGGTATAACAATAAGGAATGCAAATTACAATACTTTAACACTCAATGAAATTTATACTAATGGCATTAGTCAGACTGATAATGCTGGTAATGGAATATATCTAGAATTAGCTAGTCGTAATACAATTACTAACAATAGTATTCATGAGAATGTTAATAATGGTATTTTTCTTTACGTTTCTGATTATACTGAGATTTATTATAATACAATATACGAAAATGGAGCGAGTGGTATCCTTGTAGATCACTCCGATTATAATAGTATTCATGATAACGACTGTTACCAAAACGGAGAAGCAGGTTCAGGTAGTTCGCTTGAATTCATCAATCAATCTAATCCTCGTGGTTATGGCATTTACTTCGATAATTCTAATAACAATAATGTAACCCTGAATAAAATTTCTAATCACTTATTTTATGGATTATATATTGATCAAGATTCAGTGATGAATACTATTGGATGGAATACATTTATTGGAAACAATCCTGAGGGTACTTCTCAGGCTTACGATGATGGAAATAACAATCGATATTCTTACAACCACTGGGACGACCATGAGAATCAGGATTCACAAAATGATGGTGTAGCAGATCAAGTATATCATATTGATGGAGAAGCGAATAACCAAGATGCAACACCTATGATGGAACCTGTTTTAACGATTGGTACTAAACCTGGTTCCTCATTGGTGGGAGCCGCTGGACCTGAAGTACTAATAGTTTTGGGATTGTTCGTCTTTTGTGTCGGAGGGGTTGTATTATTTGTCAGGAGAAGAATGAAGCGAAGAAAAGCAAGAAAACGACAGGTACAGTTAGATATTGACCTTCTTTTAGAAAAAGATGAACTTAAAATCTCAGATTAGAAAACTAAAGAACATGAGCGCTGGTGAGTTTGATCTTTCACCTGGTTGATGGCTTATCATAGAATTTGTTAGATTTTTTGAAATGAGATAAATGTTGGGATAACAGAATTATATGAAATTAAAGATCCAGTGGATCGTATTATTCGTGATCCCTTATGTAAGAATAAGATTCCTTTCTCTGGTCTTTAACTAGAATCTTGGTAATGACAGTGTACTAGCTTGTTGTATCAAGTTTAAGCTTTTTAGCATAGGGGTATGTGCATAGGGGTGTATTCTGCTAACCTGTATTAGTGATATGGGTTGATTCGAAGATTTTATAATCCAAAATGATGCTCTATAACCTAATGATTTAAACCTCCTTATATTAATCTATTTGGTGGAAAAAGAGTGTACGAGCTAAATACTGACCAAAACCGTATAATCGATGTTTTAAAAAACCCCTCTCACTATGTTGTGAATAGTGAGGAAAACGGAATTAAAGGACTCCCATATAAAGAAATAATGAAAGCTACGGGGTTATCTAAAGAGAAAACTTTGCTTTCACTAGGTTATTTAGAAGCCAATGAACTAGTACAACACGAGTGTGCGGTTCAACGCCAAATAGTTGATTATAATGGCAGATCTAATGTCGAGATAGCAGGGCAGAAAGTAGTTCGTATGTTCTCTCTAACTATGAAAGGAAAGACTTCTTCATAAAAATGACAATTAACGAACATAATTTTGCCTAAAGATTTATATCTGAGTGGCAATTCCTGTACAACTCTTACAACAATATTTTTCTTTGCGAATCCTTTTTTGCAGAACCTCCCTGTTTAAACCCATGTTAGAAACATGTGCCAACATTTTTGAATATGTCTTCTTATAAATATCTATGAGAAAAACAAGGTTTTATTTATATTAAAGATTGATTTTCCATAGAATTGGTATGAGGATAATTGTATGACGAGTGTTAAAGATTTGAATCAGGATCAACGAAATGTTATTCGTGCGCTACATACTCCAGAAGAATTTTACAAAGGCCACCATTCTGTGGCGGGTATTCGTGGAGTACCATACAAAAAGATTATTGAGAAGACAGAAATGACACTAGAAAAAGTGTTATTATCATTGGGGTGGCTAGAAGCTAAAGGAATGGTTGCCCATGACGTTGCAATCGTTAGAAAGGCTCTTGATTACCTTGGTCAAACTAATATTGAAATCACTGGTCAATCTGTAGTAAGAATGTTTTATTTAACAAAAACAGGTCGAAATATCCTCAAGGAATTGTTGAAGGAGGAAAAATGAAATGGCGAAAACAAAGGCAAAAGTTGGGGTAGTAGGATACGGAATCATCGGAAAGCGTGTGGCAGATGCCGTAGCAGCACAATCAGATATGAAATTAGTGGGTGTAGCTGATATTATTTCCGATGTTCGATTACGTATTGCTCAGGAACGAAATTATCCCATTTATTGCAGTGTTCCCGATTTCGAGCCTGGAATGCGAGAAGCGGGTTATGAAATAGTAGGTTACTTGGAGGACATGATAAAAGAAATAGATATCGTTGTTGATTGTACCCCCACAGGTGTGCCTCGCCAAAATTTACCTCTTTACCGCGTTGGGAATGTCAAAGTAATCGTACAGGGTGGTGAAAAACATGATCTTACTAACCGCAGTTTCAGTACTTTTGGTAACTATGCAAGACACTTAGGCGTGGATATGACGCGATTAGTGTCTTGTAATACCACAGCCCTGACGAGAATTGTTGCTACTGTTACTCAAGAATATGGTGTGTCAGATGTTTTTGTTGCTTTAGCTAGAAGGGCAAGCGATCCATCACGAACTAATCGTGGACCGATTAACGCGATTGCTCCAGTTCTTGGAGTTAGTCACCATGGCCCAGATTTATTGACAGTTATGCCTCAACTCAAAGATAAGGTTTATTCCTTAGCTATTGCAGGAAGTTGGACTCTATCGCATGTCCATATGTTAAAGGTAACATTAGATACAACTCCATCAAAGGAGGAAGTGGTTAAATTATTTAAAGGAACTCCCCGAATATTAATTGAGCCAGGAAAACAGGGCCTTTATGATTCTGCGCAATTAGTTGAGTATTTTCGTGATTTAGGACGGCCACGATACGATAGACCAGAGGTATTCATATGGCAAGAGACCCTCAGCATGGATGGACGGAGTAATTTGTATCTTATTTATGATGTCCACATGGAATCCATTCCTATTCCAGAAAATGTGGATGCTATCCGAGCTATGCTTGAAATGGAAACTGATGTAATGAAATGTGTTGAACAAACCGATAAAGCTCTTAATATTTACAAAAAAGGAGCGTATTCAGGATCATTATATGGAGGATCTGTCGTAAAAAAGGAATCGAAAGCCCTTGTTTGATCTTCTATTATCACCGTCTTTTTATCCACTTTAAAATAGTGTCTTTTTCTATTATCTGGCATTAAATTACAATTAACAAACATTCAATAGCTACTTGGTCAAAGACGCCTTATTATTCCTCATTGAGTTTACTTTTTTAGGGTTTAAGAGAGTCAGGTTATTCTCGTTTTTACGAACATCTTTTTAAGTCTGCTAATATGGAGAATAAGTATTAATTCAAATCTTGCTAAATCTAGAAAAAGGATGAGAATAATGAGATCTATCCCAGAAATTGAAGCAATTGTATTAGAACTATTTGCAGAACCTAATATACAACAATGTATAGTCTCAACTATTGATGGTTCACCCATTTATGGAAAAACCAAGGGAGAAGAGGGAATTGGTGAAGAATTATTCGTCATTCCAGCAGCTATTTCTAGCGCATTAGCCATTTCACAAGGTTTTTTGGAAGCAAATTTACAAGACATAGTCAATGAGTATATTGTTTTTCAAGAACGGTCGATTATTATTGCAACCAAATCAGCTGATACTGTTTTAATCACGACGGTTTCTATTCCAAAATCTTCTTTTGAAAACCGACCGTCTGTTGATGTTCTCATTAAGTTCTTACGAGACGCGACAGCAAAAATTGATGCAATTGTCAAGACATTAGAAATTGAAGACAGTTTAATTGAAAAACTTCAGAGAGCCATACCCGAAGCCACTGCAATCTTATTACTTTCCTGTGCAGGGATTCCACTCAGCGATCTTTTGTCAAGTTGGGATATTGATTCCGCTCAATTAGCTGCAGTTTCTTCCGCTCTCAGCCTACCAACACGAGTTATTGGTGATGAATGCCAGAGCGTCGCAATAACTGGTAAGAATAACATTGTTTTACTCTATACATTAGACGCGGATCGTATTTTAATGGTCTCCCTAAAGCCAAAACTTAGCGTTGAAACCTATTTAACCAAAATTTCTAGAATCGTTGGCCATTAATCGAATCTTTTATGAATTTATAATTAGAGATGAGGCAAATCAGCAATTTCGAGTTCTATTGACTGAAGAATATATAATAACGCTTCGTCAACAAGTAACTGAATATTTTAAATTAGTATCATCGAAAACCATCGAAATGCCCTGGAATTCATTGAGAAAAACCAATGGAAAAAAAGATATTAGGAAGCAAAATGAGAAGAGTATTAATCATAGAGAAAAAACTATAACTTATTCAACATTCACTATCTGAAACAATTTATAACTATAACGAAGACTGAAGGATAGGA
>JAEOTY010000261.1 GCA_016839625.1 Candidatus Hodarchaeota archaeon
AATCTGGAAATCCTTTAGTCCAGTTATGTAACCGTTTTTTTATAGAATTTATACCTGCTTCTGATCCCACTCGAGCTGACTGAAAATCTCGATAATTGGATTGGTATTGAAAAGGTGAATAATCAGGATGAATAATTTCATCCAATAAATCTAAATTTCCACCTGAAAGAATGTCATTAAAAAAGATGTTAACTAATTTCATTTGCTCTTCTTTTGACATATTAATCAACTCTTGCCTGATTAGCAAATCACGATAACTGACTCAAAATGAAATCAGGAAAAAAGAATAAGAATATCGCTCAGACGAATCTACCAGATGACATTTTATGAGTTTGGTCAGCGTACCGCTTGAGTTCCTCATTGTGTGTGACAACCAAGATTGAAGTATCCCGTTTGGTAAAGCTCTTTAGGAGGCGCATGATCGAAGCAGCATTATCCTCATCGAGATTCCCAGTTGGTTCATCTGCAAATATGATTCGGGGTTTTCCTACCAGAGCTCGAGCAATTCCAACACGCTGCTGTTCTCCACCGCTTAGTTCATCGGGATAGTTATCTGCTTTGTCCCATAGACCTACTTGCTTCAAGAGAGAAACAGCACGGGTTCTCATTTCTCTGCCTTTTATTTTCAGGGGGTACATTGGTGATTCAATGTTTTCCAGAGCCGTCATTATGGGAATAAGCTCCCAGTTTTGAAAAATAAACCCAACATTACCTCTTCTAAAGGCTGCTAATTTCTCTTCATCCCAATCGGCGATATTTTCATCCTCATAGAGAACTTTCCCTTCTGATGCTTTGTCTAACCCTGAAAGAATGTTTAAAAGAGTTGATTTCCCCGATCCAGATGGACCTGTTACCATTACCATTTTCCCCTTCGGAATTTGCATATCGACGTCATTGACAGCGATTACAACCTCTTTTCCTCGGGTGTATTCCTTACTCAGGTTCTTGGCTTCAATTACTATTCTAGTGCTCATTTTTTTTACCTCACTTTTGTCGGAAAATTTCAATCGGTCTAACTGCGAGAATCCGGAACGTTATCAAGAAAAAACCAGGAATACAAAAGATAACTACTGCAAAGAAGGAGAATATTGCTGTTGAAGAAAAGATGATTAGAAAGACATAGGATCCCTGACTCACCAGGTATAAATATCCTTGAATGGCTAACAATCCAATTACATACCCAGTTATCGCTACAACAAGGATTTCACTTAAGACTACTATTCGTACATTCCAGCTGGAATACCCCATTGCTTTTAACACGGCTACTTCTCTCCTACGAAATCTTGTTATCAGATAGGAGTATAGAGTACTTACCATAAATGTACCAAACATTCCAAATACCAATGAAAGAACCATCATATTCCTTTGGTCATCCTTGTCTGCTTTTGCTGTGAAATCAGGACTCTCATAAGCTGATCCAAGAGTATCAAGACGAGTAGCGATATTATTGACATTACTATACGATTCACCAAAGAATATATCCCCACTAGCAATAATAGAGATAGAATGCACATCAATTTGGTCATTATTAATGTTAAGAAGACCAATTAATTCTGCGAATGAACCTTCAGGTATAAAGATCCACTCGTGAGTACTATCAGTTGCGATATATGAGGGAGGTTTAGGTTTATCAAATATACCAGAGATTCTCAGCTCAAAACCTATGTTATTACTTATATTTAACTGAAATTTAGTATTAACTACGGGTTCAGTATAAATACTCACAGGAGGTCGATCATCTGATAATAAAAGTAAGAGCTGATTTGAAACTAAAGCTTCCCTTTTGCTTGCTGGAAAACTCCCATCAACCAAATCATTGGGTTTTATCTCGGTAAAAGCCCATTTATATCTCGTATTAATACTACAAATTCGCAAACCGCTAAAATCTACATACCTATAGTAAATAACAGCTTCAGCGTCAGGAATGTTGGTTCCAATGTCTGCAAGAGCTGTTTGGTAATCTACGCTACCAAGAGAACTTGCTTTTATAACCACTCCTCGGTGTTCTAGTAGACCCTCACGTGAAAAATTATCAAAATAGCTTAATAATAAAATGGTTGCTCCACTAAGAAGCGCAAAAACAATTACAAAGGTGAAAAACCTTCTTCGGGAGCGTGTGCTGAAAATAATTGATTTTCTTAAGAGTTTTAACATACCCATTATTGTTTTTTCCTTCTACTCTGAATTTTATGTGTTGACCTGTCATTTTAACAGATATTACTTAAAAGATACTATTTACATTGATCCTTTTTTCCTCTGTTTATGATTTTTTCTGATTTTTGCAAGCATTTTTATCAATTATATTAATTAAAATATTGTAAATATGCTGTTCAATGTGATTTAACCATTGCCTACGGATGAACAAACAATCATTATCGGTGCAGGCTTGTCAGGATTGGCATGTGGTTATGAACTTGCTCGACAAGGCTCATCATTCACAATTTACGAAGCACACGAGAATATTGGGGGATTATCGAAGACTATGTGGTTTAATACGTCTGAAGGGCGATTTGGGTTCGATTTTGGTGGACATCGTTTTCTTACTCGTGACAAGGCGATTGAACAGTTTTTTTTCGATGTGGTTGGTCATGAAAATGTTGAAACTCGTCAACGATCTAGTCGTATCCTGCTAAAAGGTAAATATTTTGATTATCCTGTAAAACCGTTTTCTGCACTTCTTAGAATGCCTATTTGGCTAACGATCAAAGCTGGTTTCACATACTGGTATGCGTTTTTTCGTTATTTTTTTGCACGCAGAAAAACTGTGGATAATTTTGAGGATTGGGTACGTTATCGTTTTGGTAGTACACTATACAACCTCTTTTTCCGTGATTATACTAGGAAAACGTGGGGTATCGACCCAAAGAATATTTCTTCTACGTGGGCTGCTGAACGAATTAAAGCCGCAAATATTTTCTCATTGATTAAAAACAGCCTCCTTCGGCCTGATCCTGAATCCAAAATTGCTATGACATTATATAAACAATTTTTCTATCCTTCTAAAGGCATTCAAGTGCTATCAGATAATATGGCTGAATTTATTTCTAGTCATAATCAAGAAATTTTGACTAGTGCCAAATTGACTGAAATAAAGGTTAAGAATGGTAAAATTAATCGAGTCTCATTTGAAAATGGTGATATCATTGAAAATTTTGGCACTTTAGTCAGTTCAATTCCCATACCTTCTCTAATTGCTGCTATGGGGGATGTTGTCCCTGAAAATGTCCAAGAAGCAGCCAAAAATCTTAAGTATAGGGATTTAATTCTTATTGGTTTTATGCTTGACAAACCTGAGGCATTAGAGGATAGCTGGATTTATTTTCCAGAAGATCGCCACCTCTTTGTCAGAATCAGTGAACCAACAAAGTATGGCTTAAAGATGTGTCCATCTGGAAAAACATCAATAGCTGCCGAGATTACTTGTACGAAAGGCGATGATAAATGGGAAATGGTTGATGAGGAATTAATCGAAAAAGTTCGGGATCAATTAATAGAATTAGGCTTTTTTTCCACAGAGAAAGTCATTGATAGTTTTGTAGAGAGAACTACTCATGCCTATCCTCTATTTGATGTTGATTTCGAAAAAAATTTATCAACGATACTATCTTTTTTATCAAGCTTTCAGAATTTGGAGCTTATTGGAAGGACAGGCGCGTTTCAATACATCAACATGGATGTCGTGTTACTTCATGGACTAAACTGCGCCAAAAAACTTGTTGGGATAACTGATAAATCAGTTACGACCCTTGGCCATGAAGATAAATGGGTTGGTTAATACTGGACTGGGTTAGCTTATGAGCGATTCTTCTGACGATTTTCAATTGCAATTGAATCGGAAAAGCTTAATTATCATGCTAATCCTGTTTTCTCTTCTCATAGTTTACATTCTTTTATTAGGCGTTGAAAGCATTATTGCTTCAATCCTTGGTGCAAATATCATTCTATTAGCAATTGCTACCATAATTTATTATTCCTCATTAATTGTCAGAAGTTTTCGTTGGAAACTTTTCTTAGATTCCTTAAATGAAACAACGCAACAGAAAATTAGTTATTGGAATACTTATTCCTTAATAGCTTTTTCATTTTCAATAAATAATATATTTCCATTGCGAATGGGGGAATTATACCGACCTTACAATTTATCCCAAAAACAAAACTATTCTCTGATGTCTTCTTTTGCCACGGTAGTTCTTGAGAGAACTTTTGACGTAATTTTCATGGGGGGGTTGGTGGTTGCCGCAGGTTTTCTCCAGGGGATAGGCGATCTCGTAAATTACTCCGAACTCGTCGGTAACCTGTTATTCAGTGCGTGTTTGGTTGTTGGGTTCGTTTTATTGTTGGTAATTCTCAGTAAGAAAGAAACAGCGTACATTTTAATCAAAATTCTGAATAATTTATCAAATCTAATCCAGAAACAAATTATTCTTGACGAGGAGAGTACCGCGGAAAAAGTTTCAAAAGAAGTAACGTTCTTACTTCGTAATAGGAAGATAATTTTCCTAGGGAGTTTCTCTAGTCTAACAATTTGGTTGATGGAAGGGGTTGTCTTTTGGGTTGTTGCTTTCTCAATGAATGTCGAGCTTACATTCCTAATGGCGATTTTTATACTGTTATTATCTGGATTGATTGGAAATTCCATTACCAGTGCATCAGGTTTAGGCCAATTACCGATTATGGTTGCTCAATTAGTTTTATTGCTCGGAATGTCTCAAGAATTAGCATTAAGTACCTGTATTGTCTATTTACTGATCGTTTTCTGGTTAATTGTGCCAATTGGTACTATTCTTCATCAATTTTCGAAAAATCCTAGCAATCAAAAATCCATTACTAATTGAAGCAATAGTAATTAAAAATAAGGAAAAATTCTAAGTGATTAATTGCTTTTTATTCAACTGAAATAGCTCATTGAATACCTCTACGCCAATTCTGATCCTAAATATCTTGGAATTGATAATCAATGGATGGTTATGTTACCGAAAACAACGATCGCAGGGATTACATCGCCGAAATCCAAGAATGGATCAGAAACCATGCAGTCGTAGTTACTATTTTCATCTTCCTTACAATAAAAACAATAGTTCTCACACTGTTTATCACTCTCTTTACCCAACTCGGGCTCACGGTAGGTGACAGATATCCCCCATTCCATACTGGGGACACATTGGTTGATCTTCTGGGTACCCGTTGGGATAGTAGCTTCTATTTGATTGTTGCAGAGAATGGCCAGTATTTTGACCCAGATCGACCAACTGATACACGTGTATGGAATTTTGCTCCGCTATACCCTCTGTTCATTAGAATTCTTATGGATTTAGGGAAGTTATTTCAGATCGAAATACCAGTTGCCACGGCAGGGGTATTAGTGGCTAATTTCTTCTCCCTAACATCGACAATAGCTTTCTTTTACATGAGCCGATTATACGTCAATGAGGAAAAAGCTATCGGAGCTACGTTACTTTTTTCTTTTTTTCCTACAGTTTTTGTGTTTTCCACAGTTGCATACGCAGAACCAGTATTTTTAACTTTTGCAATTCTCTCATGGTATTTCTTTGAAAAGAAGAATTATTCCCTCTCTGGATTTACCCTTGCATTGGCGACGCTCGCTCGCTTCCCAGGCGCTTTGATTTTCTTTCTATATATTCCAATCTACCTAGGTAGAAAAATTAAGGAAATTGGATGGAGAAATTCTCTGGGTTGTTTATTGGCTATCCCCCTTTTTCCAATCCTAATAATCATAAGAGGAGTTCATCTAATAACATTGAAATTGGCATTAAGTGATAAAACAGCAAGTCTAATTAAAGATCTCCAACAAAAATTGAATGTTAATGATGAAAAAAGAAAGAAAATCAATCACTGGATTTACTTTCTCGATATTGACCTTAGTTGGGTTCTTATTTTTGGAATACTTCCTCTGGGTTGGATTCTCTTCGCCAACATAACTGCCCCAGCTCCTTTATCAGAAATAACTTATACGAATTGGGGTGCTAAGTTTGCCTATCCATTTGCAGGATTTTGGGAGATGCTTGACACTGGAGACATAAAATGGACATTTGAAAAATATCTTTTTGTTTTTTTCTCTATTGGGATGGGCTTGATCGTTCTAAAAAAGAGACCAAGTTTTTCACTATTAATCATTGGACAAGCATTATTTTACACAGGTTATACAGGTATACACGCATGGGGAGCCCCACGCTATACAGGTACAATTTTTCTCGGTCCACTTGTCTTAGCAGAAGAGTTAGCATCAAATAAGATGATAGCAGTTATTTTATCCCTTTTCCTTACTTATGGGTTCATCGTGCTTTGGCGATTCTGTAACTGGGATACCTGGTTAATCTAATGAGTTATCAAACCCGATGATTCAAAGTGATCTTATTTAACTAGATGTTTCCGATACTGACGATTTCCGAAAATATATCCTATAAGAAATAATATAAATATTGAATACCAGATGACCCATTCCTCAAAATGCTGTTCAAGAATCGAGGGGTTAGGAACAGTAGATAGAACTGAAAAGAGGACTGAAATTAACAGAAATATTAGGGTGAGTAATCCTCCTCCAAAAATAATTATACTCTGAAAGGAGGATAGTCCTATGTAGTTACTTTCAAGTTTTATTTCTAATGTTTGAGGTAATTTTGGAAGAGTTTTGGGGAATTTCCTTGTACCTGTTCCTAATTGATAAATAGGGATACATAGGATAATAATTTCAAGAATTAACCCTAGTCCTAAAAATACTAGAACTGGATTATTCCCCTTGATGAACCAATCTTTAACTGACGTAGCTGTCAAATTAGGTATAATAAAAATGAGATCAATAGGAGAAAACTGATTTATGATCATTCTACCTATAATGTTTAGAAATAGGATTGTTAATAATAATAATGACATAACTGAATAACTTCCAGACTCAAAGACTGAATTTTGATCTTCAACGGATGATTTTACATCACTTTGATCTGTGGAGCTATCTTTGACAATTGGATTTCCATATGTAAAAGGGATTCTAGCAATGATTAATGTTAAAAAGAATATCGAAAAATAAAGAATATCTGCTATATTTGAATAGAAGGAACTGACAGATCCCTTAAAGATAATAGTATAAAGACTCATACTCACGAAACAAATAGCTAAAACAATAGCAACATAACGGTAGCCTTGGAAGAGCTTTGATTTTGTCCAATTTTCGTTGTTATCGGTGTTTAATGAATCATCAGAGGATTTTTTTGCTCTCCTTTCTAGTTGTTTGAATGGTATCCAAGCAACACAAGTTACACTGATAAAAAGAAAGATGTTAACGAACCAATTACTTAAGGAAAACGCCTCGTATCTAAGCACAATGAAATATATTATCGAGTATAAGATAAAACCTAGAATTCCAGACAATGAATTGATAACAGGGATTGTTGCGATGATATCAAATCCACTCATCAAGATTTCCCAAGAGGCAGCGATAAACTCTCTTATCCCAAATAACGGTAGAAACTCGAAAGAAATCCAGATGATAAAAATTAGTAGTGCAATTCCTTCTAGAATAAGATAGATTAGTAATGGCTTATCGGGTTTTTCAACTGAATAGAATGCTTTTATTTTTCTTGATAATTTTGCACACCATTCCAGAGGAGAAAAGTAGGGGTTTACTAGGAGGGCAAGAAGAAGGGTTGCAATGAATGCTGTTGTATCAACCCTGGCAAGGCTCGAAGCAAATGGTCCTGATAGTTTTAGTTGAAAAGTTGCTACAAGGAAACTTAACTTAAACCCGCTTAGGGAGTTTCCATCAGAAAGAATCTCTAGTAGAACTTGTCCTGGTAGATCAAATGAAAACTGGAACCAGTTTAGGAAAGTTGATATATGCCCTGCTTGTTCATCTGAGCCCCAAATCGGGTTTAACATACCCTCACCACCTAGCGGATACACTCCAACCCAACCACCTGCAATATTAATAAGGAAGGAAAACATTCCTAGGAAAACACAAAGACTTTTTATTAACACAGACCCCGTTCGTTGAACAAGACTGCCTGTTCCCTCCAAATCTAATAGAAATCCCACTGGTACTACAATCATTGGAATAATTGATACAATGTGACGAGGGCCATAAGCTAACCCTCCAGCTGAAAAGAAATACTTGCTATACAAAAGAGTATGCCACAATGGCAGAGTTATACACAAGCTTGCCAAGGCAGGAGCTTTTTTGAACATAGGAATAAGCCCTATCATACTTACGAGTAATATGGGCATAAAATGAATGAGACCGTGTTGACTTGAAAAGAGTAAAACTTCTAAGCCCTCAAACATAGAGTTTGCAAAATGCTGGTTATCACGAAAAAATTGAGCCTGGGCATAAGCATAGGCGGATTTAAAAGGATCGCTGAAGCAAGAAAAGTTATAGAACATAACAAGTAGACCACATATTATGATTGGAATGAAGTACAGTCCGATAGTTGAGAGATAGGTTTTCAAGAACTGTCTCCAGTTAGAAATAATGTCGTTAATGTTCCATGGAAAAGGGATGAGAATGTAACAGAGATAGAATGGGATAAAAAAGAGTAAAATGAGGTCACACACCACAGCGTAACCAGAAAAAAAAGATGACCAAATTAACGATGATATTTGTTTTGTTTGTCGAAACTTTGTACAATGATAAAGCGCCAGAAGTATAAAACTTGCTATTATTCCATGAGAAAAAAAAGTGCCAATATAGACGTAGAATAAACTACCAAAGGCAAAAACAAGCGCGCTCATATTGGCACTTGAATGGGAGACTCCTAGGATATGTAAGAGATCATAAAACTTTACGACAGTGAATGCTCCTAAAATTAGAACAGAGATAATTATCAGAAATTTAACAATATCATCAATCATAAAATTATCGTCAATATTGATTCCAAATAGGGTAACAGCAAAGAATTCTCCGATCCAATAAATTGGAACCGTCAATAGCGACAATCCAGGAGGTTTATCCGAGTATATTTTATCTAAGGTGAAATCATCTAATTGTATAGCACCTGGATCAGAATTGGAAAATCTAATTTTAGCTATGGTTTTTTCACTAGAATCTGAGAGAGAGATTTGACGTTTTACAAAATAATTCGTGTTGATTTCTACTCTATGTGTTGAAATGCTTTCATCTGTAAAATGAACTGTAACACTCAGATTTGAATTAGAATTCCCAAATCCAGCACCATAGAAACTAATATTATATTCATATATCTTATAGACTTCTACATCGATGATATCCTGTTCGATCCACCCTCCATCTCCTTGAATTTGTATACTATGATTCCCAGAATTACTAAAACCTTCTAATTTAGATGTATTGATACCATATACAGTCCAATTATCTGGATTAAGACCAACTCCCTCTTCAAAACCTGCATCCTGAAAAGTATTAACCAAAGAGTAATCCAAATAGCTATAACGATATCTATCTTCTTCATGAATCTCAAATTCGCCATATTTTGCAATTGCCTTTGTAAGCATAAATCTTGAGCCAGGATTTGTGTTTGTAACATCTAGCGTTGCTCCTGCAACGTATATAAGAAGAATAAATAGGAAAAATCGAAATCTAAAGGATTTAGCAACCCCTTTTATGAAGTAGAAATAACCAGAAATCGTTCGAGTTAATACTTCAGAGGAATTATTAAACACGATTTAACTCACCGAACGGTTATTTTTTCAAATATTTCTACTTGAAAAAGATCAGAGAAAGAAGATTGATAGATCTTTAAAAAATTAAATCTTTTTTGAATCAGTTTTTTTCAAGAAAACATGAATTAGTGGATTTTTCAATCAAGGAATCAAACTTTTAATGCAAACCGTGGGACCATTCGGGCTACAATCTCACCTAATCCAAGTTCAACAGTCTGAATAAGAACTTGTCGGCCTCGGTATGAAAATTGGAGCTCACGGGGAGTTTCGAAAATTTTCGATCCAATACCTGTTCCAAGATCCACCCTAAAATAGCGTCTTTTCTCTACTGTCTCAAAAATTTCAGGAATTGAGATAATGTGATTAAATTGATACCCCCCTCCATGTGGGAGAATATTAGCGTTATGTATTCTCTCCTCTAATCCAAATGTTTTCATCCGTTCTGCGAAATTTAACGTCTCGATTGCGTCTGGGGTGAAATTAGGGAAACCTTTCATTAAATAACAGGGTAAATCAGCTCGTAAAGTCAATGGAAACAAATCGGTTCCGTTTTTATTCTGAAAAACGTGAGTTCCTAAAGCCACCTCGTTCATATGAATAATCCCTTGGTGACATTGATTTGTGATTAATTCAAAATCATCAAATAATAACTTTCCTGCAAGAATCCGTCTTTCAGCTCCTATTCTATCAGCCCAATGGAAAAATTCTAAATATTTGTAGGCTGCGTTATCTAATAAATAATGGATGTCACCAAAAGGAGTTTCTAGTGTTTCAGACATTTTCTGTAAATTCTCTGATAAATGGTAATATAATCCCAATTCACGAGGATTGTTATCCGATTTTAATTCAGAGGGAGATGAGTGAGTTATAAATGAATATTGAGGGAGGTCAGCTGAATCAGCGACCGCAGGATTAGGAAAAACCTCAAATACATTGATAAAATGATTTCCACTCCCGAAGTTCCAATGAATGGGGATACCCTCAATCCGGGTGTGACCACTTTGAGCGTTCATTTCATGGACTCTTTGAATTAACTCTATAGGGTCAGGAATTGCATCTAGTGAGCCTACAAGCATACCACATGCGTTGGGCATCGTATCGACGAACATTAGGGGTTCCATTCCATCTCCCCATGTTACTTTCCCTCCATATCCAATTCCATTTCGCCATCGTTGCAAATTTCGGGTAATAGTACAATCAGGTGCGGCTATAAACGTAGCAGTTGGTTCTAGACCAAGGTGTTCCTGTACAAGATGCATTTTAGCCAATCCATACTGAAAATTCAATCTACTGAGCTTCGAGGCACTATCTGGGAGAGCAGTAGAATAAATAAATTTTTTTGCTCTTGCTAAAACTTTTCCTCGACTCATTTTTTGGATTTCTTGCATTTGTTCACACCACAAGAACCAAACTGAATTTGACTCTCTTTATTAGTGCAATTTTATAGAATATTTACACAAAAGAGTTCGGAAACTTAATCCCACAATCATTTCTCTCTGTAGCATCATTCTATAAAAAGGCATTCTGTATGAATTTTATTTCAATGTTTTACTAGCGAATGGGACAATCTATGGCCATGAAACCATGATTATTCAAACTGTAGATCACATATTTTTTCATTCCTATCATCTCTCAAAGTAAATTTAGTTGGTTACCGATAAGGCATCAATGAAAAGAAAATGTTGTATTTTAAGGGCAATTACGCTTATTTTGGAATATGTTCTGATAACTTTTTAACAAAATGCAGAAAAACTCTTAGTTACCTTTCATTCGCAAAAGATAAGGTCTCGTCTAATGAAACAGAATAAGAGAACTTCATTAAAGGATTTACAAATTTTAGATGGACATTGGGGTATTTTTCGAAACACAGAGTTAGTCCCTGAAGTTCGATGGGATCCATTTCGCATTGTTATAGATGATGGCGATGTAAAGATCGGTCATCATTCTTATATTAGTTTATTGCGAGCTGACAGACCTGATGAATATTTCATTACAGATAATCAATCTCTATTCTATCATTTGGAAGAGCAAGACGATTCTTTTTGCCGTCTAATTACAGGAAAACTCCCTTCAATCATTGTCGCACGAGATTTGGTTTTGGTTAATGACCCGTTTTGTACAGAACCAGCTTTTGAGATGCTTAGTGATACAACAGTATTTACTTCAATAAACCTATACACCTCTATGACCCGAATTTTACTCTCCGAACAAAACTCTAATCACATTCACAAAAGAACCTCACAGGGAATCCCGCTACTCCATATCTTTTCCAAACATTATCATACCATGGAAGAGGTACCTACAGAGGAAATGGTTCTCTATTTGAAGAATATAATTTTATCGATCAACGAAAGCCGTAAAGTACTCTCTGCAAAATACGATACTACAACTGTGTTTCATTTTTATAATATCGGCCCAAACGCGGGTTCAAGTATTCCTCACTTGCACAGTCAGACTTTATTATACTCTGATAAAGGGTATGGTTGGAAGAATTATAGTTTCTTTCGATCTTTTGAGAAAAATCAGCATCTTAATGGAAGAAACTCATATTGTATCGGATGTGAATATATCAAAGGGTCGAATAACGATTTCCTCGGACAAAAATTACATATAAGTGAAAGAACGATATGGGAGGATGATAATTGGATTGTTTTTACTGCATATGCACCTGAAAGAGATGGCCACATCCGCTTGCTACCAAAAAGACATGTTTCCTCTCTTTGGGAGTTAAACTCCTCAGAAATAACATCGTTAGCGAAAGCATTAAAACATGCAAACCAAGTTCTAAGTCAATTCATTCATCGGTTTGGAGGGAAGCTTCACATTTTATCTGACCGAAATATTCTCTTTCGTCAGAAACACTTTGGATATTCATCCCCAATCCATATGCTTATCGATATTATTCCAGTCCAGCAGGTTGGAGGTGCAGAAATCCTAGATGATCATAGATTGTCTCATATCTTACCAGAGGAAACAGCGAAGTTAATGAAGAGTAAGATTCACAGAGATTTTCCTCATTCGTTAGACCTATAGATATTTCCTGTATCCATTCTTCATATTAAACTTGGAAGTTTGTATATTCTAATTTCTTCGGGTAATCAACCAAAATATCATTGATTAATAATTAGAAAGACGTTTATTCAAAATCGCTTCTTTTAATTCATAAGATTTAAAAAGATCAACGATAGACGATATTAGATTTTTTGAAGTGAAGGAGTGAATACCCTTTTGGATCAGAAAATGGATAGATCTCTTAATTCCAGATCCCCTCGTTTTTATCCCTTTATCTTATTTCTTATCTTTTTCTTCGGGATGATAGGTAGCTCTTTTAATTTAACTCCTTTACCGTCTTCCAATGATCAACCACTTGACAAATTAGTACCTTCTCTCAGTGATCCTTTTTCAGTATCCAACAATGATAATATTACAACATTTGCTCCTAAATCAACCTTATTAAGTTATTTTAATTCTGATGATATATCTACAAATCAAAGTCCTTCTGCTTATTCCAAACGAGACTTAAATTCAATTAATTTCAAAATTGAAAGTGGTTCAGGAGAGGATTATCCTCCCCCATCAAGTGGTGATTGGATTGTGGATAGCGAAACTTTTGTTGAGGATGAAACCATAGTTCTTAATGGTGATTTGCTGATTCAGAATGGGGGTAACCTTACATTTCAAAATGTATCGCTTTTATTGAATTGTAGCTTTGACGGTGAATTTCACGTCGAAATTAATTCAGGAGGCATATTTAATACTAGAGAAAACTCTACAATAACAGCACTAAACACAATCCACAGCTGGTATCTTAGAGCATATCCAAGCTGTCAATTGGTATTAATAAACAGTACATTTAGTTACGCGGGGTTCAGTGCATGGCAAGAGAGTGGTTTATATATTAACACAAATAACTCTCTTATTCTCAACTGTAGCATCCAGAATAATTTTGTGGGAATCTGGCTAAACCAAGCTCATAATAATACTATTGAAGGAAACAATATTCTTAATAGCACCTCAACCATGGCCAATATTCGTCTAACCGATTCTGATAATAATACTATTGAAATGAATGAAATTTTCTTTAGTAATTTTGATGGTATTCATTTGGATGACAGTTGTGATAATAATTCTATTTCATTTAATCATATATTCAACAATTCACGAAATGCAATCTGGATAACTTCATTACTTTCATCTTCAAGCGACAATATAATCTCTAATAACTCTATTCACGATAATGGTGTCAGAGGGGTTGAAATACAATCACATTACAATGATGTTTTCTTCAATGAAATTTTCAATAACTCTGATAAGGGAATTTTGATATATGGAAGTAACAATTCTTTTTTCAAAAATTCAGTTTATAATAACACAAACGAAGGCTTTTTTATTGGCGCAGATTCAACATATAACCATTTAGAAGAGAATCTAATCCATCACAACTTAGCAGATGGGATTCAAATGGAGGATTGTAGTAATAATTCAGTTTTTAATAATACAATCTTTAATAATACTTTTATAGGAATTTTACTACATAGTTCGCATTTTAGTGATATAACGCACAACGAAATTTTCAATAATGATTACAGTGGCATAAGATTTTGGGATTCTATAAATAATTCAATATCTTTCAATAGAATATATAATATCACAGGTGCATATGCTTTCTATTTAGAATCTTCTTCTAATAACAATATTGTCTTTAATAATACCATATCTAATAATACTGGTATTGGTGTAAGATTAGCTATATCCAGTAATAATACTGTATTTAACAACACCGTTCTTAACAATCTTGATTATGGCATTTCAATAGAAACTAGCTCGAAGAATAACATTTTCTTAACTAATTTTATTTGCAATAACTCTTTAGATGGAGTTCGTTTTTATAGTTCTTCGCATAATAACATTTTTGAAAATAATTTAATTTTGAACAATAGTGAGAATGGAATTAGAATAGAAAATAGTTTTGGTAACTCCTTCATACATAATATTGTGTCTTATAATCTATTTAACGGTATTCAAGGTGATAATGCAGCAAATACAACTTGTGTAAATAACCATGTCATAAATAACTCTAAAGTTGGAATTGATTTATACTCAAGTTCCCATAACAGTATTATCACAACTAACATCGTTATGAATAATTCTTGGAACGGTATCCGAGTATCATCAAATCAAAATAATTCAGTCACTCATAATAACGTTTCAGGTAACATTCAGAATGGAATATACTTAGATACGATAAGTTATGGGAATGTATCAGGAAATATAGTATGGAATAACCTTCTAGATGGAATTATGATTGCTGGTGCTACAAATAATATCACAATTTCATATAATATCGTTTCAGAGCATGAGGATGGCATCTATTTAGTATCAGCGGCAGATGATAATCAAATATATAATAATGAGATCTTCAATTCTGTTTATGGAATAAGATTAGGAGGAGACCTAAACTCGGTAGAAAATAACACAATAAACAACTGTTCTCAGAGTGGAATTGAATTATTTTTCTCTAATTTTTGCGTTGTCTTCAACAATACTATCGATAATTCTAAATATGGAATTAGATTGTTCACTTTCGTTTATAATTGTACTATAACCTTTAATAAGGTGTATAATAATTCAGATGATGTGATTTCTTTATATTCCTCTAATGAGAATTTCTTTTCATACAATGAGCTCAAAAATAATTCTGGAAAGGGGTTTTATCTTGAATCCTCTTCAGATAATATCATCTCTAATAATACAATAGTTAACAACTCGATTGGGTTCACATTTGATTCATCATCAAATAACAATATTGTAATGTGGAACGAATTTACCAATAATAGCGTTAGTATACAAGCATATGATGATGGATCAAATAACGATGTTCGTTACAATTATTGGAATGACTGTACCAGTCCAGATATAAATGGAGATGGTATTGTTGATAATCCATACGTTATAAGTGGTCTTGCTGGTAATTCTGATCTTTTTCCTTTAGTTTTTCTTTACACTCCTCATTCTAGAATAACAATCAATAATAACAATGATTTTAACGTCTTAGGTTTTCCTGGTAGCGGTACAATTCTGAATCCTTATATTATAGAAGGATACAACATAACAAGTGATTTAGGTAATTTAATAAGTATTCAAGGAACCGACGTACATTTCATAATCAGAAACTGTTTATTAAACGGTATGAATAGCGGTAACACGGGGATTTATCTTTCGAGTGTAGAAAATGGGATAATTATTGATAATACAGTTAGTAAAAATCAGGAAGGAATTTATGTTTATTCAGGGTCAAATAGTCTAGTTATTTCAACGAATAACATCGTCAACAACTCACAATATGGGATTTGGGTAACTTCATCAGCATTCAATATTGTACTTTATGGAAATTTTCTATACAATAATGTTGAACATCATATCTATCTTAGTTCATCTGTTTACAACATTTCTATTTCAGAAAATACTCTTAACAAGTCCCAATATGGAATTGTTTCAGTTCTATCTTATAATAATACTATTTCTTTCAATACGATTACTAATAACTCTTGGACAGGCATTCTCTTTGACAGAAGCGAAAATAGCTCCATAAAAAACAATAATATTGCAAACAATTCACAATACGGATTAAATTTAGCTAATTCTGTGAATAATAATCTTTCTCATAATCGAATAGACCATAATAACTTTCAGGGAGTTTTCTTTAATAATTTTGCTCGTTTTAATAGGATATTTAATAATACAATAACAAATACAACATTTGATGGTATTGAATTAACGACCTCATCTCATCATAATCAGATTTATAATAACTCTATTTACCACAATACAATATATGGAATTAGATTAACTGATCAAGCGTACGAGAATAAAATATACAACAATACAATTACTGAGAATTTCCAAGGGGGAGTAATATTAAACTCTGTAAATTCAAATAATATATCCGGCAATATTTGTTTTAATACAGGTTATGGAATATATCTAATCTCCTCCGCTGAATTCAATAACATTTTTGACAATCACTGTTTTAACAACTCACAAGATGGAATCTCAGTCTTTGACTCTAATAACAATAGTTTTACCAATAACCATCTCTATAGCAATACATATGGTATTGAGTTTCAAAACTCCAACAATAATACTTTTTTCGCTAATAAGGTATATAATAATAGTAATTATGGTATTAGATGTGATTCCACAAGTAATAACAACACTGTATCAAGAAATATATTTATTGATAACAAATTGGGCGGATCCCAAGCATATGACGCGGGAACACAAAATAAATTCATATTCAATTATTGGAATGATTGGACGAGTCCTGATGATGATAGTAATGGCATTGTGGATAATGCTTACGCTCTTGATGGAGGGACAAATACTGACCAATATCCTCTAACGTATCCATACATTCCGCATGATCCTATTTCAATAGATGGAAATAGTGATTTTAATAGCCAAGCTGCTCTTGAGGGTTGGGATTTAGGTGGCACAAATGACGGAAGCAAGTTTAAACCATATATTATAGAGGGATATAATGTTACTGGCCCTACCTCGTATTTGATAGAAATTAGAAATACAAACATATACTTTGAAGTTCGTAATTGTTTCATTATTGGAAAAACAACTGGTATCTATCTTTATAATATTAGTAATGGTTACTTTACCAACAATATTATTGGGAAAAGTGGCGATGTTGGTATTGTTATGGGATTCGGGGTTAATGATACAGCTCTGTTAAGTAATATCATATTTAATAGTTCGATGAGCGGAATCTTATTAGGTACCAACGCTAATAATAATTCCCTGATTGAGAACAAGATTTTTAATAATGGTGGATTTGGTTTCTATATTACAAACGCCGCTGATAATACGGTTCATAATAATACGGTATATAACAACGCTAATCACGGAATATATCTAGAGGCTCTATCTACTAATAATACTATCTCGTTTAATTCTGTTCATCATAATAATGATAGGGGCATTTTATTACACTCCGTGGCTAATAATGTTATCTTGAATAATACGATCTTTAGCAATTTCCGTGATGGCATTTATCTTGATTCCTCGGTGAATAACTTTAACAATTCATTTATCAATAACACAATTTTTGATAACTTATGGCGGGGAATCGACATAAATTATTCATTTAATACTACTGTAATTGGCAATTATATCTCTAATAACAGTGATGGAATTAGCTTGAGTTCTATCAATAAGAATAACACTATTTCTGGTAATATTATAATGGACAACTCTGGAGATGGTATACAAGCCACTACATTCAATAGTACTTTTAGTAATAACGAGATCCATTCTAATACTCAAAGAGGGATATTCTTTGGAGGTGGCTCTGAAAATATAATATTTGATAACATTATTTCAAACAATCTTTGGAATGGGATTGAATTAAGCTCCACAAATAACATTGAAATTCTTGGAAACGTCATAATCAACAATAGCAATGGTATTGCCCTTGGTTCCTCGTCAAATTATAGTGTCATTTTTGATAATACAATTCATAATAATATTGGACATGGTATAGACATTCAAGAATCTAGTGTTAATAACAGTTTAATTGGAAACTTTGTATTTAACAACTCAAATAATGGCATTCAGCTTTGGGATTCCTACAATAACTCCCTCTCTTTCAATATAATCTATTTTAATAATAAGGGGATTTATTTGTATGGGTCAATGAACTTGATTTTCCAAAACGAAATCTTTGAGCATAGTCACAACGGTCTCGAAGTGTCTGATGGTGGCTACCATAATATCACGAACAATGTAATCTATAACAATGCTCGATATGGAATTGATCTTACATCAACCCATAATAATACTCTAAAAAACAATAGTATTTCCCATAATGCTATTTATGGGGTTCGTATTCATCAATCAGCCGAAAATAACACCGTGCTTGAAAATACTATCTCTTCCAATGGTTACGATGGAATTAACCTATTTTTCTCAACAAACTATAATTTCATTTCATTCAACACTATCTGCCACAATATCCGTAACGGTATCCAACTTGAGACATCTTCTAATTATAACATAATTTTCAATAACACAATTTATAATAATTCTTGGGACGGTATTAGACTTTGGCCGGTAACCAATTCAAATAATACGATCAATGGAAACTTTGTTTATCTAAACCACGCAAATGGAATTAATATCGATTCTTCCTCTAATTGTACGATTTCCAATAATGAAGTTTTTAACAATAGTAATATCGGTATTGCCTTAAATTCTCTTTCTTCTGATAACATAATCTCTTGGAATTTCATCTTCAATAATTCTGGGGTGGGTATAATGTTGAGTGGATCAAGTAATAAGAATAATTTAACAAACAATCTCATCAATGAGAATTCTGATTTTGGAATAAGAGTTGATTCATCCACTGACAATAATTTTACTGATAATATAATTTCATTTAATGATAATGATGCATTTTATCTCACCTCCTCTGCTAATTTTAATTACCTCTTAAGAAACAAAATTTTGAATAATAGCGATTATGGCATTTTTATTGATAATTCAAATGACAATGGCATCGAGTGGAATATCTTTGAAAATAATAATGTTGTGGGAACTTCTCAGGCTTTAGACTCAGGTTTGAATAATATTTTCTATTCTAATTATTGGAATGACTGGACAAGCCCAGACATAAATGTTGATGGTATAGTTGATTCTCCATATTCTATAGATGGAACTGCTAATAATTTTGACTCAAATCCTCTTGCATATCCTTATACG
>JAEOTY010000262.1 GCA_016839625.1 Candidatus Hodarchaeota archaeon
ATTATCTGGTAAGCGGGGGATAAATGTTAAACAATCTTCATTCGTAATTGAATTAATGGGTAGACTATTCTTCACAGTCAATCAATCCCATGAAATCTCTTTTCAGTTAGTTGTTAATTTATTAATAAAGAAAAATGTAGAAAATAAGTGATTTTTCACGCTAAATTCACCGATCAAGAGTCTAAGTTCTGCGTTAAACATGAATAGAGAAATATCCTCACATAAGAAACACCATTTACTAAGTTTTCAATGGAAATATTCGCCATGATAGGATTAGAAGCTAAAAATTTTGATGTAAAAACCACAGCAACCTGGGAAGAGGAAAAAAAGGGATATTTTGTAACAACTGAGTGGCCTGACCTTCTTCCTTTCAGTTGTCCTCCACCATTTGGAGGGATTGATCGTCCTTCACCCGAGGATTTGTTTCTTGCAAGCATCGCGACTTGCACGTTAACTACCATTCTTCATATCTGTGATAGTCTCCACACCAAACCAGAAAGCCTTAATGTTGCAACCTCGGCCACAGTACAGTATGACAAAAAAACTAACGATTTCATTTTTTCAACAATTACATGTATAATAAATATCAAGGGTGACGGATTTCTTCTGGAAAGAGCTTGCGAACTTATTCCAAAGTACTGCATTATTGGAAAGAATATCAAACCAAATGTTAATTATGATATTAACATCAATGCGCCTCCTTAACATCTGAATTGAATGGTAGAGTTGATTGTTATTCACTCATTAGACACCCATATCAACGAAATTACTGTACCTGAAAGAATCAAAGTTAGCGTACTTATCTCCAATTATTCCATATCGAAATTAACCAAGGAAGAACGAGTTATTTTAAAACAAGAAGAAATGATTGTATCTAGACTTCAGTCTAAGGACTATCTTGAACCAAAACAGCTTTATATAATGATTAAAAGACAGATTTGGCGAACAACTGTAAAATTCTTGTCAAGTAGCAAAAAAGAACGTTATCAAGGAGGTTCTTACAACATGGAGGAGATTCTTCTTAACAAATCCCTCCAAAAAATAGCTAAAGAAAGGAAAGAGCAGGGAGAATCAATGCTATTTGATCTTTTTACAGAATTTCTAAAAATGGCATCTCAACATGTCCACAGTGATAAAAAGAAAAAAGAAAATCAAACTAAAATGTGTAAAATTGCATTACAAATTCTAGCTTGTTTTCTTCCATCAGCTTCAGCAATAGAACTTTCAAAAGTAACTGAAGAGATTAAAAATATCAGATCGCAACCTCCGAGGATGCCTCGTCCTGGAGGTATCTGTATGCTAAGTTCTTGGATGATAATATTGTGGGGTGGAATTTTAGCTGGGATAGGTTTAATTTCATCTGTGCTTTTATAAAAAAGAAATTAGAAATTAAATAGACAGAAATTGTTTTTTATTATTACTAATAACAGTTTTATTGTATTTACTTCGGGTTATAATGAGAAATTCCAAAAATAATTCCAGTAAATTAAATACAACTTCCCCCTTCTAAGAATATTTAAGTAAAACTTAACTTTGGCAAAGATGGTTGAAATGAAAGTAAAAACTCAACGATTATCTTACATTGTTTCATGTTTGATGGTATTTTCAATTATTCTATTCTTTCCTCTTTGCTTCTCAAATGCCTCCAATGCTTCATCTGGAGTTAATACTGATGATTCTTGGATTTTTCGGGTGAAAAAAGCAAGTAGATATTTTGAATATTCTTTTGGAAACCTTTATCTTACATCTTCCACACAAGGTTATCGGTTAGGGAATTCAATAGTTCCCTTACAAGAAGAAATTAATTTGAGAGTTCTCTCGATAGACTCCACGGCTCCAGGAACTATTTTATTTCAAGTGAGCTCTACTAATAGTTCAGTAACTGTCAATAGCTCAACTTCAACGTTTGAGAATAATTTACAAGAATCTTTAGGCCAGAGTGTTTTAGGAGATGGATTTAATTTTTTGGATGATGATTCCGGAGTTAGTGTGGGTAACTGGGTCTTTTTTGCACCTGTCAATATATCTTGGTCCTCATTAATACAGCAATGGAATAAATCAGTTTCATCATTACCAGGTGCCTTGGAAGGTTTAGATGCAATTTTGGAGTTGGATGACGATAATAATGAGAAATACTATCAAATGTGGATAAAATATAATGGTACTTTGCTGAATATCACAATGGGTATTGATTTTCTATTTACTTACACAGCTAATTTCATGTGGGAGAAAAGCACAGGAGTACTTTTAACCTACGAAATATCAACACAAATGACTGGAAAATATGAACAAACGTTTGATGCAAATTTTGCTCTGAACCTAAAGTTAGAACGTAATGATTTGAATGAAGTGTTAAATGAAAAACCTGAAGCAACCCCTGGATTTGAAATGATAATCCTGTTATCAGGATTAATGATTTTAATCGCTTGTAGACATCATTTTCAGAGATTTTTTTGAGTTTCAAGATTTTTTTCTTTCATAAATTTTTTTCAACTTCATTAAAATTCTCATGCATAATGCATCCAAATGGATGTGATTATGTTAGATTCAGAAAACTGTATAACAGCTGTGTTAATCGGAGCTGGAAATCGAGGTAAAGATGTTTACGGCCAGTATGCTCTGGATCATCCTGAAGAAATTAAAATTGTAGCAGTAGCAGAACCACACCCCACTCGCCGAGAACAATTTGCCCGAGCTCATTCCATCCCTTCCTCACATCAATATAACACTTGGGAAGATTTATTAAATTCGAAAATTGCCGATGCTGCGTTTATTTGCACTCAAGATCAGATGCACACTCAACCAGCGTTACAAGCGCTAAACCTCGGTTACCATGTGTTGTTAGAAAAACCCATGGCCACCAAACTTGATGAGTGTATATTGTTGACCAAAAAAGCAGAAGAGCTTGGGCAACAACTACGCATCGCACATGTATTACGATATACGAACTTCTTTAAAACAATCTACGATATTATCCAGT
Organism: Candidatus Hodarchaeota archaeon; assembly: GCA_016839625.1. Lineage (GTDB taxonomy): Archaea > Asgardarchaeota > Heimdallarchaeia > Hodarchaeales > Hodarchaeaceae > Hodarchaeum. The sequence continues at coordinate 2,981 of JAEOTY010000262.1, forward strand.
CTGGAAAATTAGGTGAAATTATCACGATTGACCATAGGGAAAATGTTTCCTATTGGCATATGGCCCATTCTTTTGTCCGTGGTAATTGGGGAAAAGAGAGCACATCTAGCCCAATGATTCTCGCAAAATCTTGTCATGATTTGGACATTCTCTATTGGTTTTTAGGAAAAGAACCTCGAAACATCAGCTCCTTCGGAACACTCAAACATTTTAAAAAAGAAAATGCCCCCGAAGGTGCAACTAAACGGTGCTTAGACGGCTGTCCAGCAGCTAAATCATGTAAATACTACGCACCCCGGATCTATATTGATATTATACCCTTATTACGTATTGCGCAGATTGGTATGAGTGGGAAAACAAGTTTTATTGCAAATTTAGCATTAGAACATCCACACTTATTCGAAAAATTGAAACGATTAATACCTCCTTTTCGTCAGGTTGACGATTATAAAGATTGGCCAGTTTCAACAATAACTGAAGATTTATCTCCTGAAGGAAAGTGGGATGCTCTAAAACACAACCCATATGGACAATGCGTCTATTTTTCAGATAATGATGTAGTTGATCATCAGGTTGTAATTATTGAGTTTGAAAATGATACGACTGCAACGTTCACCATGCACGGTCATTCCCACACTGAAGGGCGCACAATCAGAATTGATGGTACGAAAGGAACCCTAATAGGCGAATTTTTAACTATTGGTGAGAGATTAACGTTTTATGACCATTTAAGTGAATCAGAAGAGGTCATTATTGATCGAAAAATGCAATTGGATGCTGCTAGTGGTCACGGAGGAGGCGATCCAGAGTTAATAAATTCATTCATCAAATCATTACGCCTAGGCATAGAGGAGCCCTTAACTAGCGCAAAAGCTTCATTAGAAAGTCATTTGATGGCTTTCGCAGCTGAAGAAGCGCGACTAACAAATAAGGTCATCAATATGGAAGAATTTAGGAACCGATTTGAGTGATCATGAATTCCTAAAGGATATCCAATTCTCGAACGATGAAAATTTACAAAAGCTAAATAGTTAGGCACAATATCACTCATATCCCGTTGAGAAATCTTAAAGCTAAACCAATTTTCTGATATTTAACGAAAACGGTGCTTAAAATGGATATCTACGAAGAAATGGCAAAAAGTGTTGTAGAACTTGAGATGGAGAAAGCTAAAACATTAGCACAAGAAGCGATTGATAAGGAGATCCCTTTACTTGAGGCGATTGAAAAGGGCTTTGGTGAAGGTATCAAGAGAGTAGGTGATTTGTGGGATGCTGGTGAGTTTTTTCTTCCAGAGCTCATGAGAGGGGCTCAAGTGATGCAAGAGGCGATAGATATCATAACGCCTCATCTTGAAGAATCTGGAGTAAAAAGAAAGACGAAAGGCAAAATTGTGATGGCAACTATAGAAGGAGATATCCACACGATCGGGAAGACTATCGTTGCAACCATGTTAAAAGCAAATGGTTTTGAAGTTATTGATTTAGGCGCAGATGTAAAAGCAGAAACGATTATAGCTGAAGCTGAAAAACAACAAGCCAATCTCATCGGAGTATCAGCCTTACTAACAACCACAATGATGGGTCAAAAGAAAGTAACCGAGTTACTCGAACAACAGGGTAAGAGAGATAAATTCAAAGTAATACTCGGGGGTGCCCCTGTAACAGCCAAATGGGTGGAAGAATGTAAAGCTGATGGGTATGCAGAAAATGCAGTAGCTGCAGTTACTATAGCAAAAAATCTTCTGGGACTATTATAAATATTTTAAAAGTAATGGGATTACTAATGGATTTTCTCTCTCTCTTGAAGAAAAAAGAAATTCTACTTTTCGATGGGGCACTGGGTACCGAATTAATACGAAGAGGCATCAAACCTGGGGATCTTCCTGATAAATGGAATCTAGATAGACCTGAAGTCATTCGAGAGATTTTTGAACAATATTACACAGCAGGGAGTGATTTAGTTCAAACTGCTACATTTCGAGCAAATGGAGTTGCTCTAAAACGATATGAAATGGCGCATCTTTTCGAGAATATTAATACGAAATCTGGTAAAATCTTAAAAAGCGTTTGCCCTCCAGATAAGTGTGTGATAGGTGATATTGGACCTAGTGGAGAGTTTCTTCCCCCTGTCGGTAAAGCATCCATTAATGATATAAAAAAAGGTTTTCAGGAACAAGCTCAGTATTTAGAACCGTTTGTGGACGCATGGCATCTTGAAACCTTTTCTGACTTGCAGGAAATGAAAGCTGCGATTTTTGCTGTCCAAATAGAATCGAATAAGCCTATTATTGCTAGTATGACCTACAACAAGACTCCGAAAGGATTTTTTACAGTAATGGGTAATTCTGTCATCGATTGTGTTTCTGAAATCATCGATTCGGGGGTTACAGTTGTTGGTTCTAATTGTACTCTTGGTAGTGATGATTTCATTGAACTAGTAAGAGTCTTAAGAACTATAGCACCCGAAATACCTCTTTCTTTAAAACCAAATGCTGGACAGCCAGAATTGCAAAATGGTGTGACAATTTATAAGCAAGAACCGAAGGATTTCGCTAAAGACATGAGGGAAATTCTAAAATATGACGGTCAGATTATTGGAGGCTGTTGTGGAACTGGACCAACCCATATACAGTTACTTCGTGAAGTAATTGATAAACTCACAGGTGGGTAACATTTGACAACATTACGACCAAGAATTGAGTTATTAACGGATGGCTACAAGCAAAAAATACTGCAAGAAGCTAAAGATATTATTCATACTCAAGGGGTGATGATCGAAAACCTTGAAGCTCAGAGATTATTACAAGAAGAAGGGGTTAACCACGATGATTTTAAGTATTTCATCCCCGGTGATTTAGTTGAAAAGCTTCTAGCTCATGTTCCTTCTGAAATTACATTATTTGACCGTGAAGAGGAGGAAACAATCCATTTATCCGCAGACAACATCTGTTTTGACCCTGGATCCGCTGCTATATTTATCCAAGATCTAGAAAGTGGGGATATTCGTGAAGCACTTTCTACTGATTTTATTAAATTTTCAAAGATTGTGGATCATTTACCGAATATTGAGGCCCAGTCAACAGCCATCGTTTATTCTGATATCCCTAAAGATGCTCAAGATTGGCATCGCTTATATCTTGCACTACTTAATTGCTCTAAACCTATCGTCACAGGCACTTTTCGAGTTGAAAGCTTTTCGATAATGAAAGACCTATTAGCAGTAACTAGAACTTCAGAGAAGAAATTAGCAGAGAAACCACTGGCTATTTTCGACGCCTGCCCAAGTCCTCCACTTCTATGGTCAAATCTTACCACACAATCTGTCATTGACGCGGCAAAGTGTGGAATTCCTTCGGAATTCGTAAGCATGCCTCTTGCGGGTTCCACTGCTCCTATTACTTTAATAGGTTGTGTTACTCAACATACCGCAGAAAGTTTAGCTGGACTTGTTATTGCTCAATTAGCAAAACGGAATGCACCAATAATTTGGGGAGGTTCACCAGCTATTTTTGATATGCAGAATGGAACGACACCGATGGGTGCCATTGAAACAATGATGATCAATATTGCAGATGCTCAGATGGGTAAGTTTTTAAACCTACCAACGCACGCCTACATGTCTTTGTCAGATTCAAAAGTTCCTGACGCACAAGCTGGGTTCGAAGGAGGTATGGGAGCAGTTTTAGCGGGACTTGTAGGAATTAACATGATATCAGGCCCGGGGATGCTAGACTTCGAATCGACACAAAGTTTTGAGAAACTAATCATTGATAATGAGATTGCAGGTATGGTTAAACGCTTTGTAAAGGGAATCACAAACTATGGAGAACCCTTTGCGAAAGATATCCTTAAAGACTATGATGCTAATATTTCGCTTCTTTCTCATCCTACCACTTTAAAACTATTTAGGAAGGAACTCTATCTGCCTTTTTCAGTTGATCGAAGGCAAATAATTAATCGACAAACTCGAGAGTTCTGGAAATCTGAAGGAGAGACCTCAGCAAGGCAAAGAGCAAGGGAAATGGCGAGAGTATTAAGCAATCGCCCTCCTAGACGCTCTTTGGATGAGTCTCTTCGAAAAGAATTAGATAGGATAGTTAACGACCATTTAGGTTAGAAAATATTCATACCCAAATCGAAACAAATCTGCTATGCATTAATCATTGAGCTTTTAATAATACTAATTAGTGGCTATGTAGTCACTACCAAAGATAAAAACTGTGCCAAGTAATTTCTGAAAAAAAGAAAGGAAAATTAAATGGATACAATATTTTTTCAACCTACAAAGGAGAATTGGGAAAGATCAATACGAGAAAACAGGCCGATCGTCTTCATTTTCCAAGATAAGCTATGTACTCATTGTCGATCATTCGCTTCCACCATGCTTTCAAACCCAGATGTTCAGCAGGTGTTATTTTCAGCTTTTATTCCAATTTTCCTAGACGTGTATGCTTACCCTGAGTTCGTTGATCGTTATTCGGAAATTTTAGAACCTAGACACCCGATACACTCCATAAATGGAGGATTTCTTGGTAAATGTACCAACTCGTCTCCACAACGGTTTTTACGCAATTTGAAAGAATTAAAACGTCTAGAACCACAAGTTCAAGATCAATTCCAGGATTTATATGGAAGCCATTCGTTTAGGACTGTAATTTTGGAAAACTATCAGAAGTTTCACGAAAAATTAGATTTGATTGCAGAAATTTCCCTATCTTCGATCTTACGTGGATATGACAGAATATTTGGAGGATGGAAGTTTGCAGTATCTCCCTTGAAATTTCATCCGAGTGCAACTCTAGAATTTCTACTGTTACTATTTCATAGATCAAGAGACGAACAGCTCCTAAAAATGATCATCCACACTCTCAATGCATCTATTACAGGATTGCAGGATTCAAACGTTGGTGGATTCTACGAATTTTGTTCAAACCGCGATTGGACAGAAGTCGGATCTTATCAGAAGACTATAAAAAATAATACAGCAATCGCTATGAACCTTTTTCACACCTATCAAATCACAAAAGATCGAAAGTTATTGACCGTTCTACACGAGACTTTAGATTTTATAGAAAAGAATCTGTGGGATGATTCAAAGAGTTTATTTCAAACAGCATTGTTAACTCACATGGGAGAAAAACTAATCAATGAATTGACTTTAACAGAAAATAACTGTGATACTATTTGTTTTTATTTAGAAGTCAAGGAAATTTTAGAGGAAATTCTAGGAAAACAAAACTATTTTCGAAAAGCTATCAAAGCTTTGAATGTAGTGAATAAATTCAATAGTGAATTTGGACTGCCTCATTTATTGTACAACGGAATTGAAGATCAATTTCTTCTGCGAGATCAGGTGGCTTATTTAAATTTACTCATTAAAGCGTATTCTTTCATTGGTAAAAACAGTTATCTTCAAAGAGCAGAGCAACAGCTTGATATCGTCATGAAATACTATTTTGATAGGAAAATAGAATTATTTAAAGATCGTACAGCTTTTGAAAACCGAGATTTTGGACCTTTAAGGAAAGTTCTATATCCAATTCTCGAGAATGCTCGTATGGTTGAAAATTTAGTGACGCTTTCCTATTTAACTTCCAATCCAACCTATCGTGAAATCGCTACTCGATGTGTTGCAAGCTATTACTCAAATTTTGGTATTTCCCGTGATGCACCATATCCACCTGAATTTGTCATTGCAAATCAACGTTTAGTTGAAAGTCCAATTGAATTACTCATAATTGGAGCTAAGGAAGATCTGGTTGTTCAACGCATGCTCCTCGAGATGAAAAAAATTTACGAACCATTTAAGATTATTCAACAACTAGATCCCAAGGCAGATCGAGATTTAATCTCTAAAAAGATTCCCACTAGGAATCATTTTCAGCAACCAACAGCTTTTGTGAAAATAGAAAATACTATTTCTCCTCCTGCGTTTTATCCTAAGGAGATCTCAAAGATCCTTCATACTTTACTTGAAGCAATTAAGTATGATGTCAGATCTGATTAATCACCAAAAAAATGGTAGTGTAGAGATTAATAATTCTATAATTCAAAAACAATCTCCCTTTCTTCTTTCGTGGTAACAAACCAACCACCTAGTACATCATTATGATGATCTATAATTTGCTGTGCTGTAAGAATCGATCCATTCCAAGTGCTGTGCCCAGCTTTAACTAAAGTCACTTCATATCCTAGACTAAATGCACGACGACAAGTTGTATCTATGCAATATTCAGTTTGAAGGCCTCCAATGATTATCTTTTTTACATCTCTAGATTCTAACTCATGCTGTAAAGATGTTTCATGGAATGCATCTGGAGTTGACTTATGAACCACAATATCCCCTTTCATGGGAGCAAGTGTTGGATGAAAATCGTACCCAGGAGTTCCTGGTTCATCTGGATCACCCTTACTACCGATATTCTGAATATAAACGATTCTGCCTTGATCAGATCGCATTTTAAAAATCAAAGATTTTATCGTTGAGAGAAGTTTTGTACCATTATATATAGGATCAGGTTCTGAGAAATTTCCAACCTGCATATCAAGAACTAATAGCGTTGTACTATACAAAATATTCCAATCCTGTTTGCTTTGTTTTACTCTTATTGGTTATAATCTACAAACCTGAAAAATGCTTTTGTATCTAATTCAATATTAGATTTTATCCTCGTAAATGGTGTGATTATTTATGACTGAAGAGATCACTTACATAGATGTAAAAACTTTGCATAATTTCATGCAAGATGTATTCACTGGGATTGGAGTGCCGAAAGAAGACGCCAAAATCTGTTCAGATATCCTTATTAGTTCAGATCTTCGTGGAATTGAATCCCATGGCGTTCAACGTTTAAAAATGTATTATGATCGGGTTCTTGGGGGAATACAAAAAGCAACTACTGATTTTGAGATTATAAAAGAGGCAGAGACTACCGCATTAGTAGATGCAGGTCATGGGATGGGACATGTCGTGGCTTATCATGGGATGAACTTAGCAATGAAGAAGGCGAAAAAATTTGGTACCGGTGCAGTTGCAGTCCGAAATTCGACCCACTATGGTATTGCAGGGTATTATGCGCTAATGGCAATCCAAGAAGGAATGATTGGGTTGACCTTGACAAATGCACGTCCATCTATTGCTCCAACCTTTGGAGTTGAACCAATGCTTGGTACAAATCCGTTAACGATAGGTTGTCCAACCGATGAGGAATTTCCTTTCCTTATTGATTGTGCTACCTCAATCACTCAACGAGGGAAAATTGAAGTTTTAGCTCGAACAAAAACACCAACTCCAGAGGGTTGGGTAATTGACGAAAGCGGGGATAAATCGACTGATACCGTTTCAATCTTGAACCAGCTAATGAATGGAACAGCAGCGCTATTACCATTGGGTGGTGCTGGTGAAATTCTTGGTGGACATAAAGGATATGGTTATGGTACCGCAGTTGAAATTCTTGCTGCTGCATTGACGGGAGGATCTTTTATGAAAGATTTAACACTCCAAAAGGGTTACAAGCTAGGACATTTCTTTCTAGCAATAAACATTGAAAGTTTCCTTCCCCTGGAAACATTCAAGAAAATTGCGGGTGACATTGTTCGGGAACTAAGAAATTCCAAGAAAGAACCTGGGCAAACAAGAATTTTCACTGCTGGTGAAAAGGAATATGAGATGGAAATAGAACGACGGAAAACTGGGATCCCTGTTAATTCGTCAATTCTTCAGGATCTACTTGTTATGCAGAAAGATTTGGACTTGACTGGCTACACTTTTCAATAAACCAAGATATAACTTCTTATAAAGGTTTCAACGTAGTTATTTCTGACTATTCTCAATTCTCCGTGCTCCTAAACATACACGACAGGTTCTGAATTGCCTTCTAGCAAACGGTGTGTGTCTTCCACAAACTTGACAACGACGATATTCAACATAAGGGATCTTTTGCTTACCCTCCCAATAATGGGAAACTATCATTTTTGTTGAAATAACGTCAAGATTCTCTGGGTTAATTTGGAGCTCGAAAGCTGACTGACCGAATAAAATATCATGGGATACCACTAACCCAAAAGATGAAACATTAATGCACTGGGTCTGACCAACAAATTCAGAGTACCCCCCACAGTAATGCACATGTCCGAAGATCGAAAGAATTGGTTGATATTTTTCAATAAGCTCACGCAAATAATAGGACCCGATATGTCTACCACCCAATGAACTAAAATCGAGTGTCCCCCGCGGAGGTGTATGGGTTAGAAAAATACTTTTTCGACGTTCTTCCTCATCCAAACCTTGGAGCAGCTTCTCAAAATTCTCTAAAATTGCTGGTTCATTCCAACATTTCCCGCTATGGTCGTCAGTTGTTTTATTGGCATCGTCATATCCCAATATTGGAAAATCTTTGATGTAAAGAACTTTTTCATGACAATTGACAAGGTTAGAAAACTCATCACAAAACCAGTCGCGTATCTCATTTGTTACTGAAGTTTCCTGATACGATTTGCCTTTTTCAAAATCCATAACATCAGTATTCCCCCAAACAAAGAACACAGGAACTGATGTCTTGTTCAATACATTAAATATACGATCATTGAGTAAGTGTTTCTTGATTTGTGGAATACTACTAGTTTCTTTTCCAAAATTCCATAAGTAGTCTTGGAGATCACCAGCGACTAGAATTCCATCTGGTTGACGACGGATTAAACTATGAATTAATTTTTCTTGTGAAACAACTTTAATATTATCAGGGAGAGTAACAGGATTGCCTTGATGAAGATCAGATATAGCAATCAGTTTAATTGTCAATTGAACATCCTCTAATTGATCCTAGACGATAACCTACTCGTTTAACTTTACAATTGATTTTGAACATTTAATACTTTCAATCTTCTTTACAAAAGAAAAAAATTTCGTTTGTTTCTGTCAAAAGACAGAAAATTATTTTTAAGGAAACAACAGAACGTAACTGTAATTACTATTTTAGGTCTTATAACTACAATAGAAATTGGCACGTGCTGAATATGAGATATAGCTCATACAAGGAAGCTCATTCGTTATCTCTCGAAAATCCTGGCGAATTTTGGAGTAGAGAGGCAGAAAAACTACACTGGTACAAAAAATGGGATAAAGTATTGGATGATTCAAATTATCCATTCTTCCGATGGTTTGTTGGGGGAAAAACGAATTTATGTTACAATGCGGTTGATCGTCATGCCTTAGGGTCGAAAAGAGGTACAGCTGCAATAATTTGGGAAAGCCCAGAAACAGGTGAATCGAGAGTTTATACATACTATCAATTATACAAAGAAGTGAATAATTTTGCAGGTGTACTCAAAAATCTCGGTACTAAGAAGGGAGATCGCATTATTATTTACATGCCAATGGTTCCAGAAGCGTTAATCGCAATGTTGGCATGTGTTCGGATTGGTGCTATTCACTCCGTAGTTTTTGCTGGGTTTAGTCGCGAGTCACTTGCAGGACGTATTGATGATGCTGAACCAAGATTATTAATAACTTGTGAAGCTGGAAGTCGTATGGGGAAGATCGTCAAGCTTAAAGAAATCGTAGATGATGCAATCGAATTAGCCACCGCAGAATTGGAACACGTAATCGTTTTGAATCGAGAATTGAATCCGGAATTTCCAAAAAAAAAAGGTTTTGATCTTGATTGGGAAGAACTTGTAAAAACAAAGGGGGAAGTGTTTGTAGAACCAGAAGTCATGGACTCAACAGACCCTTCGTATATTCTTTATACTTCAGGCACATCAGGAAGACCAAAAGGAGTCCTAAGAGATACAGGGGGATATATGGTTTCATTATATGCTTCAATGAAGCAAATTTATGATTGTGAACCCGATCGAGACGTCTATTTTTCAACAAGCGATATCGGATGGGTGGTAGGACATTCTTACATTGTTTATGCCCCTTTACTCTTGGGAATTCCAACAGTTCTTTATGAAGGAACCCCGGTATATCCTAATCCTGATGCTTGGTGGAGAGTGATGGAGAAATATGGAGTGACTGTTGTTTTTTCAGCACCTACGGCATTACGCATTCTCAAGAAATATCCACTGAAATGGATTAAGGAATGTGATCTTTCGTCTTTAAGATACTTTTTCTTAGCTGGTGAACCAACAGATGAACCTACCTATCATTGGGCAAAAGAAACACTTGATACTAAGATTATCGACCATTATTGGCAGACAGAATCGGGATGGTCCATCTTAACTGGACGGTGTATTGAAGATCTTCCAATAAAACCTGGATCAGCTGGTGTGCCAGCTATGGGGTATGATCTTTTAGTTGTCGATGAAAAAGGAAACAGATTGCCTGTTGGTGAGAAGGGTACTCTTGTTTCTAAAGCTCCTCTACCTCCAGGGACGTTACTTACCGTTTACGGTGATGATGAACGTTATAAACAGACGTATTGGAATGTCTTCGCTGAAAAGCAATTCTATTATACTGGTGATTATGCTATCCAAGATAAGGATGGATATTTTAAAGTTTTAGGTCGTGCTGATGAAATCATAAAGATTGCAGGGCACAGACTAGGCACTCGTGAGATTGAAGAGGCAATATCATCACATGACGCAGTTGCTGAAACTTCATGCATTGGAGTCGAAGATCCAATAAAGGGTACAGTAGTTATCGCTTTCGTTGTTCTTAGACAAGGATTTGAATCATCTGAAGAGTTGAAACAGGAAATCATCCAAATCGTTCGCATTGACATAGGTCCAATTGCTGCACCTAAAGCTGTAGAAATTGTTCAAATGCTACCAAAAACTCGTAGTGGGAAAATTATGAGGAGAGTAATGAAAGGAGTTTATGAAGGGAAAAAATTAGGCGATCTAAGCACGATTGAAGACGATACGAGCATCGTAGAAGTAGCAGCAGCAATAGAACTAATGAAAGATGTCGGTAAGAAATAAAGGAATAAAATTATCCATAATAGGCTCCACGATCGCAACCTAAAAGCTTTTAATCTTAATAATCAAGTATTTTGTTTAAGAAAACGAGCATCCAAGGTGAGCAGAAATGTCGTATTATCACAAGGTTAGAACACGAGAATATGTTGGGTATGATATTAAAGTTGATGCTTATAGGCATTTAGGGACAGCATTATTGTTAGCCACTATTACTGTTGGAGTAATGTTATGGTTGGACATTCCTATCTTTCTCTACTACCTAGGAGCTGCTGGTGAATTTATAATTATAATGATTCTATTATTTACAGCGTTATTCCGCTCACAATTAAGTGAATCCACAGCTACGATATTATTGTACTCTTTTGCAATCTGTAGCTCAATTACACTTTCTTTACTAGTCTATATTGCCCTTGCATTGGATATAGCTATTGTAGTAGGGGCCGTTGGTTCAACATCTGTTGTTGTTCTTGCAGCTTATCTTTTTTCGGGTCACACATATAAAAGAATTAATCAAATATCAAAACTGGCTATTATTCTGGTCATTTTTTTCCTCATTCTGACTTTAATCGGATTTTTTATTTTTTCCGCTAATCCACTTTTTTATTTTATTATTAGTTTATTCGGAGCAGCTATCTTCAGTATTTACATGTTTATAGATTTTGCACGGTTAGAAAACAGAGCTTTTTCCTCTCCCGCCCTCATGGCATTATGGCTTTTTTATGACATAATTTACTTACTGAAACAGTTTCTTATGATTTTTATCTATATGTTCGGTGGTAGCCGCGACTAACAAGATAATTCAGTGGTTTAGGACTTAACACATTATAATTGACACTTATTCTGGAGATGATTGGTATGAGTATGATTCAGGAACGCAAACTGACTCGTAAGGAGATTTTTCTGTATTCCACTGGGAATTTTGGTATCTCAATCATTAACGCCTCCATTTTAGGATTTGTTCTCTTCTTTTACTTAACAGAAGGCATGACGGGTGTCAATCTCGACCCATGGGTAATAGGAGCTTTAGTAGGAGCTGCTCTCATGGTTGGACGTATTGTGGATGCTTTTGTTAATCCAGTGGTAGGTTGGTTATCTGACAATACACGCTGGAAACGGTGGGGAAGACGTCGACCATTCATCATTGTTGGATTAGTTCCTATGACAATAGCTTTCATACTGTTATTCAATCCACCAATATTTCTACCAACATTATTTCCAGATGGATTGGGGGAGATTCTTCTAATAGCCTATCTCTTCATAATAATATCAATTTTTGACGCGTTGTTTACATTTGTATTTGTACCTATTTATGCACTTTTACCAGAAATTGCTCCCACCTCAAGCGAACGAATAACATTGTCAGTTTGGGGTAATATTTTTGCTTTGCTGGCTAATGTTGTAGGAGTAGTTTTTGCTCCTATTCTTTATGAAAGCATAGGTTTCTCAAACACAAGCATAATTTTAGGAATCATTGTCCTTTTGACAATTATGGCAGTCCTTCCGATACAAGAATTGCCCAGTGAAGATATTGAAAAACAATCTAGGGTCTCGTTGACCGAATCCTTACGTATCAGTTTAGAAAATGGCCCTTATCGAATTTATCTAGTCAATCAGATTGGCATGCAATTTAGTTTTCGTATTTTGAGCGCCATTATGCCTTTTTATGCTGTTAGTGTCCTTCAACTTGGTCTTGGTGACACCATGGTGATGACTGCACCTTGGATCCTTTTTGCACTAATTAGCTTTCCAATCTGGGGTCAATTAACTAAGAAATTTGGTAAAAAACAAGCTTTTATCTATTCGATGATGATATTCGCTTTTCCTCTTCTTCTCAGCTTTTTATTCATTTTACTTCCGGAGAATTTATTAGATTCAACAGTGTTTGATTTCTTACAGGTAAGAATCCTCATTTCATTTGTTATGGTTGCGATAATCGGCTTTGGAATGGGTGGACTATGGATATTTCCACCAACTATCGTAGGCGATATTGTGGATGATGAGGAAAGAAGGCTAGGTCTCCGAAGGGAATCGATGTATTATGCTTTTCAAGAGTTTACGGAGAAGCTCGCCATTGCTATTGCGATCTTCCTAGAAGGTTTAATTCTGGGAGTGTTTGTTGCTGATAAAATCCTTCATCCCGATTATCCTCCTGAATTAGGTATTTATTACTATTATTATAATCCATTAGGGCCTATCTTACTAATGGGTATTTTAGCGTTCATCCCGATGTTATTAGCGCTGCTAGTCTTCATAAAATTCCCAGATGAATTGATTGTTGAAGATAATTAAATTAATCTAAAACTAATCACTTTGGGAATGTTAAATATAATGGTGTTCGTAAGGCCTATTTATTTTTCCCTCTACGTTTCAAAATCACGGCAAGCAGCACTAAAACCAATACCGTTGGGAGAAAATAGCTGGGAGTGAGAACAGGAATACTAGTTTTAGTAGTGATTGAACTTGAATCAATGAAAACTGTTGTTGTAGGTGAAATTGTTGTCGTAGTAGTCGTTGTCGTAGTAGTTGTGGTTGTAGTCGTTGTCGTAGTATCATTTGTGATTGTAGAAGCAACAGATGAATAGGTGGGATCGTGGATGATTTCTCCACCATACCACTCTGGAAACTCAGTGAACGTGAAATAGAGCATATTACTCATGTATATGCTTGCTGATCCAGGATAGGTTGTAAACGCAGGTGATAATTTTCCTGCAATGAATTTTGTGAACCGATATGCTAGCTCAAATTCAACCCTAAAGAACTCCTTAGCAGCATTATCCTTAATTGCCCAGCCAATATGAGTAAACGGTAATCGAACCCTGGCCCAAAGATATTGATTCCTTTAGGAATTTCATCGATTTTTTGCCATAACACGAACACATTACTGTATTCAATTCCAAAATTGTAGCCATCAATAGTTTGTGTGAAGCTAGGTTTGTAATTATAGTCCCCAATTTGGTAAGTGTGACCATTCTCGAGTAAGACATCATTAATTGCATCAATCATTTGTTGAACACTAAAAGTATATCCGATATAGAGCTCGTCCGCCATGTCCATTGTTGTGGTATTAGTTCCTGTCCCAGCAGTATAAGCTACCAAACACATGAAGTTGTTGGTGACAAATACTTCATCTTTCTCCATATATTCTGGGGTGTAATAATGCTGAACTAATTGTTGGAAGGGAGCCGTTGCATTGATCTGAAAAATGGATGATTCAAGAGCTGCTTTATATTCAGGTTTTATTGGCACAAGAGCATTAACGATGTCGTACACTTCATCTTTCAGGAGATCACCAAAGGTTAGATTATATTCTAATTTCTCTAACGCTGAATAGGTGGTTTCAATCCCCGATTTATTCATAAAAACCATAAAAAAGTCTAGGGCTTCATTTGGATTCGAATCTGTGGTTGTTGCGCTAGGATCTAGAAGATCACGGACCAAATCAGGGGTCTCTGGGGTGGGGTTGGCCCAATTTCCAGCACCTATAAGATCCACTTCAATTGCAAAATGTGGGTCACTGAAGCTCTGACCTGCGTAATCCGCTGCTTTGATTGGAGAGGTGAAGCTAAGGAGTACCAGCAATAGGATTGCTGAGATTCCAATTAAAAACTCAATTTTCATGGCGGAATCATCTAGATTAAATGGTACTTTTAGCGATGAAATCAATTTTATTATCAATGCATTTAATATTTACTCGAATGATGAGTAAGTCACCATTCGGGAGTAATGACGGAGCTAACCCATAAGCATTTAACTTCTGAGCCAAATGTTTTTCTATGTCATCCAAACAAGAAATACACTCGCTAAAAAACGAACTCCG
>JAEOTY010000263.1 GCA_016839625.1 Candidatus Hodarchaeota archaeon
GCCCTACCTCGAGAATCTAGGAGAAATTAATATCATTGATCTCCTGCAATCATATATTGACTCTTCTGATCTTCTTGGGACTAATGAAGACGCTTATCTTTATAACCGTACACATCCTTATCTTTTAGTTAATGTTGACACAATGTCTCGAGATTCCGATTTTTTACCACACCAAACATGGGAGCAAATAGGATCAAAGCTAGTAGCTATAACGTTTTCGGATCTAGTAGCAAAAGGTGCAACACCTGATTTGTTTATATCTTCATTAGTCTTAGAAAAATTGATGAAAGAAAATCAACTCAAAGAATTGGTATCAGCAATCCGAAAAACTAGCAATAAATATGGCGCAAGATATTTGGGGGGAGATTTGGGCTCTTCAATTGAAACAGTTTTAACTGGAGTGGGATTAGGTTCTATAAAAGAGGGATCAATACTAGCTAGAAAAAACGCAAAACAAGGTGATTTGGTTTGTGTTACAGGTCAATTTGGGTTAACTTCTATCGGTTTTGATTATCTCTTGTCTCCAATGACGAGAAAGTTTGGTGCAATTCCAGATAATCTTCTTGAACTTAGTGTAACACAGCTTTATGAACCTCAACTGAGACTGGCTGAAGGTAAATTACTAAGCAAGCATAATTTAGCAACATCTTCAATTGATAGTTCCGATGGGTTGGCAATTTCACTCCACTGGCTCTCACAAGCTTCTAATATAGGAATTGTGGTTTCAAATCTCCCTATTTATCCTGAGTTGGAAACCAATTTAGATTCATTTGATTCATGTGTAGAAGTTACGATGTTTGGTGGTGAAGAGTATGAACTGGTTTTTACTGTTCCCCCTCCGAAGTTGGAAGAACTAGAACGAATTTTCAGGAAAAATAATTGTATGTATTTTGTTATAGGCGAATGCGTAGGTTCTCAGGGAGTTTTTCTTTCTCAAGACGAATCGCTAATTCCTCTCCCAATGCGAGGATGGGACACTTTCAGAAAGAAGGAGTATAAAGGGGAAGGTGTTGATTGCTTTCCCATATAATTGGGAAAGACTTTACTTACACCAAGGAGCGACTTAAAGGATACTAACGGGAGAAAAGTTGGGATAATATAACATTTCAGGGGTACATGTCTATAGATGACTTATCCATTGTATAATAGTCATCTTTTCCAAAAAAATCAAATTAAAAAGGAAGATATAATAAATGATGCCCCCTGAATCTGGTGGAGGAAATCCACATTAATTAGGAAAGCATTTCTCGCCATTTAAGGAGTTATTGGTAGGTTTTTCCTCTAATATCTCCCTTTTTTTTCCATTTTTCTTATCTAGCCTTTTTTTTTAAAAACTCGGGAGTTTTCCAACGAAGCCTCTCCGAATCAAACCAGTGGATATCTGGGTCGAAAGGGAAATGGTGAAGCAATAATGGAAATATTTCCCAGTTGAGTTCGTCTTCTATCCATTGTATAAGCTTAGGGGGAAGTCGAACCCAAATCTTAATATTTTTATCTGTTTCATGAATTTCACTATACAGAGGTATATTTAAAAATCGTTCCAACTGATAATCTCTGATTTTCGGCAAATTAATAGAATAGAAATCGATAGAGTCTTCATATACTAAACGCCAAGGCACAAATCCTATATGAATTACTTGATTATAATATAATTGTTTTAAAAGGCCGATTTCAGTAGTTGATAGAATTTTCTTTTTTCGATCATTCGTCACACCTAATGGCAAATTTGAAAAAGAGTATCCAATATTTGGATTATTACTAAAAAACCTAATTATATTTTGGGGAAGAGGATGTTGGTGGTAATACCAGTTTAAATTAAAGGGGGGAGGGATGTACAATGAGAGTCGATTTTTTGACCTTTTCCTCGGTTTTTTTGATTTAAGTGAAAGAGCTATCTGCTGCATTTCTGTTGGACTTAGCTCACTCCAACCAGTCTTTGGTTGATATCGATTTAAAGAAATGCTTGACCATTTTGTATTGATTCTCTGGAGATCATTTAAAATTAGGAAACCTTCTTCGTCTTTAGCTAAAACGAAATTTTTAAAATCGTTTAACTCGTGAGTCGGAATATAAAATATTCCCAAATAAGTTCTTGGTGATCTTCTGACCTCAAAGACGTCACTCATACATAGAACGGTGTTGTTTGGATTTTGGAAATCAAATATTTCTTTTAGAGATATTGATTCTTCTAATTGGAAGTGAAAAAAAAGGCGTTCTAATCCAAATGCAAGTGATGAGAACCGAATAAACCATTGTCCTTCTAATAGGGAGAAAAGACGCTTTATTTCAGGCAAAGGCTTAGTTTTCCTAGGAAACCTCACTTGATGTTGAATTGAAATTTTTAGTTTTTGGGGATCTAGCGCGTAAATCCCTTCGTCTGAAATACACGAATAGACTGCTTTTAATATCTCGAACTGAGTGCTCGTCAGTGGAACAAGAAACTTGTCGCTTTCCTGCTGTAATTCTTCCCACACAAGGTCAGACAAGGGTTTAATGTGGCGAATCATTTGAAATACGCCATTTTTCTGTGAATTACCCCGTAAAATGTGAATGATATATTCATAAAATGGGTTAGCATGAAACTTAGATACATTTAGAAGAAGGTGGGCGTTTTTAAGAAATGTCCCCACAAACCAGTAAAATGGTAGTCGTAAATATTGCTCTGCGTTTAATACCTCGTGTCTGAAGTCCTGATAGCGCTGTGCGAGGTTTTTCCGATCGTAATCTGCTTCCTTATAATGATGTAGAACACGTATGAACTCATTCAAATGAATCTGATCTTTTTGGGAATACATAGGAATATAATCAGTGAGTTGGTCCAGGATTGTTTGGATAGAATATTGTAGATTATCCCGAAGACGCCCCAACTCACAATTCACCATGATAACACGAAGTTTTAGAGAAATTATTTCCTAAAGTCTTCTCAAACCTATGTTTTACACCTTTTTTTGTTTTATAAGACTTTACATGCTTTTATAGCTCTTATATAATCTCACTTCATTGAATTCAAGGCATACTTCAGAATATTAGAGAAATACTTGTACGAATCCTGTTTTCATTTCCCGAAAAAAAATGTATCCTACAAAAACATGGGAAAGTAAGCAGGTGTCAATCCAAAAAATACATGATTTAGGAAAATGTCATTGGAATATTAAAAGTGCGCCGACCGGGATTTGAACCCAGGTCACCTGTGTGGCAGACAGGAGTCTTACCAGGCTGGACTATCGGCGCTTAATATGGTGGCCTTAAATTAATGGTTTATCTCGTATTCTTCCCATAAAGAAGTCTCTGTTAGGGAAATATCTGCGGTTTATTTCCCTTTTCCTTCTTTTCATTAATTTTTTCATCAGTTTCTTTTCATTTATTCTGTATAAAAAATCCAGGGATTCATCCAATGAATAGTTTATTGACACATTCAGTCATTTCTGAAGATTAAGTTCAATCCATTTCAATACACCCATTAATGTAGTCAGCTCTCGTCCAGTAACATAACCTCGTGAAATCACATTTGAAAATGCTTGCAAAGCGACATGTTGTTTTTCTGAATGGTATTCACTTGTTTTTATCAACCTTTTAAAATAGTTTAATAGCTGCTGCCGCTCCTTGTAAGAAGCAACCCGGTGTTTTGGTTTCTCTTGGGGATCGTCAATATTCTGGAATTTTTGAGAGAGAAAATAAAGGATTATAGTTACCGCATGAGAAACATTCATGACTGGATATGACATATGGGTAGGAATAGTAACGATAAGGTCGCATATAGCAATTTCTTCATTAGTTAAACCGTGTTGTTCTCTCCCAAATACAACACCAAGTTTATTACACTTAAGTTCCTCTTTTAAGAGCTGTTCTGGAGAAATTGCAACTCTTTTCAGATTATAATCACTCCCAACTCTGGAAGTTGTTCCGATAAGGACGTCGAAATTCTCACGTATTTCGTGTAAGGAAGTAATCAAATGTGATTGATTTATTATTCTATTTGCTCGACGAGCAACAATCTCGATCTCTGGATTTGCTAGGTTTAATTGAGGATCAGTCATAATAAGGTGTGAAAAACCGAAGTTCATCATTACACGAGCAATATTTCCCAAATTTTGGGGTTTACTTGGCTCTACTAAAATTACAGATAAAAAATTCCATGACCGACTCTTTTCAGACTCATCATAGTTAGTAATCTCTTCCATTCTTATCATCTTAACTTTTCAAAAAATGTTTCTTTTCATGAAGCAAAAAGGAATGTATTTCACTAATTATATTACGTTTAGCAAAATATTGATTAATAGTTATACTCTAAAAAAAATAAAAACTGCTACTGATCTTGCAAATCATGCCTCCTGGGTGGTTATATTACACCTCTAAAATGCGGGGGTAGCCAAGATCAGTAATATTACGGGATACAGATTTCTTTTTATTCGATATATCAAAAGAATATTTTTGTTAGTTTCATTGAGATGTTGAATGGGAGTTATTTTATCGACAATTTTCAGCCTATAGCTTATTTTGTGAGATTATAAAGGTTAATTTAGATATCAATAATAGAGAGTAAAAAAGCAGAGCTGTTCGCTGTATATCTATAATCCATCGTAGTTGGTTTGATTTGAAAGTTCTACGGGGCTATAAATATGAGCTCAAGTTGAATAATAAAGAACGAACTCTCTTACAACAATGTGCAGGAACAGCGAGATTTACTTGGAACTGGGGATTAGCTAAATGGATAAAAAGATATCAAGATTCTACTGGAACTCAAAGATTTACAGATGCTTTTAAGCTTCATAGAGAATTGAATCGACTTAAAAAAACAGAATTCAAATGGATGTATAATTTTTCTAAGTGTATTCCACAAGAAGCCCTTAGGAATTTAGAAGTTGCTTTCAAGAATTTTTTGAAAGGGCAAAAAGATAGACGAAAAGTAGGTTTCCCAAAATTCAAAAAAAAAGGAAAAAGTAAAGATAGTTTTAGATTAACTGGTAGAATCTATGTTTTTGCAGAGGAAAAACGAGTACAATTGCCCCGACTCGGTAAACTTCGACTAAAGGAAAAGCCAAACCTCGCTACAAGTTTCAGAATTCTAAATGCAACAGTTTCAAAAACAGCTGATAGATGGTATGTCTCCTTAACAATTGAAGAAATACAGCAAAGTGTTATTCCTACTGTTTGTGAGCCCCTAGGAATAGATACAGGCTTAAAAGCATTCATTACCACTTCTGATGGTTTCTTTGTACCTCCTCCAAAATTTATTCAAAAAAGGATGAAAAAATTCAGGAATTTATCTCGTGCTCATCCTCGTAAAAAAATAGGAGGAAGAAATCGCAAAAAGTCTGCTTTGAAACTAGCTCGCTTACATCAAAAAATAGCAAATATTCGAAAAGATTACTTACACAAAATGTCCACTTATCTCGCCAAAAACCACGGTGTGTTAGTAATGGAAAATTTGAACGTGAAAGAACTAGCTCAAAACCGTTCTCAAGCAAAAAACTGGTACGATCTATCACATGGAGA
The DNA here is from genome assembly GCA_016839625.1 of Candidatus Hodarchaeota archaeon. GTDB lineage: Archaea > Asgardarchaeota > Heimdallarchaeia > Hodarchaeales > Hodarchaeaceae > Hodarchaeum. The sequence continues at coordinate 5,497 of JAEOTY010000263.1, forward strand.
GTTTAAAAGATATCTTTCCTATAAAGTAAAATGGTTTGGATCAAAACTTGTCGAAGCTCCTCGATTCTTCCCCTCCTCGAAGATGTGTTCAAATTGCCTATGGATCAATGAAAACTTGACACTAAAAGATCGGGTATTCAATTGTCAGCTTTGTGGTCTTTCGATAAATCGTGATCTTAATGCAGCTCTTAATCTAGAACATTATTATTATTGGTATTTGCAGAAGTTTCAATCTTCAGAATTAAACGTCGCCGTGAGTTCCCCGGAGACGTTAAACGCTTGTGGAGAAGCTGTAGGACCTCAACAATTGAGGCAAGATTCTGTGAATCAAGAAATAGGTCTCAGTTCTGAATTCTTCAAGACTAAATAAATCTTATAGAACGGTAGCCAAGCCAGGTCAATTAATGGCTAAATTACAAAATTTTGATACTTTAATCATTGCTAATCAGTCTTTAAAGAGAAAAATATTATAAGTCAAATTATAAATTCTACTCTTTAAACACAATTTATTCAATTATATTGGCAAATTGTACACCTCTGCAATGCGGGGGTAGCCAAGATTGGATCAATACTAAATTGAACTAATGGAATCCAGGTCAACGGCACTTTTAAGGGCTAGATGGTAATTAAACACCACAAGTCGCCGACCAAAGGCGCTGGACTTAAGATCGCCGTTTGATAAGTAATCCAGTCATATAGATGTACGTGGGTTCAAAATTCAGAGAAAATGCTTTCTTTGAATGAAAATCCCATCCCCCGCACTTTTTTTATATTAAGGGCTGGAATTACATTCCCTTTGTTTCTCCGAAGAGATAAGTTGGTCTAGTATACGTACTTTGACAAATTGACCCAAAATAAGCTGCTATTTTTCGATAATTACAGGTAAATATGAAGTATTTCAACTTGAAAAATGAGGAAAGATGTGCACGGGATCTAATATGAAAAATCGAAAAAATCTCTGATAAAACTGATACTTATTCTAAAAATCCAAACATAATAAGATTAGTGATTAAATAAAATCCAAGAATAAAAATTATTGAAGCTAAAAAAAGTAGAATTTCCTCAAGTCCTAATGTCAACTCTTTCCAATTGGGTATATGGATTTTAACTCTGTCTAACACTTTATAGACTTGGGATTCTTTATTTTTTATAGAGGTTTTATAAAAGAGCAAAAGAAGAAAGATGCAAACAATCACAGCAAATATGATCCAATATGTTGGAATGAATAGTAAACGAATGCTAAGCCAGTACTCTAATGGTGTATGATCACTTTTTTTAAGTCTAATAAACTCTGATGGCAAACTTCCTCTGAATTTAAGTGCATTGAATGCTATAATAATGGTAAGGAGGAGATAAATTGCACTTACTAGGTAAGCATAGCGAACAGAGTCGTTCTTGGACTTCTCCCATTTAGCTGTTCCATTAAAAATCAGAAATAGTGAAAGAACTAAAGCACCGGCAAAAACCCACAGATTAATAGATTCTATGAGAGTAAAAGGGCTACGATATGAAATAAACCCTACTAAAGCAACGATAGTTAACCAAAGGGCTAAAATTCCAGCCAGAATGCCTAAAAGGGCCACTTTTCGAGGATTAGTAGAAAAAATACCCCTATTTGAGCCAGAATTGTGTCTAGTGTCTTTAATAGAAAAATTGTATGTTGGAGAAAGGTAAAGACAAGCCATATACGCAGACGCAAGGGTAGCAATATAGAACCAGAAAATTGGCATATACCATGAATAATGCGTCCAATTCGTCAAGTCCCACGCTACTATCGATCCACTTTTTCTTGCTAGTAGTAGTATGGTATCCATCACCAGCGTATAGAGTAGAAACATAATACCAACTAGATAGGCATTGTGAGTGGAATGGTTCTTGGATTTTTCCCAGAGCCCTATACCTTTCACTATTAATACTAAATATAATAAACCCATGACTTCAATAAGGGCCCAGAAAGAGAACACCATAAGAACTTGCCAGAGATCTGGCAATTCAAAGTAATTAAGAGACATTGGTTACTGTTCACTCGTTCATAATTTTATATATTAGATTTCGCAATTCCCAGCTCATTGATACATTTCCATCACCCAAAAAGGATCATCAGTATAGATATTTATCTCCTGAGCGCCTGCTTTCGAATTTATCATTGCATTTGCTTAAGTTTTTTCATTATTTTATGCTGTAGGAGTTTCATTAAAATTAAGGTCTAAATATTCTCTCTTTTTTCACCAACGAGATAAGTAGGACCAGCATCTACAATGTGTACTTTTATAAATTGACCCAAAATAAGTTGCTCTTTTTCGATAACTACAGGTAAATATGAAGTATTTCTCCCCACAAATTGATTGGGGTGCTTTCCCAATTCATCAATTAAAACAGTTCCTTCCCAACCAATCCATTTTTTTAATTCTTTTTGGGAAATGCCTCGGATTAATTTCGCCAATTCTTTACTTCGACTAGATTTGATTTTTGTAGGGATCTTATCAGCCATTTGAGAAGCCAATGTTCCACGACGATCGGTATATCTTGAGAGATTTACAATAGTTGGTTTAACTTCTTGCAAGAGCCTTTTTGTTTGGGTATAGTCTTTTTGAGATTCTCCGGGAAAACCAACCATTATATCAGTAGCTATTGTTATCTCTGTTAATTCTTGACGTAATCGATCTACGAGGTCAATAAAATAATCTCGATCTTCCTTTCTTCTCATTAATTGTAAAATTGAATCAGACCCAGATTGGATGGGTAGATGAAGGAAAGAAAATACTTTGGAGTGTCTTAATTGCTGTGTCAAAGGAGAGAAAAACCTTTTTATCGTGCTAGGAGTCATCATTCCTAATCGTACAAAGAATTCCCCTTCTAAATGAGTAATAGAATCAAGTAATAATGGTAGATACACCTTTGGCGAGAAATCCCAACCATAAGCTCCTGTATCCTGTGATGTGATCCAAATTTCCTTGCTTCCCTTTTCTAATGCAGTTCTGATTTCGTTAAGAATTGAATCTGGTGAGCGTGAGCGAATTTTCCCCTTAATATTTCTCACAATACAAAAAGTGCACGATCCCAAACATCCACGTGAAATTTCCACAGTTGTGATTATGGGATTAAACCGACATCGATCTTCTGAATATAACTGTGACCATATGTGAGGGGGAGCTATTTTGGTCTCTTGAACTGGACGATTTTCGAGTAAATCAATTATTTGGTTAGCAGAATCTGGAAAAAGAACCTTAGCGTGAGGTATTTCTTGTGAAATCCAATCACGCATCACTACTGGTAGGCAACCAGTGATTACGATATCCTTGGTATTTGATAGAGATAATAGCTGGTTCTTGACTCTATGCTCTGTATTTTGTTTTACAACGCAAGTATTGATAATTATCACTTTTGCATCTTCAATAGAATTTGTGAGAACGTATCCATGTCTGTCTAATGTTCCCATCAATGCCTCTGCAATTGCACGATTAGCACTACAGCCGTAATTTAGAACATAAATTGATTTTGTCCTCTCTTCTATTGATTTTGTTGTCATAAGATTCAAACAACTTTGTAGTACGAACCTTTTTTTATGGTTTGAGAGATCAAAATAAATGTTGATTTTTCTCCTGAAGGTGTGAAATATTCGAACAGTTACTCTTTATGTAGAAGAAGAACTTATTGATGCAATGGCAGAATTAGTCAGAAACGGAAAATATCCAAATCGTTCTGAATTTGTCCGTTCAGC
>JAEOTY010000264.1 GCA_016839625.1 Candidatus Hodarchaeota archaeon
TAAAAACAATTGGAGCAGAAGAGGAGGCAAATACTGTTCTAATTGCAGCAGCAACAGAAATGCGAAAACAGGGATTAGTCAAAGAAGCAGAACAGTATTTAACTACAGCAGGTCAACCTGATATTGCAATACAGCATTACCTACGAGAAGTTCAAACTTTTCTACAGCAGGGTAATATTGAAAAAATGCGAAGATCCCTAACTAATGCCAAGAGTATAACTGAAAAACTCTCATCTGAAGAAAAGCAGCTCATCAAAAAAGACATCAATCCTTTAGTTAAGAAAATGAATGAGTACGACCGTGTTCTTAAAATTCTAGATTCAGCAAGAGATATTTTACGAAAAAAAAACACAAATCAAGCTATTGCTCTATATGATGAGCTGCTAGAAAGGTTGGGGGATAATACTCCAGCTGCTATCCTAGCAGAAGCCGCCTTGGCCAACGAGGAAGTGAACCCAGACGTTTCTTCCAAACTCTATAGAAAAGCAGCTTCACATGCAGAATCTGCCCGTGCAGCAGAGTCGTTCAAGATTCGAGCGAAAAGATTGGAGATTCTATCAAAAGGACAGTATGTGTCAGCTGAATCTTCAGCAGCTGAGCTTTCAGATGAAGTTGAGGAATTTTGCAGTGTATGCCGTATGAAGATTACTGAATCATCTAGTCTTGTCAGATGTCCTGAATGTGGTACTCCTGCTCACTATCCACATCTCGCAGAATGGGTAAAGATGAGAAATTCATGCCCTATTTGTAAGAAACGAATAAGAATCCAAAGACCTAGAGATACCATGATGTAAATTGATCAATAACTAAGTCTTTTTTTCCCCTGAAGAAGCGTGAAACCTTCGGGCAAATAACAATCTTTGAAAGGCTGAAATATTTGAAATTAATCCTATCATCAACACAATGAGAGCCAGAATCCCAAATTCAAAGAATCCTGTCCAAAGAATCCCGATACCTAATGTGCCTTCATAAATCAAAATCTGTAATAAGCACCCTATTGATAAAACAGTGAGTTTTTCTTTTCGTTCAAAAATCCCTGTTGTTGAATCCATACTCAGACCACCACGTTTTTCCGCAGTCGATCTTACGTAGCTTGCTAATATCATCCCCTCGAAGCAAAAAAATACCCATTCTGGATATACATATCCACCAGCCATTATTCCAAGCAAAAAGAAGAATTCGGATACACGATCGAGAGTTCTATCAATTAAAGCACCAAAATGTCCTGCGATTCCTTTAGCCCGTGCTAAACTTCCATCTAACATATCAAGGAGTGAAGAACATCCTAGAAGGATTGTTCCAAATAGTAACCCTACACTCCTTCCCACAACAGGGTTCCTTCCCGAAGCATAAGCTATGCAACTGAGAATACTTACACATACACTCATGATAGAAATCATATTAGGAGATATTCTAGTTTTTGCTAGATATCTTCCAAATGGGGCAAAAAAGGCTTCATATCGTTTTCTCAACTTTTTTTTTGGTGGGGGTTTTTCCAACCTCATTACACTCTGTTTAATATCTCATTAGAATTGGATCAAAATCATCTAGCTGTGTGTGATAAATCTTTTGAAGAAGGATCCAATAATTGTAAATAAATAGTCCTTGACTATATCCTAAAATCTTCTCACACAAAAATGCTCATGGAACAATAATAATGTAAATTTCAAATTTTTAAATGATTATTAGCAATTCTTTACAACGTAAAAAGTAGGAAGAAACCATGTGGAAAAAATTCTGAAGCAGTTAAAAAATATCGTTGGAGAACAGTTAAAACAAGATTCAGTGGGGATACTATATAGTGGAGGACTTGATTCATCTGTTATTGCTAAAATTTTGATGACACTCCTATCCCCTTCTTCTATTATTGCAGTCTGTGTTGGATTACCTGACAGTTACGATCAAAAAAATGCAATTAATGGAGCAACAGAGCTTGGTTTTAAGTTGCAAACTCGGTTTCTCACCATGAAGCTGGTGTCGGAAACAATACATAGCTTAAAACAAATGAATATTATTCACAATCCCGTCGACCTTACAATTAGTATTCCCATTTTCTTAGGATTGCAAACATTAGCAGATGAATTTCAAATTAAAACTGTCTTCCTTGGCCAAGGAGCAGACGAACTTTTTGGAGGGTACAAAAAATATGCACAGCTGTATGAGAAATATGGTAAGCAAGCTGCTAATAAAACAATGATCAGTGATTTACAAACACTTCTGGATAATCAAGTTCCAATGGAACATCGAATAGCTCAATTTTTGGATATAAATACCTTCTATCCGTTTTTGGATCATCGAATCATCAAATATGCTCAATCTCATCCTGTTACAACTCATATCATTTGTACACCACAGGGAGATCTTATTCGAAAAGCATTACTCCGTGAAATGGCTAAGAAATTAGGTTTATCTGAGAGTCTAACCACACAGCCAAAAAAAGCCATTCAATACGGATCAGGAACAGTAAAATTGTTAAGGAAATATGTTAAATCTCGTGGTTATCAGAACATTCCAGATTGGTTTCAAGCCTGTTTCCAATCAAAACCTCATGCATCAAACAAAATTTAAAATTTCTTAAAGAAGTAGCTTCTTTAGTAGACTAATTTGATCTTTTTAAAACCGTGATATTATCTTCTGAGTCGATCTGTACAATTATATCTTCTATTGGATTTACAAGATGATATGCTTTTTTTGGACAAGCAGATAAACAATTAGAGATTTCTTCTTCAGTGTAGCGAATTGAGAAATGAATAGGAATCAAAATTTTTAAATTGGATAGTTTTTCTGCTTCTTCTATCAGAGATATGATATCAGAGTGAGAATCCAAATGGTATCCTTCCTCCTGTGTGAGATAAGTTGACTCATGAATCAAAACATGACAATTATCGAAGAAGGAAAAGAGCTTAGAATCAACATGAGTATCTCCAGAATAACATAGAACGGTCTTATTATCAGAGAAAATGTCAGAACGAGTAACTTGAAGATCTCCGATCTTAATAGGACCTTTACTTTTTTCTATTCGTTTCAGGGTCCTATTAAAAGGAATACCTAGCTTTTTAGCTCTTTCTACATTCAATTTAGGAACCATAAATTCCAGTTTGTAAGAAAAAGAACCTGAAGAAATATGTAAATTCTTTTTAGTGGATAATACATATCCAGAATCTAATGAAATAGATTCACCATCGTCAACGACTATAATTCTTAAAACGTCTCTTACAGATATTCCAACTTCGATCTCTAATAATCGATAAAAAAATTCATCATCTGGTAGAGGGAGATTTAGGTTGGATTCGTCAAATATTTGTGCCATTCGTTGCTGAAAAGGGGAAGTTGAATCTTTGGGAATAACAATGCTTAAGGGTTCATTAGTCCGTTTTTCCTTTTCCAATAACATTATACGATGAACTATGTGTGCCAATCCTCCCCAATGATCGAAATGTAGATGAGATAAAATAATATGGCTAATTTTGCCTAGTGTTGGTTTTCCCAGTGCTGTAATCCTGGATTTTTTTTGTAAGTTTAATTTTCTGGTCCATTGTTGTTGGAATTTGTGGAATGCCTGAACAATTTCTGAAGGACATTCAAATAAATACTTATTGTCAATTAAAAATGATACTGTGGCTATCTCGGATGTGGGTACTGTTCCACGAGCTCCTATCAAACCGATGATCATTGAATTCATTCTCCACAAGTATTTTGTTTGCCCTCGTAATTAGAATCGTGAAAAATCATTGAGATGAGTAAAAGAGCTTTGAAATTTTAACACACCAATTTGTGTACCTAGGATATCCGTAAATAATAAAATGAGGTGAAATCATTTAATTTTCGCTAAATGAAGGGAAAATCATCGTGTTCTTCGTCGTTCTTTACGTTTCCTTCTTCTTAATCGTTTCTTCTTCCATTTTTCTCGCATAATTATTCGCTCAGTTGATTATTGAATCCTATGAAGGACTTCCTCAATCCACGCTTTGAATTTTGGCTTTGGAGTGGCTCCTGCACGTTGGGCGATCTTTTCTCCAACATTAAACATCATAAATGTTGGAACAGAGAAAATGCGATATTTCCCTGCTGCTTGTGGGTTGTGATCGGTATTAATTTTCACAAAAAGAACTCTATTCGCAAACTCATGGCTTAACTCCTTATAAACTGGTGCCATAACTTGACAGGGTCTGCACCAAGCATCAGCAGAAAAGTCAACTAAAACTGGTATAGGAGCTGATTGTATAATTTCATCAATATCGCTATCAGTTACATTGGTAATTCCATTCTGATTAACTTTTTGAAAAAACTCTGCTTTTTTTTGAAGGAATGCAGTCTTGTGTTTAAGGATAGCTTCAAGTTCAGGATCGAAATCATTCATTTTATAATTTCATACTCCAACAGTATCACAAATGACCCAAACAAATTGGGATACTCCAAATAATCCGAAAGGAGTTTGTTTTAAAAAGATTTCACACCCATTAATATTTGTAAGAAGCTCTCTGTGGAAGTCAGAAGTATTTGATTACCACAGTCAAAGAATTGATATAGGTGACTTGACTCTCTTGATCTGAAGTCAATAAATGAAAAATTATAAAACCGTATCAAATGGATTAATGAGATAAAAACTTTCAAGCAGGCCTCTCGTTTGATTATTAATGACAGAATAGTTGTACAAGGCTTTCTTGAAACATCCTTTCTTAATAAATTGCTATTAAAGAATTAGAACGTATTTATTATAATAAAAGAAGATTGAAATATATATACTAGCGTTAAAGATCAAGAATTGAACTTCCTTAATGGAGGACTCGTAATTACTAAAGTTTTAATTGGAATCCCCTTGTATAATGAACAAGCTTACTTATCCGAATGTATCAAGTCTCTTTATGAAGTACTCAATCAAGAATGCCAAGATTATGATCTTTCTGTTTTATTAGTTGATGACGGGAGTACAGATAGCTCTAAAATAATATATGAGAAGTTGGGGGAAGAATACCCTTTCAACTTCATTCGTCACGATAGGGGACCGCTAGGTTATGGTAGAACGATTCTCACTCTCTTTCAACATGCGAAAAAAACCTATGATGTCTTAATAACTTTCGATGCAGATCTACAGCATGCCCCTTTTAGTATTAGAGAGATTCTCGAAACTCTGGATAATCATCCAGATATTGATCTTGTATCAACAAGTCGCTTTCTCTCCTACCGTTTTTGGAAGCAGAATACAAAAGTACCAGTAGATCGTTATGTAACCAATATGATCGTAACACGGATGATCAATAGATGTTTTAGTCTAAATATTACTGATGCTTTTTGCGGATTAAAAGGATACCGAACTAATCAACTACCTATCAGCATAGACGACGCAGGATATTCATTTCCTCTTGTTTTCTGGAATTATATTTTTCAAAATGATTTAGTTGTTCGCGAAATCGAAACTCCCATCATTTATCGATTAGATCGTCGTCCTCGTGGGGAATGGAAAAAACGTATTAAGACTTATTGCATGAAACTAGAATCTCTTGTTTCATCGTCTGAGCTAAAGCAATTGATTCGGAATGATTATCAACAGGGAGTTGAAATGTTGACAGAAATCAATGATCACTATAAAGATTTTCCAATATATGTTTATCAAGATTTTTTCAAAATGAACTGGTTGATTCAATTATAGAAAATTATTAGAAGATAGGAAAAGCCGCTGGAGGGATATTCATGAGAGAATTCTCGAACTCTTCCATCTTGAACCCTCGACCAACAGATTACGAGTCTGTCGCTCTACCAACTAAGCCACAGCGGCCTTTCTTTTAACACGTCCCTTAATCAAAGTAACGCTACTTTTTAGTTTTTATTGTTATTATAATTAATA
>JAEOTY010000031.1 GCA_016839625.1 Candidatus Hodarchaeota archaeon
AATCTGAGCGGAAAATAGCAGAAAAACGAGCTGATGCAATTATAAACAGTGAAATCATAGGAAGGAGTATTAAAGAGATAATTGACGAAATTGCTGCTGCTTTAATGCTTCTGATAATTCATGTAGCAGTATTATAGGGTGGAAAAGCTCCACTATTCAATCAAGGAAATGTTAACCATTTTTTGGTAGACTAAAAAAGAACTGGCTTCCCTTTCCTTCTGAAGTTGCCCAAATTTTCCCATTATGGCCTTCAATAATATTCTTAGAAATGAATAACCCTAATCCTAACCCTTTGACGTCGATTGCTGATCGATTGTGCCCTTTAAATGGATCAAAAAGCGTTTTCATGGTATCTTTATCAATACCCACACCTTGATCCTTCACAGAAACAATATAATTCTCTGTTGTTTCTGCAAGTTGAACTGTTATCTCTCCCTCTGATGAGAATTTCATAGCATTTTCGAGCAAATTCCGAGTAACTTGTGAGATACGAACTGGGTCCATCTTAATATTGAGCGGTGCTTGGATGTTTTCAATATCAACTGAAAGAGCTAGTCCTTTTTGTTCGATTAATTCTCTCATATCATTGATAGTATTTCTAAGAACCCTGACCAAGTTAGTACTTTCAAAATGAAAATCAAAGAGATCTCTTCTGAGATCAGAGAAGTCATAGATATTTGCTAATGATCTTTCAATCCGTTCAATATTTCGTTTTATTGCTTTGAAACTTTGCTCTCTTTTTTCAGGTGTTAATTGAAGTTTTTTTTCATCTGTTGTTAGTAAATCAAAATAACCTTTGATCACTGAAATTGGTGTCCGCATCTCATGGGATGAAATATCAATGATTTGAGACTTTAACCTATCAATCTCTCTTAGATCGTCTAACTGATTCTCAACAATGCGTAGAGACATCTCTCTCAAATGTTCTCGAGTTTTAGCTATTGAAATGAAAAACAAGAGAACTCCAGCGCAAATCAGAGTTAAAGCTACGATCAGCATTTCAGGGATATCAAAGGTTAGAAGTTGCACAAATGATCCTAGGCTAATAAATACAATTCCTCCTCCTATATATCTTAAATGTCCCCGTCTCATCAATAACCGATCTTGAACTGGGAAGAGTATTTCTCGAACAGTTTCAGAAAACGTAATTATTCCAAACGTTGTTCCAGCAATTGTACCTCCAATGGCAAGCATTCGATAATAAAATATTTCTTCGACTCCAGTCGTTACCAAAATTAATCCGACAACTATTCCACCAATTATTAAAAAAAACACCAATAACAGAATCATTAGATAAGAGAAACATTTTTCTCCAGATTCGAGAAATAAAAAGAGTGTATAACAAACCAGGCACAGGAAGACAGAGGTGCTTAAAACAAAGTCTAGAACGCCCTCAACCAGTGGATAATCAAACATTTGATGACTCTCAAAAGAATAATAGAGATAATTACTAAAGAAAAATATAGAGAGTGAGAAGAATGTTAAAATAAAGGCAAAATTCTTCTTTGTACGAAGTTTAGGATTTTCTACAAGATAGATAATAATAATTGCCATGAAAATTGAACATAATGTCATATTGAAAACATTGATGAATTCTAGGACCAAGAAATATTCCAAGGGGATAACACCTAGCTAATCATGACAATTCTTTTTCAACTATTCCAGTATGTCTCTAAATGGGTTCTCTGGAGTAAGTTATTGGAAAGCGACTGGTAGAATCATCTAGATTTTCCTGTGCTTATGATGTAATCATCGAAGTTTTGTATTTTGAATAAATGAGTAGATCATCATTTAAAAACGGGATTAAATAAAATATTCAGAATAATAAGAATAGAATTTACGATTCTGAGATGAAATTTCAGAAGGAATTGAAATTGGAGTATAAATTCTATTATTTGATTTGAGTATTGTGAAGGAAATTGGATCCCTTGGTACTCCTCAACAAATCATTTTCCAGTAATCTTGGCAAATAGGGAATTGGATCTCCACCAGAAATAGTCGAGCCAATCAGCAAATTGATCGATAACAGGAACCCCTAATTTTTCGTTGAAAAAAGCGAGAATTATTGCTCCAACAAATCCTATTATTTTCGTTGAGACATCGTGCCCCCAGAAAAAAGCAGTTTCAGCATCCATACCGAAATATTGAAAGAGGATTGTTACGGACCAAAAGTGAAAAGTTAACCTTAACACATTCATGAAAAAAAGAAATAAAAAGGTTAGAATGCACGCTTTCATCTTTGTTTTTCTTGATGTTTCAGTTACCAAAATTATTCCAGTAAATAGAGCACCTGCTTGCATTGCAGTGCATGCTTTAACAATATAATAAGCACCACTGGTCATAGGGATATAAATCCCAGGAGTTTGTTCTGTTGCTTCTAGAAATGGGAATGAGCCTCCTCGGAGGTTCATTGGAACAACTAACCAGCCTTGATTGGGTATTGGCTCATTAACAATTCCAATTAATGTGAGTAAAATATGGACAAGATCCCTAATTGGAATTTCAAGGAAAACCCAATCAGGAACGGTATAAATTAAAAAAGTCATTACTGAAGCAAAAAGGACTGTTGTAATCATCAATTTGTCATTCTGAAATCTTTTACGGGAAGTTGCTGCTTCTTCTATACTATTTTTTTTCGAAATTAAAGAGTTTTTTTCTTGTGTATGCTGTTTTTCACCTTTATTATCAGAATCCTTTGTCATTTTTTTAACCTCAATTAAATATATTTAATTTTACTCTTGTTCTTCCAATCTGAAAATATCCTCAATTTTACACTTGAATACTCTTGCGATTTTGAATGCTAGAAGAAGAGAAGGGTTATATGTTCCTTTTTCAATTGCATAAACAGTCTGCCTGGTGATGTTCAAATCATCTGCAAGCTTTTTCTGTGTCCAGTTTTTTTTTTCACGAAGCTCCTTCAAACGATTTTTAATTTTATACATCTGTTTTTTAATCTCTATCACCAGAATGTCTAAGACAAAATGAAGTACTGAAAGAAATTAACAACAACAAATACCAAAAAAACAGTATTTGTTACGATAAAAAAAGTTTCTAAAGTGCTAATTGTTGTATCAGTTAATATCTCCCAAATTGCTAGTTGGGTTAACATTATTATTCCTGCGATCGCTGAGATTAGATAGGCTTGTTCAGTGAGTTTTTCAATTCTCTCATCGTCTAATATCTTATCTTGAAATTTTACCTCATAAAGCTTGAAGGATGTAAATAAGAATCCAATGCCCATAAGGACAGCACACGAAATAATTATGTCATTTCTCCCTGTGAAAGTGGCCCAAATTGTGACACCTGCAAATTCTACAAAAATCAATACAGAAATACCTAGTTCTACTTTCCATCGTCTATTAAAAACCATTTAATGACACCTATCGTATCAAAAGTTCTTATTTCAATCCAAGAAATTCTTAAGTGGTTTTTCGTGTGAAGTGATCTTTACACTTAAGTCTATATGGTGACTTTTCGTGTAAAGTTAACTTGTCAGTCTAGTTTTTAAAATGTTGGGTTTGAAAAAAAAGTCATTTCTGAAGAATATATGTTGTTTAAGCAGTTAAGCGAGAAATCAAGTTAATTCCTTTTAATTCGCTTTACAAGAGTGTAAATCATGATGGAGGGGAGTACCAACATCCATACCCATCCAAATGTAATAGAAGGAGTTGAGGTAGTTATTGAAGATTGTTCTCTCGTTGAACCTGGCGATGTAGTAATGATGGTTTCAGAAGTAGGCTGAGAAGAAGATGATATTGTTGTTACGGGATTCGTTGTTACTGGTGTCGTTGTAGTTGGAGTTACAGTTGTAGGGGTAGGATTAGAAATACTAAATGGTCCATCAGAACTATCTTCCATTATTAGCTCATCTGAGCACCTAGAAACCACTCTAATAGTATAAGTTGCAAGATTTGAATATAAGTTCGTTTCCCAAGCATAATTGCTTTCATTAAGATTCATTGCGATAAGAAACCAGTCAATACCATTATTAGGCGAATAATAGACAGAATAAGTGATATTGTGATCCCAAGAATCATCCGAGGTTTCCCAATCAATGGTAATTTTTCCTGTAAGTATCTCTCCTCCATTAGGATACAAAATAAATGGTGAAGTCAACTGGTGGTTAAGAATCGTAAAAGTGGTCTCAGATTCAGCATCTATTAATATCCCTCTTGAGCAATTGGCTGTAACCCTAACTAAATAATTAACTCCATTTTCAACTAAGGTTAAATTCCAATTATAATTGGTTGATGTAAGCCCTGAAATAAGGTTAGTCCAAGTACTTCCGTTATCAGGAGAATAATCTAGAGAATATGTAATAATTTGTCCCCATGCATCTTGTGAAACCTTCCATTGAATCAATACTGACTTATTAAGTATTTCACCTCCCACTGGAAAGAGAAGCGAAGGTTCCTTGAAATATAGGGGAGAAGCTACAGGGTGTGCATCATTATTATTAGAAGAACCTGCTACAGGGTATGGATCATCAAATATTCCATCTCCATTTGAATCTATCCCAGACTCAACCCAATCTTCCCAGTAATTTAATGTGAAGTTATTATTCTTTGAATCATATGCTTGATAAGATCCATAGACATTATTTTTTATGAAATCATTCCGAGAAATGTTTGCAGAATCAACGAGATTTAGATGAATGCCATAATTCTTATTGTGGGCAATAGCATTCCTAGAAATATTACAATTATTCAAAGAGAGAATGTACAATCCATAATAGTTCCACGCAATTAAATTTGACAAAAATGTTGTATTCAAGGAATCTCTGATATAAACTCCATCTTCTTGATTCTTGAAAATGATATTACCCGAGTACGTATTATTATCCGAGTACCACGACGATATTCCGTGTTCGTGGTTGTTAGAAATGGAATTATTGCTAATGGTATTATTAGTTGCCCCCCACACAGACAATCCATCTTCTAAATTGTTTGAAATTCTATTAAAAGTAATAGTATTGTTGTCAGAATACGAAACAGATAATCCATTCTTTCTACTATCCGAAATTGTATTGTTATGAATCGTATTATTATTAGATAAGTAAGAATCTATTCCAAAAAGGCATTTAGTTACATTATTATCTTCCAATCTACTGTGGTTTGTGTAGGTTAAGTAGATTCCAAATTGGGTGTTATTATCAAGGGTATTATTTGAAATTTGGATGTCTGAGGAATATGCTGCCAAGATACCGACCGTGGTATTTGATATGCTTTGATCCACTATCTCAAACGATGAACAATTTACTAAGATAATTTGACCTGATTCCTCAGAAATAATCTTATCCTTTTCATCCGTCTTATAGATTAAGTTCTTAGAATTAACTGAATTTTCAGCTAATATAAATTGATAATAGTGATAAAGTTCTATTCCTGTTACATATAGTCCAGTCATTATGAATTTATTGGATTTTAATGAATTATTTTCCGAATCACGAATATATAAGCCATAATTAGTACTGTTAGCAAAAATATTCTTAGAGAAGTTATTCCATCCAGAATAAAACAGGTAAATTCCATATTCACTTCCAAGAATCGTGTTATTAAACAGTGTATTGTTAATAGATGATTTAGAGTAGATTCCATGTACTTTATTGAACTTAATCGTGTTGTTATGAATTGTTAGATTTGTAGAAAACGCGGTCAACATACCTACGGATGCTTCGGAAAGAGTTTGATTGCTTATCTCAATAAAAGTGCAATTAACTAGGATTACTTGGCCAGCTTCAATTGTGGTAATATTGTCGCTATTCTTATTCTGCCAAAAAATCAGAGGTTTACCATTAACAGAATTGCTATTTACTGTAGTTTGAAGAAAATTAGATAAACCCATCCCATAGAGACTTATTCCGTTTTTAACAAGTGTATTGTTTATAATTGTGTTACCACCAGAATAATAGAAATATATTCCAATATTAACATTGTTAAAGATTGAATTATTTGTAATTGAGCAACTTCCTGATGAATGAAGGTAAATTCCTGTCTCCCCATTGTCATAAATTGTGTTATTATGGATAATGACTCCATTAGAAGAACTGAGGTAGATTCCATCACCATTCCCATGGATAACATTATTACAACTTGAGCCAAATCCAGAAGAAGAAAAATATATTCCATTATCACTATTGGATGAGAGAAGGTTATGGGATATATTCGCAAAGTCAGAGTTAGAAAGGTAAATTCCTTGTTTGTTGTTTAAGATTTTATTGAAATATACAGTGGTATTTTCAGAAGAAGATAGATAAATACCATAAGTATCAGTATTTGAAATAGTATTGTTGTGAATAGTATTGTTATTCGAACTCATTGTAGAAATTCCATAATATCCATCATTAATCTCACAATACGAAATGTTTCCGTTGGTGACATTATGGAGATAGACACTATGGTATCCTCCACTAATTCTACAGCCACTTATCTCAAAGTATACGTCAGTATTTCTAATTTCTATTAAATTTAAACTAGAAGAACTAGATTCAAATGAAAAATCAGTGATCAAATAAGGATCTATAAGAGTGCCATCACCTGGCCAGTTTTCCGAATCAGCAGTTGTGGAGAAGTTCAAATTACCATCGATATAAAGAGGGGAATGGTCGCTATACCAGATAGCCGTTTTGGGATTTTGGGGAAAGAATTTTTGTTGAGAAAATCGATAATCAATTGAGCGAATTTTAGAATTAGATTGAGGATTGAAATCTGTAAAACTTGGATCAGAATAGCTTGCGAGGGAAGAAATTACCAACACTGTAATTCCTAATAGTAACAGTTTCGATTTTCTCGTTTTGACCTTCAAATTGACTGATCTCCCAGTTAATGGAACATTCGATTTATGCCTTTTTAAACCAATTCAAATCTGACTACGTTCAGCACGAAAAATACTCTGTTTAACAGAACTCATTTACATTTTTTATAATATTTTTATTTTCATCTTCTTAACATAGAATTAGGAGAGATTGATCACTTGTCAATCACAGAAGAATTTAATAAAGCACTCCAATTAGTGGATAGGTATGAGGAGTACAAACTGATTCGAGCATGGGGCGTAATTATTGTAATAACTGGGATAGCCCGTTTTTTATTAGGATTCATCATCTGGAATGTATTCTATTTAATATATCAATCAATGAGCGATGATCTTAATACTGGCGCTTTTATGATTGCTGTTTTTAATTCAATTATTTTTTACTCGTTAATTTTTTCTCTTGCTATAATTATGATTTACACTTATTTATCCACTAGAAAAACTACCATTAAAGATGGAAAACTTATCTCCTCAGGAGTTCTATATTCAGGAGTTGCTTTAATTGTCCTTTATTTTTTGACTTTCATTCTCCAAATCCCTGGGAGTGTTTATTGGGAGGAAATTGCAGCCATTTTTATCTGTTTTTTCATTTTAAAAAGAGGAG
>JAEOTY010000265.1 GCA_016839625.1 Candidatus Hodarchaeota archaeon
CAGCCATTATCCATAGATTTGCACCTGACACTACTGAAGTAATCGCATGAGTCGCTGCCTCCCTCAAAACCATGGGAGTACACGGTCCAGCTGCAGCATATCCAGCTGATAAAGAGATAAGGTTACTGTTACGTGATAATGCTTGATAAGTTGTCGAAAGTACCCAGAGAAGTTCACGCATAGTATTACAGGTATGTTTTAAATGAAAGGGAAAGTAAACCATGAAGTGTGCTTGGTTTACAACTAATCCTTGAAGATGATAAGCGAGTCCAACGACAGCTGTTCCCTCAGGGCCGCCTGAATATCCTCCCATAATTGGACCAGTCAGAGCTCCCACATAGCAACCGTAAGTATGAAAGTGCACCATTTTATTTAAGAGAGAGTTATCAACTTTAAGTTCAGTAATACTAGCTACGAATCGGCCATCCGTCAAGCGCTCCCCCCACTCAGGGTTGCTAGCTGCGATTTGAGCTGCATCTGATTCTGCTGTTCCGACACTTTTGAGAAAAATCCCAGGACGACCAACTCTTCTGGCAGCTTCTCGAAACATCATGGCATGAGCGACAGACCCCTTTATTTCTACGGGAGAGCCTGATCGAATGGGCATCCCCTCAATTTCATCGAGGATGGGGGCACAAACGCCATCTGCAAGAGGTTCTTGTAAGTATGCCATTGACATGGGGATAAAAAGATCCTCATCACAGGTGATGTCGGGTGTAAACATACAGAAAGGTTTCTGAGTATCTTCGATTTGCCTGTGGGATATTACCTTTGAATCGCGTCCAAAACCAAGGGTAAATTTCCCTGGAAAGTTTCCAAGTGCCTCCTTCAACTCGTCTTCCGTAAACAGGATTCTTCGATGAGTATCAGTACACAGAGTTCCCACTTCGAGGTACAGATCCATGGCAGCTTCCCAAAGTCTGTTTACTAAACTGTCATCCTGTGGAACTGGTGTCGTAGGGTCAAAAGAGATGTCGTACTCTTTGATAACTCTACGAAGCTCGGGAACCAGGAGTTTGAGATCAAAATCTTTTTCTAGGCAGATTGGGCCATTTTGTGCCCTCTCTAACACTTCATTTATCCGCCAAGGAGGAGTTGCCATCTCGTTCGCCTTTTCATCCTCTAGTTAGCTTTGTTGTACTCTTTTTCTTCTTGTATTTGGTTAATTCTTTTAAGCTTCTCTCTTTTTCAGAATATTTCTCAAGCAACAAGTACTATCTATGTTGGGAAGAGTCGTTTTCTGAATAGGACAGTAGTTATCCCTAACAAGAGAAGGATACCAAAAATTGTGGTAGGGGGAAGTATCCAGCCATAATCAATAGAACTATTCTCAATTGTAATTCTCACTAAACCTTCCCCCTCGAGTATCAAATAGCTCTTAACTGTTCTTTTTCCAATGAAAACATTATTATAATCGCTCATTCTGATATAATCATTTTGACCAATTAAAGGGTTATTCCCATAAATATCTATAATCCTAGCATTAAAGCTCGTGCTAAAAGGACGGCCCTCAACTGAAATTGTATAAATTTTATTCTTCTCGACTGGAAACAAAAACCAATGGATACCTGATGTGTTTATCTCAATTGCTTTTCCAACCTGAGGGATTGAGCCTTTTTTGACGTTTGTTTCAACTGTAGCTTCAAACGGTACTCTTATTTCACTCTCAGGAATTATCACATCTCGTTCACCCGTTAAATAACCATAATATGAAATATAGCAGTATCCGTAATAAACTAATACACCTTTCCCTGTTCTCATACTTCCTTGTTGAATATAGTTTTCATTTGAACCACTTAAGAATGAAGGATTGCCTGGTAAGAAGCATTTTGTTTCCGTTGAGATAGTCAATTGAGAAAAATCTGAGTGATCAAAATCCACTGCGTTAGCAATCGCAGGCTCCTGCACCTCTAGATTCTGTTCATTCTCAAAAGTAAATAAATCATCTACTCCTGCATTAATTTCAAACATCTGAATAGGATCTTCGACAATGTCAATAGTTTCATTAGATGTTGATCTACTCCCCACTGTTTCTATTCTAGATTGTAATGATAAGGGTTCACTAGATTCAATTAAAAAGTAGACTGAATCATTAACACCTAATAATGGGATCTCAATGGGATATGTCTCAACTCGATGCCGATATCTACAATTATCGCGATAAGTTCTTTCATAAATATATCGTATAGCAAGTCCCCCAAACGCGATTTGAGTGGTTTCTTCAGGGAATCCGGAAAAACCAATTAGGCTTGAGTCAATGTCTCGTTTCGCTAATTGAATGTGCGAAACGCTATAACGATAATAATAGTAAGAATCATCATTATCATCCAAATTATAATAAAATTCCCGTGAATACCTAACAGAGGCTTGATTTCTTATTTCCACTTTATAATTAAAAAGAGAATAATGTTGAAAGATGACCCTCACACTATCTCTCTCTGGGATCTCAATTTCAACTAAAGTAGGGTTGTCATTAGGAATTGTTGTCGATCCATTGATTGGTAAAGCCTGGGAAATTAAAGCTCCTAATGCAAAGGCAAAATTGATTGTAATTTCTATTTGTTCGTTGTTGTCGGGCCACAGGTGATTGTTTGTTTGAAATAAGTATTCTTGACTTAGATCGATATAGAGAATGAAATTATTCTCTTGAGAGAATTCTTCATAATTATAAAAGTCCCAATAATAATAATCACTTAGGTCTATTTCTTCATTCAAACACTTAATATCGGAGTTACCCCAAAAATAGTCGATACTGTCACTGTCAGTAACATCAACCTCTAACAACGTGTATAAAGAATAGAAACCTGCTGTTGTGACACCAAGACTAGGGAGATCAAGAATGAATATTCGAGAAAAGTCTGGATTTTCAGGAGTCAAACCCACGTTAAATTGGTGTCTCGCTTCAGTTGTAGCTCTGAAAAATCTGATATAATATCTTTGATCACGATCGGGGTCTTGTACAGTATAAAAGAAAAAAGTTAAACCAATAGTTCCGAGATATTCGTCTTTTAGTAAGGGAATGTAACGAGAAATAGTAATATCTCTCGGAGGATAGTCATCACCAATCCCTTCAAAATACAGGTTATCGATGTATTTTAGTTCTTTATTGTTAAATTCGTTCTCCTTTAAATATCTAAATTCAACTCTAACGTTAAAAACTTCTGGTGGTAAAGTCAGCCTTAATTCGTAGATATCTGTTTGATTAATATTAACATAATAATAAGCTATCACTTCTCCTTCTCTCATCTCTTCAATAGAAAGTACTCCTCTAGTTGAAACATCATGTTCCAGTGTAGGAATAGCACCATTCAAATCTGAGTTATTCGATCCCTTACTTGGAGAGATTACAAATATGGAATTAAATACTAGACTAAACGAGAGAAATCCGATGAATAGCGTGATTGAATTCCTAATAAATTTCTTATTTCCTAATTTCTGGAAAAGATCGGCCTTACGCTTTGATAAAAAACTGAAATATCTTTTTAAGTCAAATTTCATTTGGTTTTCCTCTTTTAATCTGAAAATCAAAATCGTATTAGATGTAACTCGTGAAATTAGCTGATTTGGACTATTATATTCATTTGAACTGAAATGGGTAAACTCTCATTTTCAATGCTCATTAAAAATTGTGTGACTAAAAAGGTTTCTAACTGTATAAATTCTTGCTAGTGAGAGATTCAATCAAAATGAGAGCAAATATTACTTTAAGAGGCAACTAATCATATTCTATAATCTGGGGTAAGCCTTTAGCATTCTGTATATAATTTGATAAATCAGATGGATACGGTGCTATCCCTTCCCAACCAGATTTCTCGATATACTCATTTAAATATTTCCTTAACTCCGTTACATCCCATTTGCTTAATTCGGTTGGTGTTTCTATTCCCGCATTATAAAAAAGCCGTGTAAATTTGGTTCTTACGTAACCTACTCGACTTAAATCTGAAAGTTTAACAAGCTCTAAAATGATCTCATACGGTATTTCTGCTTTTTTAGCTATAGATTCCCTCTGAGACCTTGTTTTTCCTGTTTCAATCATCTGATTAGCAGTCTTGATCCCCATTTTTGCTAGTTTCTCAATGAAGGTAGGACTAATATCCAGCATCTGCTTCAATGAAAAGGGTGCTTTCTTTGTTTTTCTAGGTTTGCGTAATTGTTGGGCTTTCAAAGCCATTTTATCATTAGAGATTGATTTATAATACTGGATTAATGCATAAAGAACAGATCTAGCTGATTTCTTCTGCTCTTTTTCAAAGATATCTGTAAATTCTTTGAGATCTTCAGCTTTAGCATTTCGAGCACTTTGAATTCCCTTGTTTTCCATAAGGAACTTCTCAAAATAACCCAACGATTGTAAATAACGTTCTATAACGTGCTCTTTCCTCCCTCTCTTCTTAAGATACTTGGAGAAGATCTCTTCATTCATTTCTTTCATAGTAATCAATTCATAACCGCGTTAATTTATTTAAGCTTATCATGAACCATTAGTTACTACCCAAAAAAATACTCGACAAAAGAATCCGAGAATTGCTTCCTTTGTAAGTCATCAGTTCGTCTTTTCTCTTTTATATCAGATTTCTTAAATGCTGCTTCCAACGCTCGGATGAATAATTCCCCATCAGATGTTAATCGATATTTGTTATGATCTGGTTTCAATATAAGTTCTGTAATAATTAATTTAGAAAGGTGATTTGATAGAGCTGTTTTTTTCACTTCAGTTTCCCCATAATGATAATTTTTTAAGCCTTTTAAGGTTACCGAGGTTGGTAGGTAACTCTTTAAGATTGTTAAGCGGAAGTCCTAGAACTTCTAGGTTTATCAGACTTCCAATTGATTCAGGGAGATAACTAATATAATTTCTCTTCAAATATAATTTCCTCAACTGAGTAAGATTACCAATGCTATTTGGTATAGTTTTGAGCTTATTTCCTTCTAAATTTAGTCGTTTAAGTTTTGTTAATTCCCTAATTTCCTCAGGAATTGAAGTCAACTCATTCTTCCATAATCCTAACTCTTCAAGCTTAGAAAGTGAAAAAATTTCATCTGGAAGTGATCTCAGCTTGTTTCTTCCTAGAACTAAGACCTGAAGTTCGGTCAGCTTACCTATCTTTTCTGGGATATTAGATAAGTGAGCATTAGGTAAAACTAACTTTGTAACTCGATCATTATCCTTTGAATACCCAAAAGAGTTCCATTTTAGAGAAGTTAGTCATGATATTTCTTTTCCTGTTTGGACCGCAAGGCCTTCTAAGATTTGTTTATCCTTGCTATTCATCTATGTCCTATTCCATCAGAAGCGTTTTCTATTTCACAATCATTTTTTCATTTTTTATCTTCAAGAAATCTAGCCGCAATGAGAGCGAACATCTGGGACGTTGGCTGTAAACAGTCTAATATTACATATTCGTTCTTCTGATGAGCAACTTCTTGGTGAGGGCCAAGATGTAGACAAGGAATTCCACCTTCTCCAGCAAAAATATTAGCATCAGTTATACCTGAAGCAAATTCATAGTGAGGTGTCTTTCCCATAACCTCTTTGTAGATAGGATCAAAAATCTGAATAATTCGTTCATCTTTACTCATTACATACGCTTCATATTGAGGTGGTTTGGTTCTTACCTCTACCTCAGCAGTGAGGTTAAGATCGCTTACTAAGTTCTTCATATTTTCTATCGCTGTCTGTGCTGTCTCCCCAGGAACGAGTAATCGGTTAATTTCCATACGCGCAGACGCTGGGACAACTACCGAATACACTTTCTCATATCCTCCTTCAATCTTTATAGTGCAAAAATTTCCTTTCCCAAAATCAGGATGATTCCTGAATTCAAGTCTATTCAGGTTTGCGAGGATCTGTCCCAGTTCCTCGATAGCATTAATCCCAAGATGTGGTCTGAAACCATGAGCTGCTTTCCCCTTGACAGAAATATCATATAGGATTTTTCCAGTATTTCCGAGTGGGATAGGTTTGGTCGCATCACCAGGATACGGTTCTGCTAAAACAATAGCATCTACTTTAGCAAGATCTGTTTTAAGCATTGCTTTGGCTCCTTTCCCATATGCTTCCTCATCAATCACTCCTGAAAATGATAATTCACCACTAAAAGGATGCCCAGTTTCAACGAAAGCTCGTAATGCATTCAAAATACAAGCAATACCCGCTTTCATATCGCAGGCACCAAGACCGTATAATTTTCCGTCTTTAGACACCGGATTAAAGGGATCTGTTTCCCACCCATCAACAATAGGAATTGTATCAGTGTGACCGTTAAAGTTGAGTCTTCTACCTGACTTGTCACCCTGTAATCGTGCATAGACATTCGGTCTATTTGGTTCAACGGTATCCAGTTCACATTTCAATCCAAGAGATTCTAATTCATTCTTGAGATATTCTGCTAAATCACCCTCCTGACCAACAATGGAATTGATACGAATTATATCCTCCAAAACTCTTTGAGTATAAGATATATCAAGCTTAGTGATAAGTTCTTCTTCAGTCATGTTCAATCACCACTTAATGAATTAAGAGACTTGTAACGAGAGCAGTAGCCTAATGGAGCAATAGGTCAAAAAGCTATCGTGTTTTCACTGGAATAAATTACTTTTATTTAATTAACTATTAAATTTCAAGGAATTCGAGGTTATTTCTTGGATACTTCTCTTGAAGCGAAGAAAAACTATGAAATTGGGGCATATGTATTATTATTCGCCACAGCTTTGATTTGGGCAGGGACATGGCCTCTTGGAAGATGGTTGGTCTCGGAAGAAGTTGGGGGCGAGACAATCCCTCCTATGATGATTGCCACTATTCGATATTTCTTAGTAATTCTATGTTTTCCCATTATTCTCCGTTGGCGGGAAGGTTCATTAAATTTAACATTTGCTAGGGAGCATTGGAAGATTTTCAGTTTTATGGGAATAACCTCTGTTACTATTTATCAAGCAGGTTATTTGATTGGAGAGTATTACACCTCATCTAGCGATGCCGTTGTCATAGTCTCATCTCATCCAACTTTAGTAATAATTCTTGCAAGCCTAGTGCTAAGAATGGAGTCATTGAGCTCAAAAAGAGTAATTGGTGTACTTCTATCATTTAGTGGAGTTTTACTCATTTTTGGGTTTAGCCCAAATCTCGATGTTCCAAACAGATTTCTCGGGAATTTATTGATTTTTGGCGGAGCAATATCATATGCTGCTTACATTGTTATTTCACGATATTTCTTAAATAGTTTTGAGGCTGATTCTCAACCCTCGTCCCTCTACATTATCACTTGGGTTTCCTTTTTTGGTTTTCTAACCACTCTTCCTGTAGCGTTGTTTTTTCATCCTGAATATATTAATCCCAGTCTTTATTTTGAAATCCCTGAACGAGTGTGGTTTGGAGTAGCGTATCTTGCCTTTATATCCACCGTTCTAGGTTATTGGTTCTATTTAGAAGGAGTAAAAAGACTATCAGCAAGTAGAGCCGCAATTTTCCAGAATTTAGTCCCAATTTTTGGAGTTGCTCTATCTGCTCTTCTTCTCAATGAAATAATTGATCCAATCATTCATCCCACTGCCATTGTTTTAATAATTGCTGGAATTGCTTTAGTCAATCGTGATAAGAGAAATTAAACCCTTTTCTTTAGAAGAAATATTGGATCCACTTGCTCAATGTGAAGATCACCTTGAAATAAATTCCTTCATTGAGGAATTTAGGGAGAAATTATTATAATCAATTGCCCCTATCGAAATCTACAATTATAATTGGATACTATACCATAAACCAGATGTTTAATTATCCAGACAAAAAGGAGTAAATAAACTTGTGGAGAAATCTACGTATAACACTAGGAATCTTGTTAATGCTTTTTTCATTAGGAATCATGTGGTCTATGAATCTTCAGGTAATGGGGTTCTCAGCAGAGACTTACAATCAAGAAGATTTGAACTTTAAATCATCAAATTCACGTTTAAATGCAATTACTGAAGTCACACAGGCAAATGATGCACTTGATACGCTTGAAATAACATTATCTTCATACTGGGGAGGCACGCGTCATGAAAGAGCCGCATCTATTGCCGAAGATAGTGAAGGAAATATTATTCTTGCTTCAGCTTCCAATTCAGCGTATTATCCTGTACATAATGCAATCAAAGAAAGCATCATAGGAGAACAAATTCAGTATCTAGATGAATATGAATACGATGACATAGTTATTAGTAAGTTTACACCTGATGGTCAATCAGTTATTTTCTCCACATTCATTGGAGGAAATAGGAGTGAGAATGTGTACAATGTCCACTGTGACTCTAATGACAATATAGTGATTGTAGGCTGGACAGAATCACACGATTTTCCAACAGTGAATGCTTATAACGAAAACAAAAGTGATACCTATGGTGATGTTTTTGTTATGAAGCTGAGTTCTGATGGACAAACTATTCTATTTTCTACCTATCTTGCAGGATTAAGCTATTATTATAGTGGTGATTTTGCGCTTGATTCATCAGATAATATTATTATTGGAGCAAGCACGTTTGATGTTAACTTTCCAATTACTAATGCGTATCAAGACACCAATGCTAGCCTGATAGATGCAGTGATTACCAAACTAAGTGCAGATGGACAATCAGTGATTTTTTCAACTTATTTTGGTGGAAATAATCATGAAGCTATACTAAGTTTAACCCTTGACAATGATGAAAACATTATTTTTTCAGGCCAAACAGGATCAAATGAATCGTTTCCTCTTGTTAATCCGATTGTATCAACGCTAGGGGAATTTCCTATCAGCACATTTGTAGGGAAAATGAGTGCTGATGGACAATCCTTATTATTCTCCTCTTATGTTGGTGATAGTCATGGATGGACTTGGGCTAATGATGTAGCAACTGATGCTGATAATAATATTATTATGGTTGGAGAAACTAATTCAACTGATTTTCTCCAAGTTAATGCTTGGCAAACAGAAATCTTCAATGACTCAGTTTATATCGATGATCCAAGACGAAACAATTTTGACTTCCGAACTCATTTTCTTGATGCAATTGTTGTTAAGATAAATAGCGATGATTATTCAGTGAATTTCTCTACTCGGATCGGAGGATCCGAATATGATGCAGCTTCTACGGTAGTTGTGGATCAGGATCAAAATATTGTTGTTGGTGGTGGAGCATATTCATTCGATTTTCCAATCACTGCAAATGCTCTTTCAGAACATCGAATCTTCTGGGATGGCTTTGTGGCAAAATTTAGTCCTGATGGACAGACAGCACAATTCATAACCTGCTTAGGTGGAGGAGAAAGTGATTTTGTTGATGATATGGTCATAATAAATTCTTCAGAAGATACTCAAATACTTATAACTGGCAGAGCTGAATCAAGAGATTTTCCAACCTTTAAAGCAATTCAACCAAACTATGCGTTTTTCTCCGCAGATTTTCGAATCCAAATCTTTGATAGCTTTTTTACTATCATCACAGTAGAAAGACCACCAACAACTACAACAACGGGTATCCCCGGTTTTGAAGTGCTTTTCGCACTCTTAGCAATTGCATTTCTAAAAATTCCTCAAAAACAAATTAAACGAAAAAAATAGGAGAATTAATTGTACATATAAGTTTTGTTGTGATTCCAGTCTTCTCCATCCTTTTTTTACCCACTATTTCCTTTTCCCTTCCATTGTTTGTATTTTTGCCAATATCTTAATAATTACAAGAATAGCTTTAGTCATATGTGATAAAAGAAGTTAAAACAACCTGAGAATCAGGAAAGGTGATTTCATGGGATCCAAAATTGAGAAATGGTATAAATTAGAGAAAAAGGACATTAAAAGCTCATGTTTAGTCTTAGGAGAAGCTTTTCATAATGATCCCGCCTGGGTTCATGTAATACCAGACGAAAACGAGAGAAGAGAAAAATTACCAATAATTTTTGAATATGTTGTCCGCTATTCGTTAAGTTATGGAGAAGTTTATGCTCCAACGAAAAATTTAGAAGGAATCGCAGCTTGGGTGCCACATACAACCGTAGAGAAAAATCTATGGAGATTATTTAGAAGTGGAGCAATTTGGGCTGCAATTAAAATGGGAAATGAGCTTGGAAGGAAGATTGAGAGCTTGTTTGACCAAATAGACAAAGATCGCCGAAACCACATGGGTGAAAGACCCTATTTTTATCTACAGGTCATTGGAGTCGCGCCAAAATTCCAGGGTCAGGGTTTTGGCAGAAAACTACTGAAGCCAATGTTCTCTAGAGTAGATATAGAACGTATTCCAATCTATTTGGAAACAGAGACAGAAGATAATGCAAAGATGTACTCAAAGTATGGATTCCAAACTCTAAAAGAATGGGATACTTCAGGGAATGGTTTCCATTTTTGGGAAATGCTGAGAGAACCTAAAAAAGCCTAGTATCTTCAGTATCCACATGTTTTTGGTTTAACTAGCGAATTCTTACGATTCTATTCTCTCAATTTTGAAATAAACAGGCCGAAACCAATCGGTACAACCAACTATATTCTCATTTTCATTCTTCATATGAGGAACATTCCCGCCATAAGCAAGCGTTAGTAAATCATGCCGAATATCTGCCCAGGCCCATTCACAGAAACTCTGTGGAGGTTTATACCTGTTTTCTTTGGATATAACAAACTCTTGACCGTCTTTAAAACGTTCACACGACTTCGCTTCTTGGTATTCATCTTTTAGATATTCACTTATGATATCACGATTGACAGTTCTCTTTATTACGGTTATTTTGCAATCATACATGTCTATTTCACCATTATTCATATTTAGAAAAGAAGTGTTTCAGTTATTGGTTTTAGTTTATCGCTTTAGATATATTCTGTCTTCGTTACTTTTTCCTTCTGCGATATCCTACGACTACGAAATTAATAATTGCTAATGAAATAAAATGCATGACAAAGTCGAATCCTGGAGTTGTTCCAATTATAGATGTTGTAGTTTGAACTGAAAGAATTGTTGTTGAGTCTACAATAGCACTTTTGTTATTATTATCAAAATCCACAATGACATTACTAATCAATGTCTTATTGTTATTATAACTTATGAATCCATCAGCAGGGACAATAACTATCACAGCTGCGGAACCTGCTGGGAGCTGAAAAGATACCAAACCCACAACGTTTGTTAATACAAAACGATTCGTTGTCGTATCATAGAGATTCTTCACGTCAGGTCCGACATCAATCTCCACTGTTTTTACAACATCATAAGGATTGTAGTAAAGATAGGTAGGGTAAGCCTCTTCATGGTAATAGTCTGTTACAAGACAGTCTAATTGTAGAATCTTCTCGTCATTTGTGGGATGAATGATTCCTCCGAAAATCCCTACATGGGAACTTCCATAAAGACCAAGATTCGTCGGCCCATTCTGATTTTTGTATCTGTCTCTATTCACATCCCCTGTAGCGAGAGGAGATATCCCCTTTCATTCCTTACGGAGACCCTCGTAACCAATACAGTAAGCTGGGTCATATGCTTCAATCCAGTCTTCACTATCTTGATAGCCTGCATCAAGACTGTTCCCAAAAAACAATCGAGCGGCATTTGCTGCATTTAATACATATTTTCCTATTGCATGAGCATATGAATCATTATATCGAACAATGGGAACCATACATCCTACATTATCATAGGTACCCATGGCAAAAGCATAACCACCACTACCACCACCATCATCATCTGTTATACTTCCATGTAATCCATG
>JAEOTY010000266.1 GCA_016839625.1 Candidatus Hodarchaeota archaeon
ACTCCCCATTGTTTGTTTCTATTTTCTATGAATAGAATCTACTTGTGAGCTCATCTACAATACAAACCCAGAACTTGACAGTGTGTGTAATTTTAATTAACCTTCTCATTTTTATTGTTCCAATCAGAAAGTAATAAGCCCAATCCGAATGCTCCTACCTCTCCTAAAATTAAGGAGATAAGTATGGTCAGACTAAAGGTGTGTGACAATTCAACACGAAAATCGTAATCTGTACATACAGCATTTCTCTCATTGAATACCTCCTCACTATCTTCATCTCCTAAAACGTAACCGTCAGTAAAAAATCTTTCGATATGGAATGATTTATCTTGATTAGGACCATGGATCAGGTTAAAATAGCTTGGAGGCATAACCTCAAACAGATCTATTTGTGGTTCCACAACGTGCCAGTAATTTTCCTTGTCTAAAAACTCACACCATGAGTGTCTTCCTACTTCAGTTTTCCCCTCAATTTTTAACCCATTAATTGTTCTTGCTGGAATACCAATAGCCCGACAAAGAGCTACAAATAACCTAGAAAAATGATAACATACTCCATCTTTATTTCTCAACACATCTGAAGCTGAACTGTCAACTTCACCACTATAAGTAGAATTAAATACATAATGTAAGGATTTATTAGGATTATACTTTATATTTATCGAAACGAAATCCATAATTTTCTTTGATTTTTCAATCCTAGTAAGACAGTCTAATGTTAAATTTTTGGCTTTGTCAATGATTAGTTGATTATCAGAATCGATATACCGTGATGGTTCAAGCCAATAGCTTTCATTTACCCTATTGTCCTTATAGAGAGGATTTCCCTCTCTTCGTGTTGTTTGTACTTGAATAAAAAATTCATTATTTTTGGTCACATTAAAGTGATTCAATGTAATGTTTAACCAAGGTGTACCAGTTCCATCAGTCACTAGTTGGTACTCTTTATATGGTGATTTTATTCCCTCAATAGTCTCCTGCCATATCAATATTGAACTATCAGAGGTTTCTAAGAAAATGCTAATGTCGTGAGCTTGTAGATCTCCAAGATCCCCTGTTGGGATTAATAAATATGAAAAGTCTGAATGATCAGAAATTGAAATCTCATATGATTTTTCAATTGTTATTGATTCTAAAGTTTCTTCTAATGGTCTTACTGTAAAGATAATGATGAAAGGAATAATGATCAATGAAATGCATAAGATCAACAATATATAATTCTTGAGAGCTAATACATTTATTGTATTAGAAGACAAATTAATTATCTCCAGTAAACACTTGGATCCAACTAAGTAATACTATGTATTCTTAACTATGAAACTCCTAATAAAATAATTGCTAGAATTACATTCAATAATATTATTAGTACTATTATTTAGGATTTTATAGGTGAATTTAAGTGTAGGAAACTATCTATTTTCACTAGTTGATAGTGGTTGACAAATCCTTAGAAGAATAACATTGAAATTATCTAAACTCATTTAGGAGTTGATAAAATGCCAAAGAAAAGTAAAATGACCAAAGAGGCTGCTCGTCGTATCCAAAGTGCTACTGATCGGACTGGTAAGAGTCAGGACTTCAAGGCACGAGCGATGCGTGCAGCGTCAAAACAAAAAAAATAGGTGTAGAGGGGTTCAATCCCCTCTATCTTATTTTAAAACATTGTGAAGAATGATGGAAGAATCAGTTAAAGAGTGGGATATAAGAACAGGTAGAGGAAAAAACAGAAAAATAATCCTACTCTTGACTTTCATTTTTTTTATCAAGTTGGTTTTTGGTAATCTTTTTCCAGCAGACACTCCAGAAATACTAATTCAACCAATAACCGAGACTTTCTTGAGAATTGTATTTAATGGGCCTTTATTAGAAGAACTTTGTTACCGAGGAGTCCTGATTGGAGTTATCAGTCAGTTTGTTCTTTGGTTAGTTCCCCCATTTCGCAACCTCAATCTTACTAGTCGTGCTAATAATTTCCCAATTATTGGAGGAAGTAATACAAGAGTAATGTTCGTCTTCCGTTTTTTCGAAACAGTTCTCTTATTATTCAGTTCATTTTGGTTTTCTTATGACCACCTTTC
>JAEOTY010000267.1 GCA_016839625.1 Candidatus Hodarchaeota archaeon
GAAAAGTTTTACATGTCTCTCTCAAACAGACTTCTTAGCTTAACTCGGTATTATTACGCTAGCTTAGTATTTCTATTTACCACACCATTATCATTTCATCAAAGGTTAATCTTTATGCAATTGATTTCAATCTATCCCAAAGGAAGTTCAGGAATTGATATAGCTAGAGCACTGGGAATTTCTGTGCAATCTAAGTCAATCTATCGTGACTTAAAGGCCTTAGATAAACAAGGACTTATTCATCTTGAAGAAATTCATTCCCGTCTAAAGTTAGCTTATGCAAATTATGATAATCAACTAGTTAACCGTCTGATTGAGCTTGTTCAACTCCATGGGGAATCTTTACAGGAATTACTTCAAGAAAAAAAATAGATGTGTGAATAAAGTTGCTATTATTGCCAGATAAGAGGATTTGGAGATATCAGCTGACTCTTATTGTAGGTTTGGTAACTACTTTTTCAACCTTGTTTTTGATCTTCTGGTTACCCCCCATCATAAGAGATTACGGAGGAACATCAACAATAGGAGAAAGTACATTCCAAGAAGACGTTGGAATGGCAAGGACTAATGATCTAGTATTCGATTTTCTACCCACGGCTATCAGTGCATTATTTTTCATAATAAGTCTACTTGTGTTGGGTGAGTTGTTATTTTTATGGGTTCCCTCATTAACAGATCTCTCTGGAAAAAAAGGAGAAGGAAAAATGGTTTGGTTAAGGAAACATGGAGTTATTCCTGAGAGAATATTTTCTTATAAGAACTCCAATGCTCAAATTTTCATTCATCGTAAGAGATCATCTCTAAAAGGTTTGCTAATGAAGGAATTTACTATGGAGGTTCATCTTAGTAAAAATATACAAGAAATCAAACAAATTTCTGATTTTGCCAGCATCGAGAGGATAGTTCAGACTCCTACTCACAATATCCTTATTAAAACAGTGATATTGAAATATTTACCACTCCAATTCATCCAAATCAAGACAATATTGGCTTCAATTGTGAAAACTCTTTAAATAACATTGTTTCTCGTCCCGAAAGTTCTTGTTGTTGAAAACGAAGGAAGATTGAAATTTTATCTCGATCTCGAAGTTTTTAGGTTATCACAAACGCTATCAAAGCTAGTCATTTGTATTCACATGAGGTCGTCAACTAGCTCGTTACCAGTGCTAGCTTCTATCGTGTTGGATGTAACCCTACATCCTCTATCCTGTCCATTTGTCAGACAAACCTTCAGGAGTGCTTGTTTCTAACTTTACTCTTAATCATGACTTTCAGTGATTCGGTTGATTTGTCTAGTCCAAAATTGATTGCTCACCTGACCATTTCCCGTGACTATTGGGACGAATGCGAAGAGCTAGGTCTTTCACCCGTTGGAGCTAGACCCGTCTTAGTCATAGATTCTAACAATTTATTACCTGACTTACTCTTAAAAGTATTCCCATTTAGAGGATTTAATAGCTCTGAGGTTATGATATAAATAAAAAATTTATGAATTTAGCATATCTTATTCGTAATATTTAAAACTAAAATGGAAATTTACAAGCTAAAACGTTGAGTGGCTGGTTATTTTTGGGACGTATTGTTGCATATCAAGTTCAAAATAATGGTTTTTATGACCCAGTAGTCTTTAAGAAAGAGAACTTACAATCATCAGAGGTTTTCATCTTTGTTGATGATGGAAGAAAAGAACTCTGGATCTGGATTGGTGATAAAGCCGATGTTAGATCTCGATTCATTTCAAGCACAGTAGCAGCAGAGATCAGGCGAATTGGCGGTCTTTCTTATCGGATCAGAGCCGCTGATCAAGGCGTGGAACCTGCTGATTTTTGGAAATGCCTTGATTCGGTTCCTGAAGAAGGCCTTGGGCCTATCGAGGCAATTAAGAAAACTGAGCTCATCCCTCCTAAACCTCCTGTTCTGGATGCCTCAAAAACTAAGCTTTCCAAAAAGGTTATTGAAAAATCCCCTAAGAAAAAGACAAATGATAAAACTGAGCTCATCCCTCCCCAACCTCCAATTCCAGATGCCTCAAAAACTGAGCTTCCCAAAAGGGTTATTGAAAAATCAACAGAAATTTTGAAGAAATTGAAGAAAACTGAGAAAGAAGATTTCAAACCTTTACCTGAATACATCGAGGCAACCCCATCATTAATAACTACTCCACCTTGTCCAAATTGTAAGAGGGGTCACCTACTTCCGTACTCGGAGGTAGTGGATGTGAGTAGAAAGGAGAAACAGATCTTACCCTTCTCACGGTGGTCTTGCTCGAATTGTGGTTATTCCCCTGACGATGCTGTTTCTTAATAGGTATATTCTCATCTTTTTCATATACTCTTTCGAGACTGAAGTTTTCAAGAATAAGTTACCAAAAGAGGTTAATTTTGTATAGAGAGGGTTCTGGCCAAAGCTAGGTCAGGATTTTTCTTTTTTAGCCGTCAATAATTCATCAAGTTGTTTTCGTTTGTCTTCTGGCATTTCTTCCATTACTTTCTGTTGTTGTTCCATTAAATTCTGCATGAACAGGGAGTATAATAGAGGTAACATCATTTGTGTTTCAACCCGAGCTTCAAAATCAGTCCGTGCAGTATCACGATCTTCAATAAGACGTTCCTTGGTCATAGTACCTTGTCCCAAGCCAGGAACTGATTTATCTTTAATGTAATAATTTTTACCATTATAACCTAACGGAAAAGCTTTACATTCCAAGGGCATTGAATGATAGATGTTACAAAGGCGATTTTCTTTATCAAACATTGAACATCCATTCTCTGAACCACCTAAAACCAGAGTCATAAAACCCTGCTTCTCTTCAGACTCACCCACCTCAAGTGTTCGAAACCTCAGGTTTGGAAACACAGCATTTATTGTTCCTGATTGTGCCCAATTACGGAAATCTGCCAGTGATATTGGTACGAATTCCCTCTTCTCACAACAATTTCCACATTTTGTACAATTAAACACATACTTTTTCTTAGGCTTGGGTTCAGCTGTAGTTTCCTGTTCTACTTGGTTACTTCCTTCCTCTTTTTCTTCTTCTTCTGAAGATGTATCTGGCTCCTTTTCTATTTCTTCTTTGGTTTCTTTTTCAGACATTTGACCATCTTCCTTTGTTTAAGTGTTTGGTTACCTCTTTTGAAAGATTTTTTTATATTCTCTTCATACAACCGGGAATATAATTTCAAAGTGTATTGATTTTTTGACCACATTGTTTAGCAATTAGGGCGGCAGTTGCTCCGGCATTAATACCGTTATCAATGTTAACAACAACTAGTCCTAGAGAACAGGTTTGAAGCATTGTCATTAAAGCTCCTTCTCCTTTTCCACCATATCCATAACCTGTTGAAGCGGGAACACCTATTACAGGAACAGGTACTAGACTAGAAACAATTGCAGGGAGTGCTCCTTCCATACCAGCCACCACAACTATTGCTTTCACATTTTGTTTAATCATTTCTTTTAGTGGTGAAAATAAACGGTGAACTCCCGCGATTCCAACATCATTAAATTGGATAGTTTCGACTCCCATCAGACGGGCTATTGCTTTCACTTCCTCTGCAATCGGGAGATCTGATGTACCAGCTGTTAAAAGACCGATATTACATTGGGAGGTTGAAAACTGATGATTTTTTGTTGTTATAGTGACAGTATAAGGTTCATGCGACAGTGTGACGTAAAGATCAAATTCTTCAGAGAATTTTTTTTGAATGAGGTCAAGATGCTTTGTTAAAACCCTAGAAAGCAACAGGGCTGAATGATCAGCCATATATCTTGTAATAATTGTTATTAATAGTTCTGGACTTTTCTTCTCGGCGTAGACAACTTCGGGTATTCCCTTACGAATATGTCTTCCAGTGTCCAATGTAACTCCATCTTCTATAAATTCCAGACTAAATAAACTTAATTCAGCTTTTGCTTTTTCCAGGCTGATTTTTCCATCTTTAAACTGTTTTAAGATGGATTCAATATCACGCATTGTTTTCATTCTCCTTACGAATTTCCGAGAGGACGCGTTTTCT
This sequence comes from Candidatus Hodarchaeota archaeon, assembly GCA_016839625.1. GTDB lineage: Archaea > Asgardarchaeota > Heimdallarchaeia > Hodarchaeales > Hodarchaeaceae > Hodarchaeum. The sequence continues at coordinate 4,017 of JAEOTY010000267.1, forward strand.
TATTTCTCGTAATGAAATTCCTTTTTTTCGTGCTATTCGTTTTAAGTCCTCATATTCCACTTTTTCTGTGATAAATTCAGAGTCGATAAACCCTTTTTTAAGACGTACAGTCTCTTTTCCATTCAATACTTCAATTTGATGGGATGTTTGTTTGCGGGGTACAATATGACGGAACCCCGGGAGAATTCTTACTCCTAGTGTCCCTAATTCACGAGATAAGACTGATGTTGCTTGGAGGGTTTTTGAAGGCTCGACAATTGCTCGAATAAGATATCCTGGTCTATTTTTTTTCGAAATAGTGTTAATAATTACCAAGTCAAGTACTAAATTTTCATCAAATAAAACATCGAATAGATAACCAAGTATCTCTCCATCTACATCATCAACATTTGTCTCCAGAATGTTAACTTCCTCTTTTATTAATGAAATTGGTTTAGATCCCTGAATGATTTGCAAACAGGTCAGAGTACCTTTCTCATATTCACGAGTGCCAAAACTTCGACCAATCCTATGAATTTTCATTAGTGGAAGATAATTAAGAGAGGTTGCGTTGAGGGAAGCGAGAAGGGCTGCACCAGTAGGGGTTAACAATTCCCCATTTATTGGTCCTCCTTTGATTACCAAACCACCATTCCGAATAATTTCAGTAGTAGCAGGTGTAGGAACGGATACTTGCCCATGGGCTATGTTAATCAACCCTCCACCTACAGCAATTGGTAGTATATTAACTTCCATCTGAAGAAAACCTAAGTTTTCCCATAGATAAGCAAAACCAATTAAATCAAAAATTGTGTCAATCGTTGCTAGTTCATGAAAATGTATGGGGTCAGAGTGGCTATTCTGGCCATGAACTATTTTTTCGGCATCAACTAAAAACTTTAATGCGGTTTTTGCCAGTTCATGACTCTCTGGGGCTAATCCTAGTTGTTCTCTTAAATTCTCAATGATTTTATCCATTTCCTGAGGAGAAAATTTCTTTTTTGCCGAGGTTTGAATTTGAGTACCAGATATACCTTGTTTTTTAGTTGTTAGCCATTCTACTTGGAAATCAGAATCATATTCTGAGAGTAAATTTTGAAAGAGTTGGCAGAATTCAGTACGAAAAGCTTCTGCTTGCGAATCTAACAAAGCAGCAATTAAGAGATCACCCGCCGCGCCTGATGTACTGGGGTCAATTATTATTAGAGTTTGCATAGCCATTTTCACTTTGAATCAAGCTGACTTTTCTCAAATTATTAATTTTGTTTCACGAAACTTCTTATTGAGGCAAGAAAAATTAATATGATCTTATTTACTCGAAGGAGGAACTTGATAAGTATAAGGCATAGAAAAATAATATCTTTATAATATACATCCTAGGAAGCTAGAAACAACAAAAAAAAGGATTTTTTTAATTATCAGAGGAAACCCTGCATGATTGGCGTAAATATTATCGCTAAGAGTGGATTATTACTTTTTTCTCATTTTTTTGTACCAGGTTTTTCCGATGTTGATGAGGATTTACGCGCTGGCCTAATGACGGCAGTTCTTAGTGTTATACAAGATACTCAGCAAACTGGTATCAAGACGATTGACCAAGGGAATTACTTCGTACATATTATCGAAGGTAAGTATACTTATGGGCTTTTCTTCAGTCACGAGAATGATCTGAAGGAGCAGAAATTTGCTAACACCAGTTTCCAGAATTTTGAGAGCGTTTTCCAAGAAAAATTGAAAGAAGACAATTCCCTCGATGACGATGAATTCCTTGAATTCCGTGAATATTTAAATAGAAAATATAGCTCTTTAATAGCGATTGATGTTGTAGGGCTTTCTAAAATCATAGAGATCATGCAAGAATCATTTTTTTCAGATTATATTATTCTAGAAAAGCCTAATTTACACCAAGTTTTTACCAACATCTCCTCTCTTTCAGAAATCCATCCTTACGCAAATCAAATTGCAACAATGTGCAAGAATATTATAGAATCAAGTATGGTGATAGGCCACGAAATCACTCACCTTCAATTTGATCTAGGAGAGACTTTTTTTGTTTCTATGAATCGCTTTGCAAAATACTTAGTAATCATTATAGTGGATAAAAAGGATCGAGACAAAGCAGTTCAAGAAATCATACGAATCCGGAATAGAATGGAATTTCACTTCTATTGAGAATGAAGAACCATCTTAAGAGAGTTATAGGAATATATTATGCATATTAACATCTATTGAGTGATTAAATGCCAGAATTACCTGAATTGGAAGCTATTCGGCAATACTTAGCTTCAAACATCTCAGAACAAGTTATAACTAATGTTAAAACATTTTTACATACAGTAATTCGTAAACCATCAGCATTAGAATTTGAGGAATTATTGAACGGTTCAACACTAGATCAAATCGAGAGAATTGGGAAAATTCTTCGATTCTCACTCCACAAATCCGATCTAATACTTAATTTATACATAGATCACGGTTTGACTGGAAGGTTAGCTTGGTCTTCTATTTCACAGAAGATTCACGCAAAAACTGTGTTTTCTCTGAAATTCAGCAATAATAAAATCTTAATTTATCACGATACACGATTGCACGGAGCTGTCTGGTTGTTTTCAAGCAAAAATTACCAGCCAAGTGAGCGCCCAGCTGTGATTGAAAATTTTGGTCCAGATTTCGTTCAAATATCCGAAAGTGAGTTTATCAAGCGCTTACAAAAATTTCGTGGAGAGATTAAGGGAATTTTAACCAATCAAAAGTTTGTTACTGGAATTGGTAATGCATATGCCGATGAAATTCTATTTGAAGCAAAAATCCATCCTTTCTCCAAAAGCCCTCAACTAAACAGAGAAGAAAAATCAGCATTATATCTAGCCTGTAAGAATGTGTTGTCAAGTGCTGTCGAACAAATCTCCCGAATACTTGAATCTACCCAAAAATTGGATAATGAACGTTACTGGCGACAACAAATATTTCGTGTGCATTTAAAGGACAAACAACCTTGTCCAATCTGTGGGAATCCTATTTCAACAATTAAAGCAAAAAGACTGACCAATTTTTGTCGTAAGTGTCAAGTTCCCGCAAATCGGAACTTTATATGAATTATTTAAGGATTGTCATCGCTTATAGACTAAAGGAATAGTCTGAGAAATGTTAAAGAAAGGTCAAAGGTTAGAATATGTGATAGGAATTGCTTGATTTTTTCTTTGAGCCAAGGTCTGTGGCCATTATAGGAGCTTCTTCCGATGAAAAGAAGTATGGTCGCTTAATTTTTAATCATTTTGTTGTTCCTTTTTATGGCCGAGTCTACCCCATCAATCCAAATGTTTCTGAAATAATGGGTATTCGATGCTATCCAAATGTTTTCGATCTCCCTGAAGTTCCAGATCTTGCGGTAGTTGTTTTGCCCGCAAAGTTAGCAATAAAAGCCATTGGAGACGCTTCTAAGCGTGGAATTCCTGCAATTGTTTGTGTCACTGCAGGTTTCTCAGAAATAGGTAGAGATGATCTCCAACAAGAACTTGTAAGATCTCTCGGAGATTCTCGACTGATTGGGCCGAATTGTATAGGGATCATTGATACTCACACTAAAGTGAATACATTATTCCCTAATTTTGAATTACCACAAAAGGGCCATGTTTCATTGATCTCTCAATCAGGGTCTCTAGCAATAGATCTGCTACTAGCGCTCCAACAAAATAAAATCGGTTTAAAAAGATTTGTATCATATGGGAATGGCGCAGATCTTAATGAAACAGATTTCATTCAATATTTTGGACAGGATCCTGATACAAAGGTCATTGGAGCTTATTTAGAAAATATAAAAGCTGGAAGGCAATTTATAAGGGTTTCAAAGGCTGTAGCTCGGAAAAAAGCAATAGTTGTACTAAAACTTCCAATGACTGAAGAGGTAACCATGGCTGCCAAAAGTCATACTGGTGCGGTTGCTAGTACTTTGGGTCTTTATAAGGAAATCTTGAGGCAATCAGGAATTATTCAGTGTGATAGTACATCTCAATTTGTTAATTCAATAAAAGCTTTGCATAATCAACCTCCAGCTTTTGGAAATCAGATAGCATTGGTAACAAATACTGGGGGTCCTGGTGCTATGGCACTATATCGAATGAATCGGTATAATTTAGAATTAGGATCGTTATCAAATGAAACAGCAGTAATTATCGAGAAAACGTTTCAAAAACATGGTGTACAAACTTCTTTATCCCGAGATAAGGATAAGACACCATTAACATTTTTAGATCTAACTGGAAGTGCGACTACTGAAGTTATTGCTGAAATTTCAAGGATTTTTTTAGGAGAAGAAACTGTTTCTGGGATTATCATTGTCCCTCGATCTGACGCTCCTGTGGTCTCAAAAGATGCTCCTGCACGAATTGCTTTGATTAAACAGGAGTTCCCTAGCAAACCTATTCTTGTCTATAACCTTCCCGACCCTACTGTCAACTCTGAATTTGAGGATTATGGGATTCCAGTCTTCCATACTGCAGAAGATGCAGTTGACGGCATGTATGCTTTAGTAGAAAGAGGAAGGATATTGAAACAGTACCTATTCTAGGAGATCTAATGAATGAGCGCAAATGAGCCTGTAAGTGACAAACAGAAAAAGATCCACGAGCGAGTGCGCTCATTAATTCTCCAATCAAGTGATAAAATCACTCAAAACATTCAAGTATCAACAGGGAGGATAATTAATACTCGTATTAAGAAAATCGAGTCCTTCAAAGGAGCAGGGGGGAAAACCTATGTCATTGAAGCCGCCCTTTCCACCTCCTTAGCAGGTGAAGTTGATGGTGGTATTGTTTTAAAGTTCGCTAATGATTTAGATGCAGAAGTCGATAATGCAAAAAAGCTCGCTCAACTTCTCACTCTTCGACAAGCAGACTGGGATCATTGGAAGAAAAATCATGAGCTTGGAAAACGTATTAAGCCTTTCCCAGATAAAGTCTTTGCACCAGATGTTATTCATGTTATCCCTGAAGTTAAAGCCTTAATTTTGGAGTTTTTAAGTGGTTATATACCACTACTTCAGTTTTCAGGCAAACCTGCGGATAGGTGGGGATATGCTGGGTATGCATTAGCTCGATTGCACGGTTCAAAGCGGCAAAAAACCGATGTACAGCTTTATAGTCCAGTTTTCAAGTTTTTAAAAACTTGTATTGATGAAAAAATACTAAATTATTGGATTGAAGTTTTGGAACAGTCCCTGGGAGGAGTAGAATTTGTTCACGGTGATAGTCATTTAAGTAATCTCCTGATTTCTCCAATGAAAATTGCTTGGATTGACGCTATTCTTCTTCCCAAACTTGATCGAATGGACGACGTAGGATATATACTTAGTCATGCAATTCAAGAGTACGTTGCAGATAATATTGGAATTAGTATAGACGATTCTAAATTAATTTATTCTATCACTCATTCTTGGGTGCCTCTCATTTTAACGACTTATAAACAAACATATGACATTTCTCAGATATACTCTCGTCTTCCTCTAGATTTTTTTATTGGAAGTCATTTAATAATTCGAGCAGAATTATGGGAGAAAGATATAGCTGCTGTTCTCACCCGACTAGGAGAAAATTTTATCAACGAGATGCCTATATCAAAAATGCTTGAATAAGAATCGATTTCTTCCTAATAATCCCTTTTAAGGCAACATAGAGTTCCAAGAGCATAGGACGCAGCTTGGGAGGCGCGAAGTGGTTCAGAGGCGTATCCACCAATATGAAACATTGGAATATGGTGATGGACAAATAAGGGGAGACCTATTTGTTCATTACCAAAGATAAAATTAATTAGAGGCTTTTCTTTATCCTGATTCGCAATTGGTTGAATAATTGAAGGGAGATCATGAACCGGTTTGGTTCCCCATAAAGAAAAACCAAAACTCCTCTCTGTATTATTCTTTATGAAGGTCTCAAGTGAAGGTATGATTTTAAATGAAACTTTCGAGATCCCTTTGAAATAGGTTTTTTGAGTTCTTTTTATCAGGTCCTGAGTATTCTTATTCTCGTCTGTAAAGATAAGCGGGATTTTGAAGACTAAACCTAAACGTAAAAAATCTGCAATTTCTTGTTCAGTATACGGAGAATAGATAATCAATTGAGGAGATATCTGGAGAGCCTCTTTTGAGAAAGCCTCAGGAACAAATTTTCTACCGATACGAGTTTGAAGATTTTGTCTATTCTTTTCTTTAAAAGACCGAATTTCTAGATACAGATGAAATTTACTATGAGTATGAAATTCGAAATTTTTCTTTTGCAATCGGTCAATAATGGCTTTTTTATGAAACGGTACTTTTCCGATTGCTCTAAAATCAAGGGAATAGGTAGTGTTTTGATTATGTATTGTTAAAAAAGTGGAAATTTGGTTTATTAGAAGAGACAATGATGAGGATTCCCAATTATAAAATCGTGGAGAAAAAAGAATGACCGCTATGATTCCAGGTTGTCTTAGAAGGTTTTGACATAATTCTCTAATTCTTGTGTTTTCTAATTCAACTTCAACTAGTATCCTTTTTTTTGCTCCCCATTCATCATAACTAATTCTATAAGAAGTAGTAATTGGAGTAAAAATTCGTTTAATATCTTTAGCTAAGTATTTTTGTTCATCTGAGGATATAAAACGAGCAAGCTTAATTAAAATTAAATTCATCTTCATTTCACAGCTGATCAAGAAATAATAATTAAAACTTATTCTATTTGAGTTTTATCCTTGATTTTCTGAAAGCTAGGAAGTGTATTTTTTGAAATTACAAATAAACGGGGAGGTAACAGATAAACCAGCGGTTTGGTGGGATAAAAATAGTAAATTTGTAAAAATGATCGATCAGACGAAAATCCCGTTTCAGGTAGAGGTATTTAATTGCCCTACATATCGTGAGACTGTTCAAGCAATAAAGAAAATGATCATTCGCGGAGCTCCTTCAATTGGTGCAGCAGCAGCTTATGGATTAGCTCAAGCTGTGGATGAATTTTGGGATAATGAGGATTTTGAAGATCAGATAAGAATAGCTTATGATGAACTGTTAGCAGCGAGGCCCACAGCGGTTGATCTCAAGAATGGGCTTGATTTTATAAAAAGTGATCCATTAACTCCAGAGGGTGCTTTGAATCGGGCTCAATTTTTTGCAGATCGAATCGCAGAAGAGGGGCTGAAAATTGGTCAGATTGGTAAAGATTTAATTAAATCTGGAATGAACATTCTCACTCATTGTCATACAGGCGCTTTGGCATTAGTTGATAATGGTAGCGCCCTTTCTCCTATTATCCAAGCATGGGAAGAGGGGAAACGTTTTCATGTTTATGTAGATGAAACACGACCTAGATTTCAAGGTCGGATGACTGCTTGGGAGCTAAACCAGTATGGAATTGATCATACTGTAATATGTGATTCTGCTAGTGGTTTTTTTATTTCACAAGGGAATGTAGATTTAGTAATCCTTGGTGCTGATCGTGTAGCAAGGAATGGAGACATAGCAAATAAAATTGGTACCTATAATCTTGCATTAATTTCCCACTATCATGATATTCCTTTCTATACGGCTTTTCCTTCATCTACTTTTGATTCCTCCACTCCTACTGGGAAGGATATAGAGATTGAACAACGTGATAGTCTTGAAGTAAAACAAGCTCTTGGATATTCAAAAATACTTAATGAAAATCATGTGGTATCTTTATATACCGAAAACATTAAGTTCAATAATCCAGCTTTTGATATAACCCCAAATAAGTTTATCACAGGGTATATAACCCCACATGGAATCTTGGATAAAGCTGAACTTGAAGATATTATGCTTAACCTTTAATATTGGTTAAGACTGATCAATTTGTTTGCTCAAGCTACTGATCATCATTCTTTCATTTAGTGCAAAATGATTTAGAAAATTCAGAAAGACTAATTAGATTAATTATAAAATGATTGATATACTATCATCTAAGAATTTATTTTAGGATTGAGTTATAGTTATTGAACTCAATTATCATCATTTAATCCAATATTAGTAGTTAGAGAAGGATTTGATAGAAGTGAAGGAAGTAGTGAATCAAATACGATCTGCTGTATCTTTTTGTGGATTTGAAATTGAATCTATTTCACCGAAGAAGTTGTATGTGGCTTTGGACTTGAAATCTAGAAGTAAATTTCGTAAGAAAAATTTCCACATGGCTGTTTCAAAGAGTCTTAACGGTATATTGACTGCAGAGCGAGATTTAAGTAGAAGTTATAAAAAAAATGTTATTATATTTGATCCTGTCAATTGTTTACCTGAACCTACATTTGGTAACGTAGAAATTATTCACGATCTTGATTCACTTCAAAAATTTTTAAACAAATGAATATTTTGGATTGTGCTTATCAATAGGTTAAGAATGATATTTTGAAATTAATGAGCGAACATCAATGGTTAAAAATAGAGGTACAGTGCCTCCTGAATTTCCTGAATTAGACAAGATGGATAAAGGGTATTCTCTTCTTATTAAAGGGCTTCCTGGCACTGGAAAATCAAGTTTAGCTCTTGAATTGGTGGTTCACCTTCCAAATTCTTTCTTTATCAGCACACGAATCAGCTCTGAAAGTATAATGCGAGATTTTCCTTGGATATTGAAGGAAATTCACCAAAATCGGATTCATCCTTTTTTTGTAGATGCAACACGCTCAAAGACCCAAACTCCGAATACAAATTCTTTATCCTTGAATTTTGAAACCATGCCCGAGTTTGTACAACAACTTTTCTCCTTGGGAGCTGATCTCCAAAATAAGGTCATTGTAATAGACAGTTGGAATGCTCTTACAGTTAATTTATCTGAGAGTCAGATTAGTCACTGGGCATCTTCTATTGTCCAGCATTTAAGAGCAGAGAATTCTAAAATAATTTTTGTTATCGAAGGGATGCAAGCAACTAGTTTAGACTGGATTGTCGACGGTATAACTGTTCTTAGTAAGAAAACAATTACGTCATCTCATGGTATTGCTCGACGAATTCGTGAATTAAGTTTCCAAAAAATGCGTGGTAGAGAGATTCAGAATGAAATTTATCTTGTTACATTAGCCAAAGGTCGACTAAAGACTTTTCATCCGTTCAAGTACCGCTTTCCAGCAATTATTCTGAAATCTGAAGCCATGGGTGATCCTGATGAAAACCATGTTTCGTCTGGTTCAGTGGAATTTGATGATCTCCTTGGAGCTGGATTTGAAAAAGGATCATGGAATCTTTTTGAGGTTACCACAGCTGTGGGAGATGCTTTGGATCTAATATTCATTCCATTGATAACTAATCATCTGAATAATAGACGACCAGTAATCACAATTTTTCGTGAGGGGTTGAGTTTTGACTCAAATCAACCCTATCTAGATGTTTTCACTGGGAGTAAGAACTGGGTTGAACAAACAGTAAATATTGAAAGGTATATTCCAAAAAATACAGAAAACAGATTCGAACTCCCTGAAAACCTTGATGAGTTGCTGGATATCCTTGAAACATCCAGAAAAACTTTACGAAAGAAAATAGGAGAACCTTTTCTAATAAATCTCGGATTAGATGCTCTAGAGAACAAATATGGAATACCTGCCCTCAATGAATTGATTGCCATAACGGTGTCTAAAGCACGGTTGGAAGGAGACATTATTGTAGGTTGGCTCAAAGAAAATCAAGAATTTCGAGGAGGAACAACAGCAGCTACCTCTCATTGGAAAATTGATTTAATTGATCGTGCGTTAGTTCTAGAGGGGATTATTCCAGCTACAGAGTTTTTTGTAATTGAATCCATCCTTTCTAAGGGTTATATTGATTTTACACTAACTCCTGTTCTCTAAGGGTCAAAGCGCGAAACTCTTTTGAAAGAAACTTGATTTTTCTACAATCTTGATTAATGAGGACTGATTCTATGGAATTTCCTGATGCTCGTGTGCAAAATCTTGTTAATAACTTAAGGACTGAACAACACTCTGATCAATCAAGCGATTTGGCAACAGAAATTGAAACATTATCACCCTTACAACGGTTTCAAATCTTTTGTTTAGTTAAAGATACGGAATTCTTTGATTCAGATCAGTTTTCTTTCGAGATAAAATTATGGAATCGTTTTCTCGAACTTTTCAGAAGCGACTATGCCGAAACATCCTTTCTCATTCAAAATTTAGACAGTGCTCTCAGACTTGCTGAAACAGCGTTGTTGGCTGGATTATTAGATTTAGAGGATTATAGATCAATTATTAGATATCTTTACACCAATACTGAAGATTATGATACTACTGTATTGAAGATCAATACAAGCCTCCTTCATTTCCTGTATATTAAAAATGCTGGTTCCCAGATTCCAAATATTTTTTGTCTTTTCTTACGTTTTTTAGGAGTTCCTCTGGCTAATATAGAAGAATTAAAAGCAGATCTACTAGAACTGTTTCCTGAGGTAAAAACTAAGATTAATGTTCTTTTGGAGCTCCCTATTAGTACAATTCAAAAATATCCACAATATCTCGATGAACTTGCAGAACAGCTTAACTACGATAGAGATATTCCAACACTAAAAAATTGGTTAGATCATGAGACCTTATTTAAGCTGGAAAAAGAAAAAATCGCTCGTTTCACCAAATCATGGAAACCAACGCCAGTAAACTCTGTTGACGAGTTGGTCGCAGCCCTGAAAATCGAGTTATCAGAAAAAAATCTTTCAACGATTCCGCTCGTTTTTGATTCGTTTATCAAAGCCTATTCTGATTTTCTAAAACCTCAAAACATAAGTTCAAAAGATTTAAATTCAAACATTCCTCAAAGAATGTTGAATACGTATGTAGAAAAGCTGGCTTATCCGATTTCGAGTCATAAAGATGTAAGAATCAGAATTACATTCCTGGGAGGAGGTCAAATTGGATCAATGGGAATTTTAATCTCTACTCCACAGTCGAATATTCTTATAGATTATGGCATGTCTGTGGCTAATTATCAAATACCTTACTGGAATGAGGCATTAAACCATTTGGATGCCATTTTTCTGACACACGCCCATTTAGATCATAGTGGAGCCATTCCCTATTTATTCAGTCAGAATTTCAAAGGATACGTGTTTGGTAGTGGCATGACTAAGAACTTGGCAAATTTGTTACTAACCGATAGTCTTGATTTAATGAATAAAAATATTAGTGAAACAATCAGAAAAATAGATCATCGCTTCAAATATCTTTCAAAGCCTGCACATCTGTATCAAATGTTTGAGAACTATATCAATATTAAATCTGGAAAAGAATATCACCTCACTCCAGATATTGTGATAAAACCCTTTTCAGCAAATCACATTCAAGGTTCTTTGGCTTATCTTGTCGAATGTGCTGGAAATACAAGAGTTTTTTTCTCTGGGGATTTTAATTTAGATTCTACGGCATTATTTAAGAATAAATCTCCAAATCTACCTCAAGATGCTAATCTTTCAATAATTGATAGTACATATTTTGGTCAACCGAATTTTGACATGAAAAAGAGAGACGAATTGCTATTTCAAACAGTAAAAGAAGACAATAGAGTTATTATTCCAGCTTTGAGTGTGGGCCGAGCTCAAGAAATAATGATAAAATTGGAAAAAGCTGGATTAACAAAAGAACGGAAAGTCACAATGTTGGGGATGGCTACTAAAGTTGCTCGAATCTCAGGGTTAAAAACCAAGGGTCATTTGAGTGATCATCTTACGCAACAATTTGAAGATGAAGTAGTTATATCTGGTGGTGGAATGTTAAGTGGGGGTTATGCTCGCGAATTTGTTGAGCAAACAAAAGAAGATCATAATACTTCTATTGTTCTTTGCGGATTTTTAGCCAAAAGTACATTAGGTTATAGGTTATTGCATAAGTTAGAACCACATTATAAACAAAAAGTGGTTTTTACAAGGTTTAGCGGTCATTCCTCAAACGATTCTCTAAGATCATTTTTAGACTCTCTAAAAGGTCAGAAGGCACTCGTTCATCTAGGTAATCTTACAAAAGATCCTTTGACTTCTGAAAAGATTCGTAAATCAAAGGATTTTTCTCGTTCAGATTATTACATTCCATCTTTAGGGTCTTCTCTTGAGATTTAAAATGTGTTTCAATAATAGTTTGGTTGTATATGTTGTAAGGAAGGGAGAGCGGACCTAATCTCATGTAAGACTGATGGATCAAGCTGACATGTTAGAATTTCCTCATTTTCTGTACCCTCTATTAGAATATTTCCTCCAGGGTCGTAAATCAAGGAACGACCAAAAAAAGTAGAGGTTGGGTCACTTCCAACACGATTAACGCCACAAACAAACAATTGGTTTTCAATAGCCCTAGCTTGCAGTAATCTTTTCCAAATTTCATATTTTGGATTAGGAAATTCCGCTAAATAAATTAAAAAGTCAGCACGACCTTCCAGTGTGACCCTGCGACTTAGTTCTGGAAATCTTAAATCGTAACAAATGAGAAGACCTAAATTTCCACTTTTTAACTTGAAAGAGATATTGGAGTTGCAGAATCCTCCAATCGAGAAAACCGAAGGTTCCTTCATTGGAGGAAACAAATGAACTTTCCGATATTTTCCTAAAAAATCACCTTTTTCATCAATAACTGCAGCTGTATTGTAATAGTTTCCCTTCTCTTTCTCAATAAAGCTGCCCACAAGCACTGATGAAAAACGTTTAGCTGTTTGCTGAAGGAATGATGTTGTTATTCCACCAGGAATTGTTTCAGCATGTTTATGGATATTAACAAGATCGTATCCAGTTGAAAACAATTCAGGTAGACAAATAATGTGAGGATCCCTAGAAGATATCTGTGAAACAGCTTTTTCAATCATTAATTCTGATTTTTCTAGATTTGTTTCTTTCTCACCATATTTTATATCCATTTGAATTAGGGAGATTTGTGTAAGCTTCATTCGCGGACTCGAACTCACTTTACAAGAGAAATTCTACTCAATCATGATTTTGGTAAGACGTTTGGTTGAATAAAGATAAATAAGAATGAATATCACCATAGCACCAATGATTGAAGCAACAATTCCCATAAGAGTATGGAAAAAGGTTTCATAAGTAGTTTCAGCTTGAAAAATAAAATAAAAAGTATCCCAGAAGCCATGAATCGCAACAGGGAGGATTAGATTATATCGAGTAGTTTTAAAAACATAAGAAAAGGTTAATCCTATAAAAAACGCGCTGAAGAGGATTGCAATCATATCCTCAAATCTACCAAATCGGGCCAGTAACAAAAGGTGTAGCAATCCAAATAACCCCGCAGAGACAATGGCTGCGACAACAAAAGAATATTCAGTTTCTAGAATACTCTGAATGTAACCACGAAATAGTATTTCTTCTCCTAAAGCAATTGCAAACATTGCTGCAGAGAAGTTAAAGATTATTGCAATGGGATCAACCAATTCCAACTCGGTGGGAAGAATTTCAAACGACAATTCAATGAAAACCGTAGGGATAAGTCCTACAATCGTGATCGGGATACTGAGGAGAATCCATTCTAAAGCCATTTTCTTGTTCCAAGAAAAGCCAACTGTTTCCATTTTTTGGCGATCAAACTGTAGGAAGACATATACCAAACCTATACCTACTATTCCGTTCATTGCACGAATAAGATTGGTTTCTAGAGCCTCTGGAAATGGATTTCCGTTATTGAAAAGTTGTCTAACTAAAGGTATGATAAAGGTTTGAAAAGTGAAGATTAGGATTACACAAATAACGAAGAAGAGAATGACACGGATCCATAAGTCTTGGATTGAGTATTTTTTCATTTGTAAAAGCCTCTGAAAATCTCTGTCATAATAATTATAATCGAAAAGAACCAATTCGATGAGAGGATACGGAAAAAATTGCCTTATAAAAGATTGGATCGAATATATTTTAAAATGATTTTCATATAAGGATGCTTAGTGATAATTTGTGGTAATTCCTTTTTTACCTTTTGTTGGCCTTACTGTAGCTGCTTTAGTGAAACGGGTCGTTACTGACTATACTGCGGGCATGGCTAAGAAAAAATTATCTCAGTCTTTTTTGATTGAACGACTAGACAAGAAAATGGAGAGAAAACTTGGTAAAAACTTTTTAAAAAAGAAATTAAACAAGGAAAATCTGGAAGAAGTACGACAGATAATTCATGAAGAATTAGGTGCATTTTCTCCAGGTAAGGACTTAGATCAGCTAATTGTTAATAGTGCTCAAAAACTTAGTGACGAGCATCAAGAAATTCTTGTTAAATTGGACTCTGTTGAGAGTTTACTTAAGAAAATTTCTATTCCACTCGCATATAGTTTGTCCAAAGAGAGTAAAGAGGAGATTCCTGAAGAATTAATAAGCGGCCTTCTAGAGGGGAGTATTCTAGGGCTGGATTCCTCTCAAAAAGTGTTACTCGAGCTTACAGAAGATGAGCAAGTACCAATGGGAGCACTAGATAATGTAAAAGAATTTTCCTTCATAAATCAGATTAACATAGAGGGCCATTCGGAAATTTCCCAGTTAGTAAAGAAATTTACAAACACTCCAGAAGAAATCAACAGTTTAAGTACTTTAATGGAAATCTCTAATTTACTAGTTGGTCAAAACGAGGAACTTGAGAACTTAATTTCCGAGTTCCTCTTTAAAATGATGGATGCGGGTGTTGATACCAAAATTATTGAAAATTCAGTCATTTCCTTCTGTTTTCTCATACACCGCTTAGGAAAACTAGACCTCTTATCCGAGAGCGATCGTCTGATTTTGAGTTCATTTTTACGGAAACATATACAGAAGAAAGAAGATCCCACTCGTATGGTCGAGGCATATTATTTACTCTCAACATTAGGAATGGCTGACGATATCAATACGACGTTTATAAAGGAGATTTTGGACCAACACCAACGACAAGGAGTAAATTCAACAAAAGAAATGGCGGGGCAACTGCGTGTAGATGGAAAGATTGCACGATTTTTAAAACGCCTGGGCTTCAGGAAGTCAAAACCTGAGACATCAATCCTAACGATAAGACATTTAATACGCAAATTAGACAAAAGGAAATTTGTTCGGATCACTCAATTGTTGAAATATCAATTGGAAAGATTGACAACCGAAATGAACTTTTTAATCACTTATTTCGAGAGAAAAGATCCTGCACAAGTAGATCTTGAAGAAATTATCGAATTAATTCAATTATTGTTAGAAATATTAAATAGACCAAGAGTCTATCAATTAGACCTAGAAACCCGAAAACGTGTCGTTGAACTAATGGATGCTGCTTACTATCTCTATGATCTATTGTCAATTCGAAATTCTTGGAATTTGCTAAATGAGTACCAATTGGATGTTAAATCTATTTATTCACCCACCCTAGGAAATTATGAACGAGTTACAACCGATCAAGCAGCGTTTAATATTGCTCTTTCGAAATTCTCGATTAGACAAATTGATCGCGATTTGCCCAGTCCACCCCGAAAGAAGATCAGAAAAAAGATAAAATAATAAGGAATGAATTAGGGGTGTGCTTGTGAGTTTCCTGTGAAATTTTTAAGGTATATGATAGTCTTAAGGTCTAACTCTCTACAAACTTAAGAGATTGCAAACATTTTTAATCCACCTTATGAGATTCACCTAAAACAACAGACAGACGAAGGAAAGTTGGAAAAAAATTCAAAATTCTGAAAAAAACATCTCCTTTTTCGGCAGTACCACTTTCGAATTAAAACAAACTTGCGCCAAAAGCCTAAAGATAGATTTGGTGTAATTGCATGCTATTTGAAGGGATTATACTGACAGTAATGTCTGATACAGGGCCAATGGCAGAGATTAACCTCTCAAAGCTTGATGAAACTAGCGCCATGAAACTAAGTATCAGCCTTATGACTGCGCTTGGCTTAGGAGAGAGTCAAGACCAATTAAACCAGCTCCATGGTTCTTTTCCTGTACCGGGTCGAAAGGAATTAGCTCTAGCTTATCCCTTCTTAGTTTCTTCTGTATCGTCAGCAGATCCTCGCATTCAAGCTACTGGGCGATATTGTACAATATTTCTCCTGTTTCTCCGTGAAACGAAGGCACGAGTCCTAGGTAGTTATGATTTAATTGAAAGTATAATCTCAAGGAAGCTTGAATCCATAGAATGTCAAGATGGTCTGACAACTGAACTCATGAAGGAGATTTATACTGATCTCGAAAGTACCATGTCAGCTACCGAGGGAAAAAGCGCTGTTGCAGCAATTAAACAGTCTGAAGCAGATTTAATACAAATTAAAGCCAATCAATCTCATTATCAAGTTCTTTCAGCGGTGATACGTGAGATAACTCAAATTCAGAATACTTTAGCCACACTGTTAGACGAATTAATGGTTTTTACTGATACTCCAATTATGGAAGGAGCTATCTACATGCGTCCTGACATTAAAGCTGTGGACTTTCTCAAAATTCTACCAACAATTTCTAAATTTGAAAAGATATTAGCTAAATTGGATGGTGAAGATAAAGAGGCTGTTAAGGAAATGGTAGATATTTCCATCTTAGTGAGAATCGGCAATCTTTTCTATTGGAAGGCATTACTTTCACAACAGAATATCGAATTTGAGAAATCTATTGAATTCTATATTCGAGCCAACCAGCTTAAAGACGATTCAGTATTATATCTTACAATCGGATCAATTTATCGAAAAATTGGTCGGAATAATGAAGGAAGAAACTGGATTGAAAATGGATTTGCGCGGATGAGAAAGCGAAAGGAGTCAATTAGGATTTCCAGGAACATACTTTTTGGGGATGTAAGATAGCTGCTGAATATTTGGGGATTTTCAAAAAGAAATTCCCTCCTCGAATTTTCGATCTTTTAACTTGAGTTACGCTTTCGAGTTTTCTTTTCAGACGGATTAGAAGCACTAGCAGGTGCTATTCCTTTTGTTAAACCTATCTCTTTGGCTAGTTCCATGAATGGGAGCACCATTTGAGCTACTGACTTATATGCGTCTTGTCCTTCTCCGAGTAGGATCATCCTGTCTATGTTGATATTCTTAAAAACTTCAGGAAGCATATCAAGGGTTTTTAATTGGATATATTTTTCATCTGCTTGGCTTAATGCTTTTGCTTGCTCGAGGATCCCTTCAGCGATGGCAACTTGAGTTTGACGGATCTTAGCCGCCTCACCTTCTGCTTCATTAAGTAACTGGTCTTTACGGGCCTCTGCTTGTTGACGGATGCGTGCCGCTTCAACACCCACTTCTTGGGTGACTCGAAGGTATTTTTCTGCTTCTGCATTGATTTGTTTTTGTTTACGCTCTGTTTCAGCTGCAATTATAGCTCGTTCTTGTTCTAAAGATGCAATCTGAATTTCTCTATTCTTCGCAAGCGATTCAATAGAAAGCTTGACTTCCTGGTCAGATGATCCAGTTTTTTGTCGAACTTCAAGGTTACGAAGTTGAACTAGTTCTTCCATTTCAGCTTGGCGAAGTTGTGCGTTCTGAGCTTCTTCGATCTTTTTCACCGCTTCTAGATTGTCTTTCAAGCGATCATCAAGAACCATAACATCTCGGATTTCAATAGATTCAATGGTAATCCCCCAATCTCCTGTAAGCGAATGAAGTTCGGTTGTCACATTCTTGATGATCTCTACTCTATTACGAATAATTTGCTCTATTCTCATATTAGCACAAGTTGTTCGAATAATCGCTTCTGTGGCATTCTTAATTGCCTTTTCAACATAATCAGATCGAGTAGGATTCCAACTCACTTTAGAAAACGAAATTTCGGGATTTGTAACCCTCCAATATACAAATGCAGTTATTGCAACGTCTTGGTACTCAAAAGAAACAACTTTTTCACGTGCTTCCAGTAAAGTCTGTTGAACAGTAGTAGGGATAACAATGACTTCGTCAAAGATGGGCCAGAGTATTACTGTACCACCTGTACCAGCTCGTTTAATTTGTCCACGTCGAAAATGAATTACATATTCGTTGGTTTTAAATTTCTTGAATCGTGAGACATAAAATATAACAACGAGGAGAAATAACAAAAATAAAAAAACGAACGTGGCTGCTATGAAAGGTATCAAATCAGGAGCCCAAAGCATAATTGCAATAGAAATAATTACAAAACCAACAAATAGACCACCAATATACAATAATTCTTTTTTCATTTCTTTCACCTATTATTTAATTTGTCTCACTCCCATTTAATGGTACCTTCGGGAATTGGTTTCTTTTCACTTTCTTTAGAGGGCCATTCATCTATAATCAGGGTGGTTCCTTGAATTTCTACAACATAGGCTGTCATGTGCCTTGCAATGGCCCCATATTTAGTTTTGGCAGCCATTTTGACTGGCCCATGAATTGAGGAGGTTTCGATCACCACGAGACCACCTTTAGTGTCCACAGTCGTCAGTGTTCGAACTAAGTCGTCGATTTTAATAGTTTCTACAGCTGTTTCATAGATTTCTGAGACAGCAATTTTTTCCCAAATCCTAGAAACAGCATAAGTGGTACCAAAAGGTAATCCAAAAATGAGTATAATCAGAATGATTGGATGAATCGCTGCTTCTATTAGAATCGTACCTGAACCCCCGAAGGTAATCATAAAGGTCCCTAATAAGAGCATTAATGGTGCTGGGGTGTCAACACCATGATCATCAACACCAAGATGTTTGTCAACACCAACGCTTGCATCATGATCAATGTCAACACCAACATCTGCATCAACATCGACGTCAACATCTATGTCAACATCTGCATCAACATCAAGAGAAACCTCATGATCTAAAGAAAAATCTTTATCTAAAGAGATTCCATGATCTACGGATACATCATGATCTAAAGAAAAGTCCTTATCTAGGGAGATTCCATGATCTACGGATACATCATGATCTAAAGAAACATCATGATCGAAGTCATGATCTACATCAGGACCGTGTTGGAATATATGGCTTCCTTGAAGGATGAGTGTTAGAAAGAAAATGATTAATCCCGAAATTAAACTCCCCAAACAAACTTGTTGCAAAATAACCAGAAAAAGGTCTAATTCTATCTGTGCCATCTTCCTCACTTGTTCTTATATCAAACTCCTTCATATATTTTTACTTTACAGAACTTTATATTCGTATGAAATTTACGTCATACATCTATAAGATTTTTTCGTTATGTAGAGGCTTAACACCAATTACTGTTTTTCAGCTACACCCCTAGATCAATCTTCTTTCGGAGATGATGATATTCTATATAATCTAATCATCTGTATTTATATAATGTTGCTGTGTATTCAGAAAATCGAAATGAATTTTGTAAATGTCTTTTATTGAATATTCTTATTATTGGTCTGAGTAAATTTTCTGGTAATATAGTAGTTTTACTAAAGGATTCACTGAAATTATTTGATATTTTATTACTTTTTTCTTGATATACTGAATTTTATTGAGGAAAAGATGAATTTTTGGTTTTAAAACCAATATTGAAACAAAAATCAAATAATAACCATTGTTACAAAGAATTTTCTTGTTGGAAGCGAATAAGTATATCATTGACTTAAAATTAGAATAGGATTTCAAAATAATAAGCTCCAAACCTAGAACACACAAAAAGCAGGGTAACCCATATGATGACACCCATATGATGCTCGTAATTTGGTTAAATGGCGAACAGTTTTTAAAGCATGAGAGAAATATGGTTTAAGTGCAAGTTATTTGTATTCTTCAGCATTCAAGGTTAACAAACAAAGGTTGAATACTCACTTAAATTTTTAGACTGGCAACACATCATTAAAAGTGAATATCTCAGCTTGAAGCAATAATGAAATGTGATTTTCATGTTCAAACGGATTCTCATCGCAAATCGAGGAGAAATCGCCAGTCGAATTATGGGTTCTGCACAAGAGATGGGAATCGAAACAGTTGCTATTTACTCTGATGTCGATGAAGAAGCTGTTCATGTCCACACAGCTGATTTTTCTTATCCTTTAGGAGATCCGACCCCAGCTGAAAGTTATCTAAATATGGACAAAATTATCAAAATTACTCTCGAAAGTAAATCAGAAGCAATTCATCCTGGTTATGGTTTTCTATCTGAAAATGCTGAGTTTGCTCGTAAAGTAATTGATGCGGGATTAGTCTGGATTGGCCCAACTCCTGAAGCTATTCACGCTGTAGGCGATAAGATTCAAGCTAAGAGAACGA
>JAEOTY010000268.1 GCA_016839625.1 Candidatus Hodarchaeota archaeon
ACTTGATGTAATCTTGTGGATTACTTGTAATTCCATGGTTAGCAATATATATGCCAAATTTTACCTTGTTGTTCAAAAGTTTCACCAACATTAAAACTAACTCAGTCCTTAAAAACATATTATTCGGTGTAAAAAATTATTTCTTAGGAGGAGGGATATTTTATAATCCTCTCTTTGAATTTTACGACATTCAAAACAGAATTAAAGTATTAATACCCTTGAATGTCATTAAATTATTCAGCTGATTCTCTTAAAAAAACGACTTTTGCTAAACCTGTTATTTGTTGATCTTCAACGAGTTTTCGTGAATATTTTAAAACCGCTTTAATATCTTCAACTGTAATACTAGGATAAACCTCAATAATGTCCGCAAATGACGCGTCTTCTAATAAAAAGCCCTCATAAGTAGAATTCTAATAATATTCTAGATTTTTATAATCCGTATATTGATCAAGCTTATGAATCTAGGTTCTCTCATCATCAAAGAATTTAGAAGGATAAAGTCCGACAAGCGGTCACTGGCTCTTATGTTTCTGGTGCCGATCATCATAATAACTTTTTTCGGTCTCAGTGCTGGAGAATCTCTTACTTCACCATATCGAATCATAGTGATAACCCACGACCATTTACCTCAATCGACATTATCAGTTAACGGTACTTTGGTTATTGACAGTCACGATTACTCGGATATCTTTTTTGATATCCTTGAAAATCAAACAGAATCTTTTGAACTGATAGAAATCGACAAATCTTCCCTTACATCCGCTCTTGAATCAGCTGAAGACCAAATTCGATTAGAGGAAGTAGATGTAGCTGTTTATCTGGCTGAAAATTTTACTGAGTCCATTTCACACCACCGTAATTTGACCTTCAAGCTCTATATTGACGGATCCGACTCGAGAGTGCGTGAAGGAATAACAACAGCGTTTCAGGAATTGTTATTACTCCTGATTTCTGAAATCCAGTCAGAAGAAGAAAATTTTAGTGGGAGTGAGTTTGTTTTTAACCTACCAACTCTTGAGTTTGTTGTTCCGTCCTGGGAAAATCAGGTATTAAACAATGTCATGCCGGTTGTCATTCCCTTTATCATCATCAGCGCCACGATGAATCTAAGCTCTACAGTCATAATTACTGAGGAGCCTTTGGGAAGAATGCTTCTCACTTCAATGAGTAGAAGGGATGTTATCTTATCTAAATGTATAATGTACAATTTCATTGGATTCATCCAGAGTTCTCTCATTTTTATCATGGTCTATTCCTTCGGGTTATTTGTTCAAGGACCTATTGAATTTTTTTATTTAGTTATGATATTAACCAGTCTTACTGGGATAAACATCGGATTATTTATTTCTAGCTTCGTCCCGACAGAAGATACGGCCAATCAGGCCTATTTGTTCTTTTTGATTATTTCAATGGTATTATCAGGGAACATGGTGCCTGTTAATAGGTTTAATGCTTCTCTAAGAATCATTGGTAACTTTTTCCCAGTTCTACATGCACGGAATATCATCATGGACTTGGCGTATCGTAATGTGGTAAACGTGACAGCTTTTACATGGCTATTTGGTCTCAGTTTAGGTTATCTCATGCTAACGTTCATTTTTTACAGGTTTAAGAGGTATGATGTATAGAAATATCAAGATTTACCTTCTATGGAGTTTAATAGTGAATTGAAATGACTAATGAAAACAAATCTCGGTTCAGGACACTTTCAATGGTAAAAAAGGAATTTAAAATATTCAGGACTGATTTCCTTAATTTTACTATTACTATCGTGTTACCACCAATAATAGTAGCTTTTTTAGCGTTAACTAATCTGATGGCCGTCCCTGCTCCAGAATTGCAAGTAGTAGTAGTCATTCAGGACAATCAAGTCATTAGCATCCCATATGCTGGTGAATCACAGCTTGCTAATTTTTCCTCTTTGATGATCCAAGCAATAGACGAAACAGAGGGTTTAGTTTTATTCAAACGCTTCAACGTTTCAGAAGATCCTCATGCTTTATCAGAGGCACGAGAACTTTTACTGTCGAGAGATGTTAATGTCATTTTCATCATTCCTTCGGACTTTAGTGAAAACATCGTTGCTAAAAAAATGGCTACTGTGAGTAGTATCATTGATTCTAGTGACATTAAAGATACTCAACGTCGCTTGAATTTGCTCCAAGAATCGGTTGATCATTTTAGAAGTAGTAATGATTTAGAACCTGTCATTTCCTTTAATGTGGATGAGTATTTTCAGGTACCCGATTACAATAAGAATAAAGCAGAATATCGGACAATGATAATTGAAAACCTCTCATTCATCGTCTTTTCAATTTCTCTCATTCCCTCTGTGTTGATTGTTGTTAGGGAAAAACCGTTAAAGCGGCTTCTGTTAACACCTCTTTCTAAGACAGAAGTACTCACAGCTAAATACATCACCTACACCTTTTTACTCATTCTTCAAGCGTTATTAATGTTCGTTGTCGTCACTGGTGTGATGGGCTTACATGTTGAGGGAAACTTGTTTAATTTTTACTTTGCCATACTTCTTGTTGGCTATCCTGGAGTCACTCTAGGCATTATTATCAGTATCTTATCCGAGAGTTCAGGAGAAGCAAACCAGTTATATGTGGCTGTTCTAGTAATTAACATAATGCTGTCTGGAATGTTTATTCCTTATGAAAGTATGCCGAGTTACCTCCAATCCCTGTCAGTATTTCTCCCTTTATCTCATGGACCCCCGTTATTAAAGCAGGTTATTACGAAAGGTACGGATTTAAGTTTTATGAATTTCAATGTCTTTTCGCTTGTTTTCATCAGTTTAATCTGCATAATGTTTTCCTACGGCATATTCCTACGAAAAAAGTACCAGGTATAAAGAAGTGCATAATTTGAGCAGCGATAGCGTGATAAAAGTTGATAACCTGTGTGTTAGATTTGGAAAAAAGGATATCGTGAAAGAAATTTCATTTGATATTCATAAAGGAGAAATTATCGGTATTCTAGGCATTTCTGGTGCTGGTAAAACGACCGTGATAAGAGTGTTGACCTGTCAAGTAAGTAGCCGTCATTGGAAAGGATCTGTGCAAATTGCTGGTCATTCACCCAAAAAAACGAGATTGAAGAAAAAAATCCTATCGAAAATCGGCTATGTTCCACAGTTTGAACGAACGAATCTCTATTTTCAGCTGAATCCTCTGGAAAACGTTGAGATTTTTGCCTCAACCTATGGACTGGCGAAAAAAGATGCTCATGAAAAAGCACATGAATTGTTCAGCATCCTTGATATCCCACAAGACACTCTGAAAAATCCCGTAAAAC
>JAEOTY010000269.1 GCA_016839625.1 Candidatus Hodarchaeota archaeon
AGAATTCTCAACCGTTTTTCTTCTAATGATAGCTGTTCTTCCATAGCGCGAATTGCGAGCTCATGTTCCTCTACCATCTCTTTTGCACTTTGTTGAAGAGTCTCGATTTCTTGTTTGAGAGTAGATAATTCTACTTTTGCGTGCTCAATGGCTTCAGCGGGGGTACCTTGAAGCTCTTCAGGGAATTTTACTTCTTCAAAACCCAACCCGCTTAATAAGCGATTCAATGCTGCTTGATAGGATTTCATTACTCCTACGAGGCAAATTACCTTTACTTTTTTTGAAGGAACACGGATAAATATGAAATCTCCCCCAGTGAGTTGATCGAGGGCTATTTCGAGACGATATTGATGAATCCCCTTTAAGAAGCCAAGAACGGCATAAAAATGGCTTCCTTCGCCAAGATCTTGGATATTCTGGATACCCAGATCTTTAATCTCCTCTAATGAACTAATCACATCTTTAAATTGAGAAATCTCCACCGCAAGGTTTTTTATTGATTTCATTTTCTTTGCTAGGGGGTAGGTTGTTTCTAACAAAGATTGTGCTTTATTGTTAAGTTTAGAGAGGGAAAGGTTTTCAAGATCCATATTTCCGCTTCGTTTTGAACCCATATTGTCTAATAACTCAGTCATTTGGACAAATTCAGCATGATAATCTATGGTCTTCGCTTCACTGTCCGAAAGTGTTAATGGTACTAATTGAGCTGTTTTAACCAGGTCGATAATTTCTAACTCGGATTTATTACTAATCTCATTCAGAAAATGTCTTCCTAGTTCCCTTTTCACTGAAATCTTTGCAATATTCATTTTTTCTGGGTGAAAACCCAAGTGTATGCCTCCGTGGAATGTTCTTGACTAATATTTCACGACTTGAGTATTACAATTATTATTTATTTCGAGGAAATTAATTGATTCAAAAGAAAGCTATTCATAAAAAAAGCAATACACAGCTAGGTTTCGAAAATGGACAGTGTTGAGGTTAAAACTACCGAAAAAACACCATTTACCCATTTCAATCCTGAAATATTCTCACAACTCCTGACAACAATAACTTCCAATGATTTAACCCAGTATTTACATAACAGACGTGACCAACAAAGACTAATGAAAGATATTCCTCTGTCCACGCTATTTTTTTTAGTTGAAAGGGAACAACCCTTGAATACCATCTCCCACCAAGTCCATTTATCTGAGACAATTGAATTAATTAGTGGAATAATAGTTTCGGATGACATTAAGCAATATAGGGGGTTAATGTTAAATATAGAACGAACAATGATCTATTTTTACCTGTTTTACTGGATTTTTCGCTTTTTTGAAGAACAAAAAACCGCGAAAATGTCTTTTGAGGGTTATTACTCATTTCAACGTATTTTTGAGTCTTTATGGCAGCTTAGATTTCCACGGGGTTTAATACGTCCAGGAGCCATATTACAGCCTCTCAATCCTTCAAGAATCCCAGAAATTCAGAGAATCATATTTTTCCAACAGAGAAACGCGTGGCAGATAGCAAAGTGCATTGAAAAAAAGTTAAAGATTAAGAAAATCCTGATAGAGCAAGAAATCCTTTCTTCAACTGAAGTGAAGAATACAGGAATTACTGGGCCCATAGCACGAGCTTCAGGAGCTATTCCCGCATTAAATTCACCTGACTCTATTCCTACAAGACAATCAGCACAGCTTTTACTCAAGTATGCCTATTCTAATGATAACAATCTATTAAGTGTGTTGAGAGTTAGTTATGTCGAATTAATATTAGCACTTAATCGAATCTCTCAATTACTAACAAGTTACCAAGTTAGAAGCATCAACGCTTCAAAGAAACCTTTGAATGGTGAAACTACCGTTTCTTTTTCAACCGTTCTTGGTGAAAGTCATTTAACAGTAAATATATCTGATGATCAAGTCAGATATTTCAACTTCATTCCTCCTCAAATGTCAAATATGGCTGGGTTCGATAAAATTCTGTCAACCTGTCCAGTCTCTCTAAAACCTATCGTTTTACTGTTTTTCGATCCTGAAATTGCATCTAATTTGGAGTGATTAGCAATGGTATTGACTCAGCTTCTATTACTATCTTTTATTCTAATAATTTTTGTTCTATTAACTCTACTAGCGGTAAACATTGATCGTTTAGGCCGCTTTCTCTCTCGAAACGAATTATGGGAATTTACTCAAACTTTACCTCATAAAGAAACAATCAGGGACATTTCTCGCCAGATTAACAAACATGTACAATCAGAAAGTTACTCAAAAACAGTAATCAAAATATGTCCAGTTGAAGCCATAACTCTAGTAACCGTCCCTGAAAAGTTCCTTGTAGTTTCAGAAAACCAGTGTTTAGGTTATGCTTGTCTTGAATGTCTACGATTAATCCTTTTAATACAGTTACAAGGAGAAAAAAGCTGATAGATTGTAAATAGTCTATGTCGTGGACGAAGAATCGTTCTCAATTAATAAAAAGAAGGAAATGAAATTAGGGTTTAATACCTAATTCTTTTTCCTTTTTAGCGATATCAAGTTTAGTCTTTACGACTGTATCGGGGTTTAAGCTCATAGAATCGATCCCACATTCTACAAGGAAGGTTGCAAACTCAGGAAAATCACTTGGAGCTTGTCCACAGATACCAATCTTTTTCCCTTTCTCTTTTGCTACATCAATAACTGACTTCACAAGCCGTTTCACTGATGTATCTCGTTCATCATAGATATGTGCAACTAATTCTGAGTCACGATCGAGGCCGAGGGCTAATTGAGTAAGGTCATTACTCCCAATTGAGAATCCATCGAAAACTTCAGCAAAACCATCTGCTTCAATTACATTTGATGGAATCTCAGCCATTACATAGACTTCCAGCCCATTTTCACCCTGTTTAAGCCCTGCATCTGCCATTGCAGCTATAACCTTCTTACCTTCTTCCACTGTACGACAGAATGGAATCATGGTGATGACATTCGTTAAACCCATTTCATCTCGAACGCGTTTAATTGCTTTACATTCCATGATAAAAGCTGGTTTGAAGCTGGGATCGTAATAACGTGAAGCACCCCGCCAACCGATCATGGGATTAGATTCATCGGGTTCATAAAGTGCTCCACCAATTAAATTGGCGTACTCATTTGTCTTGAAGTCGGATAATCGAACAACAACATCGTTTGGATAGAAACCGGCAGCGATCCGTCCGATTCCCATTG
This sequence comes from Candidatus Hodarchaeota archaeon, assembly GCA_016839625.1. Classification (GTDB taxonomy): domain Archaea; phylum Asgardarchaeota; class Heimdallarchaeia; order Hodarchaeales; family Hodarchaeaceae; genus Hodarchaeum. Next base: position 3,198 of record JAEOTY010000269.1, read on the forward strand.
CTAAGGTTTCAATGAAAAACTCTTCTTTATCCTCATAAGCAGCGGTTTTCTGGTCAATTTTCCGAATAATTTCACGAATTTCGGCATCAGTATCAGCTTTTTCTTTGAGCTCATCATAATGGTGTAATGCAAGTGGATGAATCCCTATATAGGAGTTAATGATAAATTCCTCCCTTGCTAACCCGACACCATCGTTCGGGATTTGGGCTTGATCGAACGCTTTCTCTGGAATACCAACATTCATCATGATTTTGGTACGAGTTTTGGGCATTTCGTCTAAAAAAATTCTTTCTACATTAAAAGGAAGAATTCCTTCGTAAATGATACCTTCTTGGCCTTCTGCGCAAGAAGCAGTGACGTCCATTCCATCTTTTAGGACTTTGGTAGCATTTTCAGTCCCAATAACTGCGGGAATTCCTAGCTCTCGTGAAACAATGGCTGCATGACAAGTACGTCCACCTCGATTGGTGATAATAGCAGATGCTATCTTCATAATCGGCTCCCAATCTGGGTCTGTCATATCCGTTACGAGCACTTCACCCTTTTTAAACTCATGAATTCGACTAGATTTCTCTATGACATTAACTCTACCCTGTCCTATTTTGGAACCAACTGCTTGACCTCTGACTAATGTTTTCCCTTTCTCGCTGAGCACATATGTTTCAATAACATTGGTAGATTTCTGAGAATGAACTGTTTCTGGCCGTGCTTGGACGATATAGATTTTTCCATCACCTTCGTAATCTCCATCTCCATTCTTTGCCCATTCTATATCCATGGGTTTTTTATAGTGATCCTCAATTACTGTTGCCCATTTGGCAAGTAAGATAGCTTCATCGTCAGTGATACAGAAAGATTTTCTCATTGAATCAGGGGTATCAACATTTTTCGTTGGCCGACGTTGATCTGATGTATAAACCATCATCTGTTCTTTGGTTCCAAGACGTTTTCCTATAATAGGTCGTTTACCTTCTCTTAATGTTGGCTTAAAGACATAAAATTCATCAGGGTTCACAGCTCCTTGAACCACATTTTCGCCCAATCCATAAGCACCAGTAATGAACACTGCATCTTTAAAACCAGATTCAGTGTCAATAGAAAAGATTACTCCAGAAGATGCTGCGTCTGAACGGATCATGATTTGGACACCGATTGAGAGATAAACATCAAAGTGGCCAAAACCCTTGTCTTCACGATAACTTATTGCACGATTAGTAAATAGACTAGCAAAACAGGAGAGACAAGAAAATAAAAGGGATTCTTCTCCTCGAATGTTGAGATACGTTTCTTGTTGTCCGGCAAAGGAGGCGTCAGGAAGATCCTCTGCAGTAGCACTGGAACGCACGGCAACATCAACATCAATTTGTCCCGTTTCCTCACACAGTCGTTGATATGCATTTCTGATCGCTTCTTCCAAATCATCAGGTAATTTAGCATATCGGATTATACTTCTTACTTTTCGACCACGCTCTTGAAGATTACGCATGTCATGAGTATCTAATCCTTCTAATGCGTCTTTAACTGCTTGTTCTATTCCTGCTCCCTTTAAAAGATGACGATAGGCAGTTGCTGTAATGGCGAAACCATTAGGAACCATTACTCCTTTTTCTTTGAGAGAATGGTACATTTCACCCAAGGAGGCATTTTTTCCACCAACCAAAGGTACATCTTCCATTCCAAGTTCATCGAACCAGATGATGAATTTTTCATCTCTATTTTCGCTTTCTGACATGATAACGCACAGACTATACTAATTATTATTAAAAATTGATTAATTCAGGCGAATTACTAACCATATCTGCTTAATCTCGCCAAATAGTCCCTCTTAACCTAATGTTATTATACATTATGTAATTTAATACAGTATTACGTTTTCTTAAGTGGATTAAATCCAGGTAAAAACCAGTTAAAACAACATATATTTTCAAAATTAAAGGATTATAGGAAAAAAGAGGAAGAGGAAAAGAGGTGGGTTTAGAATTTTCTTTTCTTTCCTACACAATCATTAGTGCGTAAAAATCTGATCTTTACTCAAAGTTGGCGAAATTTCGTTCCTGCATAAATTGCCTGATCGCCTAATTGTTCTTCAATCCTGATTAGTTGGTTATATTTCGCTAGTCTTTCAGATCGACATGGGGCACCTGTCTTAATCTGGCCAGTCTTCAATCCAACCACTAAGTCTGCTATGAAAGGATCCTCCGTTTCACCAGACCGATGAGAGACCATGACGGTCCACTTATTGTCTTGACTTAACTTGGCAGCATTAATGCTCTCGGTGACTGATCCAATCTGGTTGACTTTTAGTAAGAGTGAATTACAGGCTTTTCTCTCAATAGCTATCTGAATCCGCTTGACATTGGTAACTAAAAGGTCATCACCCATAATTTGAAGCTTATCCCCATTCCTTTGAGTAAATTTCTGAAAAGTTTCCCAATCATCTTGATCGAAAGCATCTTCAATTGAAACAATAGGATATTTTTCGATATAGTCTTCATAAACGCCGACAAATGCATCAGAGTCTAATGCTTTTCCATCTACTATGTATTTCCCTTGTTCATAAAATTCCGAGGCTGCTGGATCTAAAGCAAGCTGAAACTTACCAGTATGGCCGGCTTCATCGATTGCTGCCATTATTAATTTCAAGGGTTCCTCAACCAAGCTTAGAGGGGGAGCAAAACCGCCTTCGTCGCCAACATTAACGGCTGTATCTCCATGTTTCTTCTTAATGATCTTTTTCAATGTGTGATACACTTCTACACCTAATACCATTGCTTCTTTGAAGGTAGGCGCACCAACTGGCATTATCATAAACTCTTGAAAAGCAATATCATTACCACCGTGTTCGCCTCCGTTTATGACGTTCAGGGAGGGAACAGGCAACACAAATTGGTCATTACCCCTGAGATTTCCGAGATGCTGATAAAGAGGGATACCCTGGCTTTCAGCTCCCGCTTTACATACTGCCATGGATACTCCTAGAATCGCATTTGCTCCTAGCTTAGACTTATTCTCTGTTCCATCCAGTTCGAGAAGGAGTTCATCGATGTCTGTTTGATTGGTCGGATCCATACCAATTAATTTTGGGGCAACACTGTGCACATTCGCAACTGCTTTCGCAACTGATTTTCCCATAAGTCTGGTGCCACCATCTCTCATTTCAAGTGCTTCATATATACCAGTACTTGCACCCGATGGTACCATACCACGAGTAAACGTACCATCATCAAGAGTACACTCCACTTCTACTGTAGGATTTCCACGAGAGTCAAACACTTCTCTTGCATGAATTTTTTTAATTTTCACTAGAAATTCTCCTTGCAATTTTAAAATAATTTTATTTCTACTATTTTATTAAATTGATTTGAGTTCCTGCTTTTTTTCTATAATTCTTTCTGATAAAATTAATTGCACCTATTACCAAGATGAAACAAAAGAATCAGTTAATTCTATAGATTTTCTAATGAGAATTCTTCAGACTGACTCCACATCTCTTGAAATAAACCGTCCTTCCTTAGTTCAAGGAGAGATCATATCTTGAATCGTCACTGATTTATTGCTTTTATGATAACCCTCAAAATGAACATGAAATGGATTAACGACTTGCTATATCTATTTAAGGAATAATCAAGAAACGATCTAGTTAAACTGAGTAAAACCGTATTGAAGAAATATCCTGCTTTATGCGCTATCTGAGTTAGGGAAATTCTTTTCCTAAATAAGAATTTGTTCTCCAAAGAGAATAAAGGATAATTAGTATTGATACTTTTTCAACCTTAGATTCTGTATAGATGGTAAATCCTTTTCTGTTGTATGAAGAACAAGTTTTTCATTCAATGCATATGCAATTACCAAACAATCGAAATACGAAAGTATTCTTCTGTGTTGACATTTTAATCCTCCTGCCTTCAAGATTATGTCATTTGACAATGACACAAATACTAATGGGTAATTCTTCTGTAAAGAACTTATACTTGATTCGGCAAACGATTTACCTTTTGCTATACATAAGTGCTTGAAAACCTCAACTAAAATCGGTGAAATAACATAAGCTTCAGTTTTTTGTTGTTTAATGTCATTCATTAGGGTTGTTATTTCTTTAGGTTCATCCTTAGTAAAGTGAAGTGTGATAGGCCCTGTATCTAAACAGATTCTTGTAGTCACTATCCTTCTAACTCCAGTTCTTCTTCTCTAGATCTCTTCAGAATTTCAAGCATTTCTTTTGTTGTAATAGATCGTTTTTGGAGACTTTTAATACTTTCAATTGGAATGATTTTCAACATTCCTTCATCCTCTACTACTATAACTTGATCTCCATCTTGAAGGCCATATTTTTTCCTTAAACTAGCAGGAATAGTGACCATACCACGGTTTGTTACTTTCACAATCCTATCAAGTGTCAATTCAAATCACTTACTTATTTGCAATATTACTAAGTATTTAAGATTTACGCTTAGAATTCATTAGCAATTTCATCTAATGTTTTACCAGAAAACTTGACATGCTTGGATTCGTAGTTACCCCATTTATTGGTTATTGCACATCTATTATGTAACTCAATCAATTTAGAGTAGATATTGTGTTCAAACTGATACAAATGAATAAATATCTCCTGATCTGAGAAGATTGCATGAATTCATAATGTCTTTTGAAGGTGCTCCTGAAAAGGGACTGCTAGTAGCGCCTTCTTGATAACGTGGGTGCGTATGATTAGGTTTACTAGTCACTTCCCACTTATCATCAAAATTATCAAACCTTATTCGGTCTAGTGTTTGGGAAGAAAACAAAACTACATAAGAGTATTGGTTATAATTATTATATCTAATAAATACTGTTATTCCACTCTTAAGCTTGATTTTCAATCTCCCTGTATCTTCATCTAGGTCAATTTCAGATATCAAACCCCTTAGTTCTCTGTTTATGATGTCATATGCTTCAAGAATCAGTTCCTCATATGACACAGGTAATCACTGTAATTTTATTAATAGCTTCTCAATTTGACTTCGTTTATCACGTAAATTTTGAAGATCAATAGCATCGTCTTCCGCTTCAGGGAATTTTCCTGTTTTTGCACCTTCTATCAATTCGTCTATAGAGCTAAGACCCCATTTATTGAGAATAGAATCAATTTTCTCAGTTAAGACGCGAAGTTTAGTTTCAATTAAGTCACGAGCAACTTCTGGATCTAAACTAATTGCCATTATTATTAACTCCCACTAGGGGTGTCTAAACAATAAAGCATAACATTGGGTTATAAATTGTTTGATTCTTAAATTTTGAAGAATAAAAACTATTCCTATATCACCTTTTTTAGGACTAAGTCGTTGGTTAGGTTAACCAACCAACCAAAGCATATTCATGCCAAAATACTTGACACTATAGTGTTGATGAGAATACTATTACTATTGTTTGCATAGTTTCTCTTTCATAAGCTCTCTCATAAGCTTTATTTTATTTATACAAAAGCAAAAGTCAAAGAAATGCTAAAATTCAAAGTCTAAATTTAGACCCTTATCGAGCCACGGAACGCCCTAGCGCTATAGAAAGAAGGCGCACTGTTGTGATATACGAAGACATGGTCGTAGCGACGATCAGCAAAGATGGCGCCCCCGAGTTTTCTAATGGCACTGGGTGTTTTCACCCAGCTCGACGTCTTCGTATCGAAATTTCCAAGTTTCTGCAACTCTCGATATTGTTCTTCCGTTAAAAGCTCAATGCCCATGGCAGCTGCCATATCAATGACGTTACCTTCTAGACCCCCCGTTTTTCCGCCTTTCGTGCTTTTCTGCTTTTTCCTCGCCTCCTGCCCTTCGCGGTCGTAACAAACCTTTCTACGGCCTTTAGGACTTTCCGCTGAACAATCATAAAAAATATATTCGCCCGTCTTTTTATCATGACCAACAACATCTGGTTCACCGCCAGTTCTTTCCATTTCATTGAGTGACCAGAGTTTTTCAGTATTAGCTTCCAGCTTTGCTTGTAATTTAGCCCATTCAAGGCCTTTATGGCGGTTTATGTTTTTCTCAAAACGGACTTTCAACACTCCGAGTAGTTCTTCACGTTGTTCTGGTAACAACTCTTTTTTGAGCTTGTGCATAATCATAGTATTCATCCCGAGTTTATAAAAACATCTATGCAAAGTAACTATACCTGGACAGTTGAATAGAAGCACATATTTTAGCATTTGAAAAGAAGGAAGCTAAGGGTCGTTATATATGTGCTACTAATGTTATAACGTTCAAAAAGACCTTACAATTACTCCATAAAATGAACTCAAAAATAAAGGTGCCAAGACTTCAGATGTCTCCTCTTCTCATGAAAATCTTTGCGATTTTTTCAAGTCAAGTGACTCGTGAAGAAGCACGGATTTCCACAGAAACATGCATTTATACAGATACATCAAAAATCCAGAGAGAACTTGGATGGAAACCTCGGCCTATTGAAGAGTCGTTACAACAGACACTTCAGTGGTTCAAAAATAACGGATTTGATAAAAATGTTGGAAAATAAAAGAGGATTGTTGACACAAATGAATCTACAAGATCACACACTAAATTGGCGTAATGCTAGTGCGACAAGAATAATCGCTTCAACATTGGGCATTCTTGTTGGACTGGCTGGGATAGAACATGGCTTTTTTGAAGTGCTTCAAGGGAATGTTTCACCAAGTAGCATATGGATAGACGCCATTGGTCCCTCACAGAGGTTTTGGGAGTATGCAACTGAAACCGCTATCACAATTGTACCAAACTTTTTTGTAACGGGGCTGCTTGCAATGATTGTTGGCATATTAGTCACAATATGGGCTGCTGCGTTTGTTCAGAGGAAATACGGTGCAAGGATCCTTTTTTTTCTCTCAATCCTCTTATGGTTTGTTGGAGGAGGTTTTGCACCAATATTCTTTACAATCTTTGCTGCTATTACTGCAACCAGGATAAATAAACCTTTAACATGGTGGCATGCACATCTCCCTGATAATGTACGGAACTTTCTTACCAAGTTATGGCCATGGTCTCCCATCGCTTTAGTGGTAATTTTCTGGACAGGGGTGGAAATCGCAATCTTTGGGTATCCTTTACTATGGTTCATTAATGCAGACCTTGCATATGGCATTCAATGGATTCTTGGGTTCATCATGCTTGGAATAATGCTGGTTTCCATCCTCTCCGCATTTGCTTATGATATCCAGAAAAAGTCCGATTCACATCAAGTTAGTGGCCTATGATACCGAACAGCTCCATACGAAGTATTAGCCTCAATCAGTGAATGTTTGGTGAGTTCTTATGTAGAGGAGGGAACTTTGTTTTTCTTGAAGAATAATTTACTTTAGTAAATGTCGTTTAACGTTGGATTACCACAGGAACTTATGTATTTTCTGATGTACAATGTTGTTAAATGTTGGTTAGACTAGGAAAAGTATAAATCATGATAGATTTTGATAACTCGAATATTCAAGCAAAAGATTTTCAAAAAAGAAATACCGAAAGCTTGATTAAAATTGAAAATTAAGATCTAAAATTATTCATATCGAAAGAATTAGGGGATTATTATGAAAACAAGTGAGTCTACTGGATCAAGCGATCCGCTTTTCAGCCAACCATATATGGATATTGATGAGTGGCGGGACGAGCCCGTACGCCATCGATACGTCCATGGTGGTTTTAAAGGTACCCAAGCCCGATTCTCGTTCTACTTCCCACCGAAGGAGCAATACGAAAACCGGTTCTTCCAATATATCATGCCGATGTCTGGGAATGAGAATCTTGCACAGGCTCCAGATTACCCTGATCCTAGCTACTCGTTAGGTTTTGTCTTCGAGAGTGGCGGTTATTTTGTGGAATCGAACCTAGGGAGGTTGGATATGTTCCCAGGGGATGATCCCACCATCGCCGGGTATCGGACCAGTGCGGCAGTAGCGAAGTATTCGCGTGTTTTGGCCTCTGAAATGTATGGCCCCCAACGCCCCTATGGTTATGCTTGGGGCGGCAGCGGTGGGGCATATAAGACCATGAGCTGTATAGAAAACACAGTTGGTATCTGGGACGGCGTGGTGCCATTTATTCACGGAACACCAATGAGTATGCTCAACAATTTTACAATTCAGGCTCATGCAATGCGTATTCTGAAGGATAAAATGCCTACCATCGTTGATGCGACAGAGCCTGGTGGTAGCGGTGACATGTATGCTGGACTAAATGAAGAGGAACGAGAGGCACTTACCGAAGTGACTAAGATGGGATTTCCCCCACAAGCTTGGTTTAATTATCAGAGGATAGCATTCGGTTATACAGGGGTTTTGACAACCCTTCTTGACCAAACTATCGAGTGGGATCCTACGTACTTTGAAGATTTCTGGAAGGAACCAGGCTATCTTGGTGCAGATCCACCCCAGTCACTTTTAGTCGCTCGTATCAAACACGAAACAACCATAAGCAAGCTAATTATGCCTGATGATATCAGGAAAATGGGTGGCTCATTGTCGATTTCAGCTGGGCAAGCTGGTAACATAACAGTCCCAGCAGGATTTAAGTTCGAAAGTGTGCCAGAGGGTGACATACAGGGAGCTTCACTCTTCTTGAAAAGCGGCGAAGCAGAGGGTTGTGTGGCTTACATTATTGGAGCGTTTGATGACATGATAATGCTTGCCTATGGCGAGAAATACTACCAAGATCTAGCAAAGATCAAGGTAGGTGACAAAGTGTTAATCGACAACTCTAACTATCTTGCTGTTCAAACCTACCATCGCCATCAGATTCCGCCACCTGAATATTACGTTTATGACTACTTTCGAGGCGCTGATGGTAAACCTCTGTATCCACAACGAGCTGAGCTTGTGGGTCCGCGCTATGCATCGGGTGGCGCTGGTTCAGTCCAAACTGGCAAGTTTAAAGGCAAGATGATTGTAGTAGAATGTATAATGGACGAAATCGCTTATGCTTGGCAGGCAGACTGGTATCGTTCGAGGGTGAAAGCCACATTAGGAGAACAGTTCGAAGACAACTACCGACTCTGGTTCATTGATCGTGCACTGCATACTCCACCTGTGGTCACGCAGTTTGACACTCCACCAGTAATAACCACACGAATCATTAACTTTGGAGGCGTGTTACAACAAGCACTGCGCGACGTGAGTGCATGGGTTGAAAAAGGCGTAGCACCCCCGGCGAGTACAACATATAAAGTGGTAGATGGTCAAGTACAAGTACCAGCATCCGTTGCGGAACGCAAAGGAATACAACCAGTGGTTAATCTTACAGTAAATGGAGTAGAGCGCGCAGATGTTAAAGTTGGGAAGAAAGTGAAGTTTTCCGCGGTTATCGAAACACCTCCAGATGCAGGTTCGGTTGTTTGCGTAGAATGGGATTTCGAAGGCGCTGGCGATTATCCAGTTTCCGAGCAGATCAAAGTTAAGAGGAAGGTGAAGGTGAAGACTACATATTCCTTCTCTGAGAGTGACACTTACTTCCCGTCAGTTCGTGTAACCTCACACAGGCAAGGCGACTCTCAAACTCCCTATGCACGAGTCCAGAATATCGCTCGTGTGAGGGTCGTGGTAAGTGGTAAAGAAAAACCAAAACCTGAAGATAAGCAATTAATATTTGAATTCAAAGAGACACCAGCTGATCTGAAAAAAATCAAAGACAAATTCTTTGATGCAATTGTACAACATAAAACTCACGCTCAGGGGAGAGAGTTTTCCAACGTTGAAATAGGCCCAAGAATTGATCGTTTTACAAAATTCGAAGTTACTCCTGCTCCTGGTGAAGTTTTCTATACAATAAGTTTAGAAGATATAGATTCAGGTATTGGCGTTTTTATTGAAATACAAATTAAAGTTACGGGATCCTATAGACTAATGGCAAAAACCATAAAAAATGCGACTTCAAAAATGATTATTGAAACTACAGTAGAAATCCTCAATGAAGTTTTAAAAGAATTTGAGTGATTTCCTTTTTTTTTATTCATTTTGAAGAGGAAAGGAAAAAGAAAAGAGAAGGGTAACAACTCTGAGCCATAGTTGGTCTTCAATCCATCTGTGATAAATTCTACTCATTGAGCACGAGCTAAAGTACCACGAGAAATAATCATTTTTTGCATTTCCGATGTGCCTTCATAAATTGTTAATACTCGTGCGTCTCGGAATAGCCGTTCTACCCGATATTCTCGACTGTAGCCATATCCTCCGTGAATCTGAACGGCATCATAAGTGACTTTTTGAGCTATTTCCGTTGTAAAGTATTTTGTCATTGATGATTCGATTTGTGTGTCTTCTCCATTGTGTTTCATATGAGCAGTATTTAGATATAATAGTCGTGCTTGGTGTACTTGAGTAGCCATGTCTGCAAGCATAAATGAAATAGCTTGATGCTTTCCAATCGGCCTACCAAATTGAACACGCTGGTTTGCATAATTGATACTTTCCTGTAGAGCAGTTTCTGCAATCCCCGCTGATTGGGCTGCAATCCCAATTCGACTCGAGGCTAAGCTTCCTAGAATCAACCTTAATCCTTCATTCTCTTTACCTAACAGATTCTCTTTCGGTACTTCAGCCCGATCTAAAGCAACTTGAGCTGTTATCGATCCATGTAAACCCATCTTTTCTTCGATTCGGACTACTTCGTATCCATCCTTAGCAATTTTTGGATCAATTACAAAAGCACTTAAGCCTCTTGGACCTAAGGATTTATCAGTGACCGCGAGACCAATATTAGTACCTGAAGCACCCCCATGTGATAGAAAAACCTTGTTTCCTGTTAAATAATAGGAATCACCTTCTTTTTCTGCTTTTGTAGCAACAGCTGAAATATCAGAACCAGCATTAGGTTCAGAAAACGCCATAGCTCCAATAGCATCTCCACTTGATAGTAGAGGAAGGTATTTTTCTTTAGCCTCTGGCGTACCATAATTATTAATGATTTCTATGCTAAGACTTTGACTTGGAAAGAACATTGAAAATGCCAACGATGCACGTGCCATTAATTCGATAACAGCAGTCCATAGAGTATAACTTAATCCAAATCCATCATATTGCTCAGGAACAATAATCGCAAATAAGTCGTTTTCCTGACATTTTTTGAATAACTCCATCATTCCTGATGGGTAATCAACTTGTTTGGTCTGAGGATCAAAATGTGCTCCTTCTTCGTCCCAATCCTGCTCTTTTTCAATAATTTCATTCATAGCAAGCTCATAAACCATATCCAAGATCATCTGATTCTGTTCTTGCTCCTCTTTTGAAAAATTAAAATTTTTAAAAACCTTTAAAATTTGTTTCATGAACAGTTCCTCTAGCATGTATTAAAATCAAAACCAACTGTTTTTTGAGTTGAGTTCAATACAGGAACCATCCTCATAAAATTCTTCTGGGGTTATTTTCTATACAAAAAATAGTTACAGTAGAAAATAGTGAATTTGAGAGAGTGGTCAATACAATACAAAAATGCAGGAGAGGAAAAAGAAAGGTAGAAAAAGATTATCTCGAACGAATTTGGTCAGTCAGCATTTTTTTTTGACTTGTTTTCCGGTTAGTACGAACTTTCTCTTGAAAAACGTAGCTTGAGATGATTTCTTTTGCTAGAATTCTGAACGCTTCATCGATATTAATACCATCTTTCGCAGAAGTTTCAATGTAATGAACTGTAAAGCCTTGCTTATGTTTTATAAGTTTAGTTAGTTCTGCTGCGTATTCTTTCCCATGGCGTGCTGATACTTGAGAGGGAAAAGCTGGATTATCTCGAAGATCACACTTGGAACCCACAATAATAAGAGGTTGTTTTCCATGCCCATTTAAATTCCAATAATTCTGTATCCATTCAACAAGGTTCATGTATGATTCTTGATTTGAAATATCAAAGAAACAAAGAGCCCCGATTGCTCCACGATAATAGAGGTCTCTAACGGCTTTAAATCGTGGTTGACCAGCCAAATCCCAGATTTGAAACTTCAAATCATAAGTTGATCTGGTTTCTGAATGATAATAAGACATTTCTTGGCTAGCGAAATCAGCGCCAATTGTCATCAAATATTCTGTTTTGAATCCTTCCCCTAACCAAGCGCGGCGTAGCGCGGTTTTCCCCACACCCCCATCGCCAATTAGAACGATTTTAGTGCGGAGTTTTGTGCTGGATTTCAGTATACTACGAGAGGTTCCGCGAGATGTTTCGTGTTTTTTCATTTTGTAATCCCTTTGCGCTAGAGATCTTATTCTCATCTTCCATTCAATATAATGAGATATTTTTACTTTTTTAACATGTAGATCTTACGCTAGCTTATTTTCGTCACTCTGTCTCGCGGTCCTTTATAAGCTATTCGATTCCAAAGTCAGAATGAGTAACCCTTAATCAATAAAAAATCAAATAACGGATACTTGATATACTCTATATGACAGACTTCGTGATTACGGTTAAAAATAGATCATTCTCATTTATAATGAGTAACACTGGAATATTACGAACTGGGTATCTCCCACTAAAGAAGATATTTTCGAATGTTACTGGGTAAACAGTTCAATACTCCTTAAAAAATAATATAGAAGAGAATTCTTGTACTCACAAGAGACACTTTATATATTAAAATGGAAACCTCTAAAGCTCAAAAAACGCATTCTAAAGAAAATAGGGGCGACAAAATTACCCTTTTCTAATGAAAGATAAAGAATTCTCTCCATGAGTTGGATATAGATAGATAAAGTTAGTATTGGTTTAGTACCATTCTTTCCAAAGTTCTTTTAAAAAATGATGTTAGCAGGTTGGCCATATTTGATGTATTTTTTGATATTTCTTCCTTATTATAAAAGATAGCTGAAAAATGGCTAGAAAAGAATAAATTATTCATGATTGAGAACATTCTCAAAAGGTCAATGAGGTTTTTACATTGAATACTCCAGTATTAGTAAGTTTAACAAGAACACCAACGGGTCGAATGTTAGGAGCATTCTCCAATTTTTCTGCAGCCAAACTAGGGGCTGTAGTAATTAAAGAAGCTGTTAAAAGATCCCAACTAGAACCATCGGAGGTTGATCATGTCATAATGGGGCAGGTTATTTCAGCGGGCTGTGCACAAAACACTGCTCGTCAAGCAACGATCTATGCGGAATTACCAGTCTCGGTAGGAGCAATAACTATAAACAAAGTTTGTGGATCTGGTATGGCAGCTATAATCTGGGCTGCTCAATTGATAAAAACTGGAGATATGGATATTGTGGTTGCAGGGGGGACAGAAAACATGTCAATGGCTCCCTACCTGCTTATGAAAGGGCGACAAGGATACCGATATGGAAATAACCAGTTAATTGATGCAATGTATCATGATGGGCTCTATGACATTTATAATGACATGGCAATGGGGAACACTGGGGATATAGTTTCCGAGCGTTTTAATATCAGTCGGGAAGAGATGGACGAGTACGCCCTTCAATCACATCAACGTGCTCATCGAGCAACAGAGGAAGGGAAGTTCAAGGAGGAAATTGTGCCTGTGGAAATTCCTATACGCAGAAAAGGCACCGTTACTATAACGAAAGATGAAGGAATACGTCCAGATACTACTCTGGAAAAGTTAGCCCGATTACCTCCAGTGTTTAAGAAGGATGGAAAAGTTACAGCTGGTAATGCGTCACAAATATCTGATGGGGCCAGTGCTGTGGTAGTTATGGCAGAAGAAGTGGCAGAAGAGAAGGGAATTCCAATTCTAGCAAAGATAGGACCTTATGGTACTAATGCTACAAAGCCCGAATGGGTCATGGAAGCTCCTGTAACGGGTGTTGAAAACTTACTCAAAAGGACTGGTGATACCATCAGCGATTTTGATCTCATTGAACATAACGAAGCCTTTGCATCGGCTAGCTGTGCAGTACGAAATAGCTTCGATATTCCAAATGATAAATTCAATGTCAATGGCGGAGCAGTAGCTCTAGGACACCCGTTAGGATGCTCTGGTTCAAGGATTATAGTGACTCTTTATCATGAACTCAAAAAACGTGGTGGACATCGGGGTTTGGCGACAATATGCCTTGGGGGCGGTGAAGCATTAACAATGATGATAGAAAGGTAAGCTTAAACTAGTAAGTATTTAGAAATTAGAAAAGGAAGTTTGTATAATGGCTCAAATAAAGCCACAGCCTCACATTAAGCTAGAATCTGTGGACCGATTCTGCTTAATCAGTGGGAACCCAGATCGAGTCTCAATTATTGCCAGTTATTTAGAGGAGTCTCAATTGGCCGCAGAACATCGTGGTCTTGTTTCTTACAAAGGGGTTACTCCTAAAAACCATGTTCCTGTTACCGTGTTAACAACAGGTATGGGATGTCCTAGCACAGCGATAGTTTTAGAAGAAGCTTATCGTGCAGGTGGGAGATTTTTCTTACGAATTGGATCATGTGGAGCTCTTCAAGCAGGTGAAGAGATGGGGATTGGCACGATATTCATTCCTCAAGCAGCAGTTAGAGATGAGGGTACATCTTCACAACTAGCTCCAATTGAATTTCCAGCAGTAGCTAGCCCAGAGGTTCATCGGACACTTTGTGATTCTGCTAAAAAAAAGAATATTCCATATAATTTGGGCATTGTATGGTCAACTGACATTTATTATTCACCTGATCCTAATCAGTATCTAAAATGGGCACAATATGGTGCTGTATGTGTAGAAATGGAATCATCGACACTTTTTATCTTCGGATCGCTTAAAGAGGTTTTTACTGGTACAATACTGACATCAGATGGGAATTTAGAAGAAAAAACCAATATATATTCTGGTAATGTTGAAGAGAATTATTCTCAATTCCAAGAAGGAGTGAAAAAATCAATTGAATGCGCGATCGAAGCAATTGACTCATTTAAAGATTCGTGAATTGTTACTTATTCCAGTCATGCTCTATCTTCCCGTTTCTTTGAAGTAGACTTCTTATATAGTTCTGCTAACTCATCTATTTCAAATTCATCAAGTATATCTTTTTTATCTTTATCCAAACTAGTTGTTGGATCCTCTGAAGAATCTAATGCACGTGATTTATCTAAATACTCTTTCAAATCCTCGTATTTATCTCCTTTAACTAATTCTGAACTTTCAATTCTATTCTGTCCTTTCTCAGTAATCCTCCATTTTTCAGATTGTTCAATATACTCAATATCACCACTAGACAATAATTTCTTGAGAATGACCACAATATTATCTCTGTCGAATTCTACTTGACCAGACCTAGAAATTATTTTTAACTGGCTTAATATTTCTAGAAACGGGAGTCCTTTATTCTGATCATTAAGTATATCAAGAATATAAATCTTATAGAATCTTGTAGCCCGATCTTCTAAAAATACGTCCTTTTCGGACAAACATTTATGTATCCAAGTGAGGACTTGTCCAAAATCTTGCGGGCTTTTAGCTGTTGTTGAGAAAACCTTGTGTGGCCTATCAATCCTGTCAATTAGATTGAATTTTTCAATAATAACTGCAGGATGAACCCGAGCAATATCTTTTTTGTGAAAAAGGATAGCTAACGGTTTACCGCGAGAGTGAGGATGTTGAAGAATCTTTTCAAACTCAATCTTGACATCTTTAAAGCTCCCTTCATTACTCCCATCAATGACAAGTATAATTGCTTCCACCTGATCGATGTTTTCTATTGCTAATCTTCTTACGTCTCTTCTTCCCCCAACTTCCAATATATCAAAAAATAAGTTTGCAGTCAGTCTTATCTCTGTGTACTTTTGAGTTGTAAATGGGATGCCTGTGGAAAAGTGTCCTTCTTGAAATGATTTTATTATTGTTGACTTACCACTACTTTCTAACCCGTAAAGTAGGACTTGAATTGTATTGCTCAGCTTTCTTACCCCTATATTTGTTCAATTGTACATTTATGCTGTAAAGTAGATCTATTAAGTTTTATTTCAAGGATCTTAAGAGTAATAAAGAAAAGTCTCTACATCTACAAATATTGAAGTATTCTTCCTTGGTGATTCTTTTTTCAATGTTTTTCCAATTAATGTAATAGTAAGAAAAACTAGTCCTTAATAAATAAATAAAATGTGTTTCGGCTTGTGAACCTCTTTAACTTTTCTTATTGATGCATAGGAATGTTATGCCAGAAAAAGAAACTATTTAAAGCATAAAGTGTAATTCTTTTACTATATCATAGATGTAAAGAAAAAGAAAGTGTAACAAACTTAAACTTTCTTGTATATTTAAATATCCAGAAAAATCTTCTGAGGGTTTCTTTCCATGATTCCTGATAAAATTATTGAAGTTTCGAATTTATCAAAGACCTTCCATTCTAAAAAAAGGAAAGGACTGTTTAAAAGCGAAGTTAATGAAGTTGAAGCTCTGAAAAGTGTTTCTTTTCATGTAAACAAAGGGGAGATTTTTGGATTACTTGGTCCAAACGGAGCAGGAAAGACAACTTTGATTAAAATTCTTACTACACTACTCTTG
Source organism: Candidatus Hodarchaeota archaeon (assembly GCA_016839625.1). GTDB lineage: Archaea > Asgardarchaeota > Heimdallarchaeia > Hodarchaeales > Hodarchaeaceae > Hodarchaeum. The sequence continues at coordinate 19,621 of JAEOTY010000269.1, forward strand.
CCTACCTCAGGAACAGCTAGAATCAATGGTTTTTCTCTAGATCAAGAAATAAAGGTCAAAGCGTCGATTGGGGCTATGTTAATGGGAGAACGAGGGCTTTATTGGAAGCTAACTGGTCGAGAGAATCTTGAATATTTTGGTGCTTTGTACCATGTCCCAAAAAAAGTACGTAGAAACAAAATATCTGAATTAACTGATCTTTTAGAGCTGGATGATTTCATTGACAGGACTGTTGAAACCCTTTCTTCAGGAATGAAAATGAAAGTGGCTTTCGCACGCGCGTTAATCAATAACGCTCCTATTCTGATGTTAGATGAACCTACAAACACCCTAGATGTTAAAGAAGCAAGACGACTCAGGAAAATCGTAAAAGAGCACAATGAACGTGAAAATAAAACAATTATCTATTGCA
>JAEOTY010000270.1 GCA_016839625.1 Candidatus Hodarchaeota archaeon
AGAACTCCTTGCTTTACGTGATCATGAGTCTCAAGCGCTAAAGTTATTGAATCAAGCTGAAAAGGTTTTCATAAGATGGAATTCCATTCATGCTCTCTCACGTATCTATCTGAGCATGGGGTACATTCATTTCTTAACGCAAGATTTTCCCATGTCTAAACAATGCTATCAACGATCATTAGAGATCACGCAAAGCGATTTGGTTGATTTAAAAGTAGCGATTGATGCCCATCTAAATCTAGCTTACATGGAGTTAGAACAAGGAAATTTAAAGTTAGCAGAGAGACATTCTACATTAGCGGAGGAGTGTGCAATGATGTCAGGATCAAAAGCTTTCATCCTCGATTCTAATTTTTTGAAAGCAAGTTTGTTGATAAATACTGGAAATGAAATTGTTGGTATTAACGCTCTTAGAAAGATTTTACAAGAAGCACAAGAGCTAGAGATCTGGTTCATACAACAGAAAGCAAATTACCGTTTAAAAGAGTTAACTTGAGGAAATTGATTAATTTTATAGGAAGTCGGCAAGTGTTTTTTTAGTTGAGACTTTCTTTCCAACTTTTTTCTTGGAGTTCTTTGTAGGTTTCTTTATTTTTTGTTTATCATTCCCCTCCTCCTTTCTCGTTTTTAATTTTTTTGATTTTTTTGATTGCTTTTTAGATTTCTGTTCTTGTTTTGGCTGTGAATCCCTTTTCTTTCTGATTGTTTCTGTCTGAATTTCTTTTCTCATTAGTTCATGTTGTTCCCTGATCTGTTGTAAGGTTTTTGTATCAATTTTTCTCTCTTTAATACGATTCAATTGTGGATAAAGCTCTCTAATCCTCTTTTTAATTGCACGATTGATATCTTTTCTTTTAACGAAGTAATCAATTTCTCCATTCCATATGATTCTGGTTTTACGCTTTCCAGGCTCAATATCGAAGAATTGAAATTCAGTTGATAGTTCAGCCGCCATTTCTGCACTATTTTGAAAAATAAACCGCAAATAAGGAATGTAAAAATTGATCGCTCCTTGTGTCGAAACCTTACACATACGACCCACCTTCGAAGCGATTTTCCTCCCTTTTTTTTGACGAGAAAGAGTTATCCAATAAGAAGGTACCTGTAATTGCCAATCTGGAAAAGAAGGTAAGTCGCTAGCAGGTGTTATGAGATTTGATAATTCTTTTGTGCAAAAGTTGTAGAAGTAGGCTAATTGTGACCAAACCATTTTCCTCTGCGCACGAGATAAAGAAACATCTGCTTTTGCCAATAGATCATAAACAAGAGCCAACTGATTATAATCATTTTTTGAAATGAAATGAATGGACAAATCACGCAGTAAGAGAAGAAGTTTACCATAATCAACATCAGACATTACACGTGTTTGTTGATACGCTTTCTCACCATTAGCTTCAACAAATAAAGTCCGAAGAAACTCACGAATTTCAACAGCTGTATCTCTATAAGCAATTACATCTAAATCTTCATTATCAATTTCTTGTTTTCCACTGGCTACTGCTTGTAATGAATTGATGGAGCCACGGATATCATTTTGGCTCATTTTGATTAATTTTCTCAGAGTTTTATCAGAAACAGCTATTGATTCTTTTTCAACGATCCGATGTAAGATTTCTAGAATTTCTTCAGAAGTGGGAGATTTGAACTCACGCAACTCACAATATTTTTTAAGGGTTGAAAACTTTTGCGGGGTAACGTCATTGGCAGTTAGAATCAAGGGAACTCTTGTAGAGTTGATTATATCTACAATCTCTCTCAATCCGCCACGGTCTGCAGTTCCACTCAGTCCGTCGACTTCATCAATTAATAGAATTTGACCCACAATTTTTGAGTCTAAATTCTCCTTCAAAGAACTAAAAACAGATGCATTTCGAACATTTTGAAGTGAATTCTTATTCCTACTATCACTAGCATTCACTGTAACAACATCAAAGTTTAACCCATTAGCGATGGCGAGAACAGAGCTCGTTTTCCCGATCCCTGGAGGACCAAATAATAAAATTGCCTTTTTAACCAGTTTAGATCTCAATTTTGGATTACGGAATTTGTTTAGGTAAGCAATAATAGAATTGACACTTTCTTTATTACCAACCACCTCGGAACGACGTCTTGGCGCATATTTCTGCACCCAAGCTGAACCCAAATAATCTACCTCTGTTTTTGTGAAGCTAAAATCAGTTTTGCTAAGAAAGCATCCAATTGAATGAGTGGGTTGCATCCAGTTGCGATACGATAATCCACTTCAGAAAGCATGGATAGCGCCTCATACCGAATAAATTCATGTAATACATCATCAGACATTCGACCCAACTCTCGATTCAGATGTTTCACTAGATCCTGTCCTGAAAGCCCATAAGATTCCATCAAATTTTGAATATGTTTTCGAGCAGATATAAAATTAGGAGATTCTTTTAAACACTCCAAAATAGCAGCTCTTACTTCAACCGGTTTTACATATCCCTGAACTTGATAGACCACTTCTACAGAGATATCAGAAGTCAAAGAAGCTGAAGCTTGCAAGGCATTGATTGCTTGTCTAAGATCACCCTCGGAACTCTCATATAAAGCATCTAATGCCTCCTCATCTACTATCAATTGCTTTTTTTTGGCAATATGTCGTAGCTGGAACTTAATATCCTTTTTTTCAAGTCCTCTAAAGCGAAAAATAGCGCACCGTGATTGGATAGGACTGATTATTTTTGAGCTATAATTGCAAATGAGGATAAAACGTGTAATCTCATTATAGCGTTCCATTGTTTGACGTAATGCATGTTGTGCATCGTTTGTCATCTGATCTGCTTCATCCAGGATAATTAATTTAAAGCTAGAAGAACTTGATGGAAGAATTCTGGCAAAGTTCTTGATGTCTTGACGAACAACATTAATACCACGGTCGTCAGAAGCATTTAATCGCTTTACGTTACCTCCACGTTCAGCAGCAGGATATAAATCATTGACAATCGCCTCAGCGCAGGTTGTTTTCCCCACGCCTGGTGGTCCAGAAAAAAGCATATGGGGAAAATCTACTCTTCGTACAAACTGTTCTAAACTTTTGACGATGTCCACTTGGCCAACGACTTCATCTAATGTTTTTGGTCGGAATAATTCCGTCCACATACGTTCGATTTTGACCAATGTTTTCCCCTATGTTGCACTATTCAAAGGTTATTAGATGTAATCTCCTCTTGTTATTCGTCGTCTTCATCATAATCCTCGTCGTCGTCGTCTTCATCCCAATCCTCATCGGCATAAGCTTGGCTGTCATCTTCCTCCTCAATTTCAGTTTCAGGTTGCATTGGTGCAAGAAGATATCCCAAAGTTATCCCTGACTCGTTTTCATAAACCAATTTTAAAGGATGGTTTGTACTAAAAGCAAGATTAACAACTGCAAAGGCTTGATCAACCAAAATAAGGTTTTTAAAGGTATCTATTGAGTACAACGCTTCACATGGGTTTTCAGCGTTAATTTCAAGGGCTTCTGATTCATCTGAATCAAGATTGATATCAATTTTAACCTCTTTTTTGTCTTGTGAGCTACTAAAACTTAGTTTTCCAGCCTCAGCATTAATTTTAATGCTACCACCGATGATAGCGGCGTCTTTAATGAATTCAGTCAAAGCCCCTCCTCTTAATTTGGCTTGGGCATCAAGTTTGAGTGATGTAGGGTCAGGAAGTACGTTCTCCTCGGCCAAGGTGAGAGGTAGAACGAAACGTCTTTTTACATGACCTTCAAAAAGGAAGCTAAGAGTGTCATTATGTTCATCTAATTCCAAAGTCAATATATCATCTTTTCGTGCGCGCTGTAGAATTTTCTTCAAGTCTTGCATTTGAATGGTTATGAGATACTCTTTATCGCACTCAAACTCACTACCAAAATAGTTGGGGTGAATTTTTAAGTCAACCATCGCAAAACGAGATTTATCCATGTTTCGCAAGGTCATACCATCTTGGGGGGTTATTAGAAATGTTCCATCATCCTCTAAAACAGCTGCTGCTGCATTCAACACCT
>JAEOTY010000271.1 GCA_016839625.1 Candidatus Hodarchaeota archaeon
AATCCTTGAATTTAATTCGTCACGCCTACTTACAAATCGATTCTTTGCTCCAAAATATTACTAGTATCCCTGATTATTTCCCTCCTGTTATGAATTTCTATACCATCAATAATACTGCTATTGATTACGGGGATACTATCCATTTTACTGGGGATATGGTCTCCTACGAACCTCCCAATATTTCCCTTTCAGGTCAATATCTGCACGACTTTGCAGAGGTCAATGCTACAAAGAATGAGCTTCAACAATACGAATCAACCTTCTCTTGCACAATCGCCAGTAGGCTAATCGGTGAATCAGGATTCGATTCGACTCTTAAGGTTCAAATTTTTGATGGAGTGAGTACCTATTCTTATTCCCTAGTCTTTTCCCTCATGGATTTACAAATCGCAATCATTTCCCCCTCCAATAAGATGATGATTGATTTCAGTTATTCACAGACTTTAACTGTTTATGGAAATTACATTGCTACTTCTAATACTTCCTCAATTACTGTTCTTTATGGGTCGTATTGGTATGTTAAAGATCGGGAAGATAATAGTTCTTATTGGTTACTGGCAAATAAGACCACTGGGAATGAATGGTTGTTCACCATTAACGATATTTCTTCGTTCAAGAACGGTGATAATCTCATTCAAGTCCGAATTAGTAATGGGGTGTCTTTTGATGAGGATAATATTTCTATTCAAGTATCAGGCTTACCAACTACCTCTGTGAGTTCCAGTCCTTTATCAACTTCACCACCCAACACAACAAACACTAGCGTAACCAATTCAACTTGGTTAGATCAATTGTTTGAAACAATATCTCTCCTCGTTGGCTTTTTTACTCCCCCAATATTAGGAGGATCATTGGTTGGACTGTTTATATTTCTTAGAAGACGACGAAGGATGAAGATTATTGAGAGAATTCCTGAGGATAAAGTCGCATCTCATAAAAAACACATTTCGGATCTATCCGAGGCCGTTGAGAGAAAATTCCCTGAAGTTAAGGCAGATACTTTTAAACCAAAACGGAGGAAAGACCAATAAGACGAGTTATCTTAGTCCTATGTGTGCTGTCAGTACTGACCCCCTTCACAATGACTTCCGCAATTGCGTCTTATAGCGCAGAAGAGGTCTGGTCAAAAATCTACGCGTCTGACCAACCGCTTCTGATAGATGTTCGAGATAATAGTGCTTATATTGATGGACACATACCCACTGCGGTAAATTTCCCCCTCACTGAGGGAGTTGATGAACAGACTTTATCCAGTATCCAGAATTACGGGAGATCTGAAGTTATCACTTATTGTAGCTGTGTTGATGGTCACTTTGCAAAAGTCTTTGTGGAAGAACTGAATAACCTCAGTTTTACCAATGCTTTTTACATGCGTGATGACTTTCGCTATTGGCCTTACAATACTGTTAATGGTTCAGATCCAGGAACTGTTGTAATTTCACTCGAATCGTCTAATGGATCAGTTAATGGAACTGGTTCTGAACTAACTTACTACTTCATAATTATCAATATTGGACTTTTTAGTCTGGTAATTCTTTTAGTAATTAGGAAGAGGAGAAAATCATAGTTTTAAAGATCTATTTAAGAAAAAATTTTGCATTCATAATGAAAAAAACTTTCGGAATGTTCCCTTAATCGAACAGCTTTATCTTGTTTTTAAGCCAGATGGATCATGTATGCTGCATAATGGTACCTCTGCATCGAATGATTTCTTCCAGAAAACAAATTCAAAGAAGATTTATCGTGCTTTTATAAAATCTGGGTTTGGTATGCCAAATAAACACACTGATCAATGGAACCTACTATTAATGAAATATTGGAAAGTTAAACAGACTGATAGGAAATATCGTCTAGGAAAGATGGATTCTTATGGGAAGTTTTCCCCTCCTTTTCATTCTGGACACGCACAAGACGAACCACCTGATCTTTTGAAATTTTTACTTGAGAATGGCGATGTAGTCCCTAAAGAAAAGTTTCCAAATTCAGAAAATATATTCTGGCGAAAACCTTCAAGTTACAATGGCTATCATTATAGAAATATTTACTGGTACTTTAGAGATGGGATAATAGGGGTCTATGCACTCCACAAGGATATTTATAATTTATCCGTTGTACTAAGACTAGAAAGTTTTTCCCCTGATGTGTAACTGACTCCCGTAGTTATATATCACAGATGTTCGATGATCAATTGTAATAAGCTGTACATATCGAACCATTTTGCTGAATATTCATCCACACCTGCCTGTAATCCTTGTGCTCTATGTTCTTCCCTTACCAGTCCTGAAATATTAAGGATAGGTATGTGTTTATATAGACTATCACTTTTGAGTTTTTTGCAAATCCCTGAGGTTTCTGGTTGTTCCACATCTAACAGGATAAGGTCAAGATTCTCATGTACTCGATCCAGTGCCCCCTGCTCATTCCTTGCACCCCAGACAACGTATCCCTCATTCTTCAAAAGTACTTGTAGAAACCCCAAGGTGTCTTGGTCATCATTTACAACAAGAATACTCTTCTTTTCGCTTTTCATAGACACTCCCAAGAATTTATCATTCCTACAATTCATTATTCTTTTCAAACACAAGATAAAGTTATCTATCTATGCAGTCTATTCAACAAGGCCAACTCGATTACTTCTTGGATCTAGGTTTACGTTCAACATTCTATTATATGGTCAAACAAGTATAAACTGATATAATACACTCAAAAACTATCTATATCGCGAGGTTTCGAGTTTATGACTTTTTTTAGATATAAATTCCTTGACCATGCAATCCTTAACAGCAAAGCTTAAAATAGTGAAAAAATATAGGTACCTGAATCTTATGGAAAAAAGAAATCACCACCTCCTCTTGGTTATTCTTCTTTTCATTATTCTAGTTATTCATTGCACTTGGAAATAGGGAGATGAGAATATTGAAAATATTAGACTTTGAGTATAAAACAATGATTAAGAAGTAAGGGAATTTGGTGTCTTAAGTGCCTGAAAAACTAATTAAAAATTTAATTGTAAATTGTAGAGAATTATTATTAGCCAAGGTGTTCCCAGATTCATCTGCAAAACCTGAAGATTTGACAAAACAACACTTTATTGAACCTTTATTCTCCACGTTGGGATGGAGTCAAGATATTACCTCACCTCTAAGGTTCACACGAGAATTTGGGGTAGCTGAACGTGGATCAAAATGGACTGATTACGCCTTGGTTATTGAAAATACTCCACGAATGTTTGTTGAAGTTAAACCACTATTCAACAAAAACCTTGAGAAGCACATAGACCAACTCCTTGATGATATAGAAAGATATAATAAAGAAAACACTTCAGGCTCAACAGTATTCTGGGGATTGCTAACAAATTTTCAAGATTTCCTTTTTTTCTACCACAATGACCGCCTAGCTTTTTTAGAAATTAATTTCGAGGAATTATCTGATCAAATTGACCCTTTAAGAAAAGTTCTTTCTCCAGAGGGTTTAAAGTCTGATTTACCCTCATCTCTTTACAGAGAGACGACCCGTAAAGCACTTGATGAATTATTTCTCAACGATATGAAAAAGTGGAGACTTATTATAGCAAATGGAATTTTCCGATCAAAGAACATCCGAGATACTGATGAACTAAGAGGGCTCTCCCAGACTTTACTATCTAGAATTATTTTCACAAGAATATTAGAAAATAAAGGAGTTCTTCCTTATGAATGGATGCGAAAACGGTGTATCCAGTGGAAAGAAGGAATTATTGGTCTTAATCAGTCCCTTGGTACTGTACTTGATAGCGCATTTAAAGAAATCTATTCAATATATGACACTGACCTATTTGAAGAAGAAATGGGGTTTTTAGAGGATTTCCCTGATGAATTATTGTTAGAAATTCTTAAAGTAATGGGAAATCCTAAGTTAAATTGCGTTTCGATTATCAAGTTAATAGGTATTGAAATTACCTCGAAGGATCTTGGTATTTATGGATATAATCTAAATTTGTTAACTTTGGACATCTTGGGTTCTGTATATGAGAGATTTCTTGCTCATAAACTAGAAATGATAAAAAAGGGAGGAATCGAATACGTTTCAATTAAGGACTGGGATCAACTTCAAAAAGAGGAGGGATCGTATTTTACACCTGTATCTTTTGCACAATACTTGGTTGAGAAGTCTATAACCTCGCACGTTGATATAATTATTGAAAAAGCAATGGTACAGCTTGAAGATGGTCACTTTGAGGAATCTATCAGAGAAATTCGTAATCTCAGTAGCTATAAAATATTAGATCCATCCTGTGGAAGTGGTACATTTCTAGTTTTGGCTTATCGAAAAATCATTAAAGCATACAAAGAGTTTAACAAACATTTAGACAAAAGACTGACCCAGGTATTTTATTCTAAAGGGAAATTACCAGACTTTCAGGTTTTACGCGTTGAACTTGGTGAGCTAGCGCTCTTGGAAAATATTTTTGGCGTGGATAAAGATCCTCAAGCGGTCGAATTTGCAAAATTAAATTTGTGGTCTAATTTATTGGTTGAAGAGATCGATAGATACCTACCTGTTATTCGTGAGAGAAGGAAATATTTGCTTCCATCTCTTAAACTCAATATTCAAGTTTTCAATTCAATTTTGAAGGGTGATTTTAGTCAAATAGAGGATAAGGCGACATTATTAAACAATTCATCAAAACTAGCTCGAAAATTCCGTCATGCAATGGTAGCTAGTGCTCCTAAAGAGGATAGTATGCAGGTCATTCAAAGAACACGAATTTCAGCAGACGCTCATTTTGACGAGTACATGAATTTAATTGAGGAATCATGGGGAATAGCGACCCAAGATGAGATTTTCTCTAAATATAGCCATGAACTTCCTATTGTTTGGCAATTAGCTTTTCCAGAAGTGTTCTTAAGAGAGAAATCAGGTTTTGATGTCATTCTTACAAATCCTCCCTTTATTGCATATCACAGTCGGCAGACACAAGAAATTTTTCCTGATCTTTTGGAATTTTATCTAAGTTCATACCGAGATTTGGGTGGAAAAAGACCAAATGCATACCTATTCTTCATGGAATTATGGTTCAAGGATTTACTCTGCGATGATGGTATTATTGGTTTCGTAATTGATCAAGCTCTTAGAGATTTACCGTCATATTCTCATGTGAGGAAATATTTGTTGGAAAACACAAATATCAGGGCCATTGTACCTTCCATTAACTTCCCAACCTCTGAAGTGGATGTTTCGCTAATTGTGTGCGAGAGAGGCACTAAATCAGGTAATATAGAGTGGTTAGAAGATCCATTTGACCCCAAGTGTCAACCCAAAATTGTTCCTGCTTCTAAATTCCATGAAACTCCCAATATTTCTTTTATCATCAGTAAACAGACTGAATTCTTAGAAAAAATTGAAAGTACTAAGACCATCCCATTATCTGAAATCTGTGATACTGCTTGTGGTCTCGAATATAGTTCGCTACTTCCTGTTTATTTTCTCTCCTCAGAAAAAAGAGATGAGACTTTTCATCCAGCCCTTGATGGAGCAGACGATATCCCTGAAAGGTATATGAACAATTGGCATTCTGATAAAGGAGAGAAAGCTTTTGTAAGATTTGATAAAGCTTTTGAGGAAAACCTAGTTGCAGAGGAAAAAAATATCAGTAAAACTGGAAAGACAGTTCTTTTCGCTTCTGGAGATGAATCTAGATACAAAAAATCAAAAATCATATTAAGACAGACATGTCCAGAATTCATCGGGATTTTAGATGAGGGAACCTCAAAAGACGGACATTTCTATAGTCTAAGAAATACCCACGTCATTAACTTGAAAAACAAAGAATGGTCTTTGCCATATGTATTGGGGATATTGAACTCTCGATTAATGTCCTTATACGGTGTGGAGAAGAATATAATAAGAACAACAGGGGAGAGTCGGCAACCACAAATCAGAATTGGCGATTTAAAACGACTACCGATAGCAATCCCCCCAGAAGAATCTAGAATTGAAATATTCGATTTTTTTAATAAAAATATTAAGAGGATTAGTGATCTAAAACGTTTTTATTCATTGATTCAATCATATTTCAGAGCTAATCTTTCAGAGAATTCAATAATCAAATTTAGGAAATCTGTCCAATTGGAAAAGATCCTAGATCCAAAATTTGATTATAGATCCCTTTTCTCATTAAACCTAATAAAAAGTCGGGTTATTAACTCTACAACACAAGGAGTTCCGCGCTATTATTGGCTTGAATGGAAGAATCCCAGACAAATTGATGTCCTTTGCAGGACTACTGAATCAGATCGAGTTAGATTAGCCTCACTGTGCTTTGATAACACCGAGTCAAATAGACTCAAGGATTTTCTGTGGTTTATGCTTAACATTCATACTGGGAGAGCTTCATATAAAAAACAAGTTTCACTTCTTCAAACACTAAATGATCGGTTTAAAATTTTGATTCCTAGGACACCCAAAATAATGGATTGTCGTGAACCGATTGACCATTTCATCGAGGAATTATGGGATTGTGTGGTTAAAGAAATTGAACTTTCACCCCCACCAAATATTCTATTTGGATTATTAAGTGAATGTGGTCGAATTGAGGATCAGATAGAAGAGAGTGTTGCTGCCTTGTACGGGACTCATACATCTCTTAAATAGGGACTCTCAACATCCAGCTCATAGTGTAAAGATGTAATCCAAAAGTATTGAAGCTAATAAATAGGGATCTAACCCAACCATTAGGAGTGACCAAAGTAAATATTGGTTAAAAGAAAGACAAAAGATGTAAGTTTCCTTCTGGTTAATTAAAAATAACCAATCAAGAGATTCAGATAACAATAAGTTCCGAATTGTAGTTAAGAGCTGATAATGACTTCTTTGGGTGAATAAATCTTGAAAAATTAGTTTTGGGTGATACATAAAACCGATGTTTTTATATTCCCAAAAAGAGTGGTTTTCAGAAAACTGATTATCGTTGAAAATTTCATGGTATTTTTTTTCCCTGATACGAATGATAGTCTCCAAGAAGAATTGTTGTCTGTATAAATCCAAAGAATGAATCAGCGAATCTAATGTATCTAGAACGATACGAAATTGTTCCTGAACAGGTAATGCTGGTGCTATAGAAACAGGAACATCGATTTCCAGAAGAGAATAATTCAAATTAGGAAGCATTAGAAGTCGCATTCTTAGTTTGTTCGACTTTTTGTGAATAGAATTTACTGGCTAGATTACGAATCGTTTGATCTTTATCATATAAAATGACCTTTTCTAATATGGAGATCACTTTTTCAAGTTCAAGTCCATCATAAGTCCCTTCTCCCAATTTAGATATTGCATCGATTCGTTTAGACATATTCTCCGAAGTAGTCGCGGTTCTTATGATTTCATCCAAAGATTTGTCTCCAGAATACGCTAAATCCTCTGGAGAAGTAAGGAGGGGAATTACGATGATGACAGAAGTCCCAGTCTTCCAACCTTTTGATAGAATCTCAACTGTTCCATCATGAAATGCTATAATTTCTTTTGTAAGATAAAGACCTAATCCCAGACCACTCGCAGAAGGGTGAAATGTCATAAAAGGTTTTCCAACAATTGTAAGGTTTGCTGGATCTATACCTATCCCATTATCTTTCACTAAAAGCTTTAAGTATTTGTTATTCTGAATTGTTATACTGACTTCTACAATCCCATGGCCAGTAAATCTTATTGCGTTTTCTAGTACATTTCTCAATGCTTGTGAAATACGGTTTCTGTCTAAATTAACAATTAGCGGTGTGGGAGGATATTGTACAATAAGATCAATCCTATATTTCCGTAAGAAAAAATCAAGATCCTCAATAACCTCTTGAAGGATTGGGATAAAGCTTTCTCCACGAAGATTACACTTTAGTTTACTATGTTGTATTAACGCAATATCGTTAAGATCCTTTGTTAATGAAATCATGCTGTCAACATTCCGAGAGAACACTTCAATCAGGTTTTTTTCGAAAATTTCCTTCTCTTCAGGATTTATTCCATCCCTAATCCTCTTCTTGTAAAAATCTAAGGAATTCTTTAAGATATAAAGCGGAGTCCGGAGTTGATGTTGGGTTAAATAAAGGAAGTCTAGTTTCATATCTTGAAGCTCTTTAATTGATGATAAATCTATCATGATGCCTTGGATTATCACATCTTTACCAGAATATACTCTATTGATAATAGCGTGAACAGGCACTCTTGACCCGTCTTTGCAAAGAAGATCAAACTCAATGGTTTCATCTTGGCGTTGAATTTGAGGATCTTTTTCTTGGTTATCAATACTTGTTATTATCTCTCTCTTGCTTTCAACTAGAACACGGGCAATTTTTTCACGATGTTCAGGGGCGAAAAGAAAAGTTGGCATTCCACGACGTTGATCTATTTCTTCTGCAGTATACCCTAATTTATCAATAAATGCTTGATTATAATACTCAATGATTCCATTCTTGAAAATAAATAGGAAATTTGGATCTTTTTCGATTAATGCTTGGTATTGAGCCTCAATTGTGGATAAATTAGATGAAATCTTCTTGATTTTGTCAATGTCTCTGATCTGAACGATATATAGCTGTTTATTCAATGGAGTAACTTGTAATTTAATCCATGACGCCTTTTCTGAAGGTGTGACTATTTTCCACTCCGAAATTCTAGGTAAAGAATCAGAACTCCAGACTCTCATGAATTTTTGGCGCTCTGAAGGATGGATGAAAGTGGAGAAAAGAACATCGCTCAAACTCAAGTCACTAGGTAGGTGTAAATCCTCTCGTGCTTTTTTGTTAATAAAAATCAGCTGATTATCATTATGTCTATCAAGAACAGCTATTCCTAGCGGAAGCTTGTTGAGAAGATTAGGATCAAATGGTTTTTCTGAAGACTCCATAAACTTCATCTTTATTTTCTCAATCCACCTTAAAGCAAGTCTGATTCGATTCCATTTATCCATTAAGGTGATAATGCCAGCTGATATGCGATATCTTTTAATAATACTATATAATAAAAATAATTACTTTTTAAAAATTCAGCCAGCTTTATGAAATAATAAAAAAGAATTTCTTAGAGTTGAAAAACCCGAACTAGGACCCGTGTAAAAATGCTAGAACGCTTGAAAGAACTCCAGACCACACAGAACTTTACTGAAATGCTCTCTGAACTCCGTAAACATGAAAGTATTTCAACTCAAGCTTATTCAGAAATAAGATCCCTTATCACCAATCCTACTGTAGCAGGTATTCTCCACGCTTTGGAAGAGATGTCTATCTCAGCCACCTCGTTACTACGACATTGTAATACTCTTTTAGAAGAGGAAATTATTGATGTTCCTTTGGTAGGGGAAACTGAAGTTTCACATTCAATCGCTGCGCCAATCGAAACCTCCAGGGAACGAGATGATATGTTTACATTAAATTCTCTGGAAAGGATACTAAGAGAAGGCCTTGCAGTTGAGGTTTCAGAAGACGATTCAACCGTGACTGCACGGTTTTGGTATATCAAAGAAGGAAAAAATGAATCAATCGAAGTAACTATGTCGGAAAAAGAAACCATCGGTAAAATTCTGTTAAGTATTTTAAATCAGATTGAAGTGGAGCGAGACGAAAAGTTCTCAATATCGCCTTTAGGTTATGATCCCCTTTTTCATCATCAATTTCATAATTCCTTTGGTCACATTGTAAAAACATATGGAGAAGAATATACACTTATCAAACTTTACTCGTAATTTGAGGTAGAGTAGAATTCTGTTAACGCAATTTCGATCATCTCGCGATTTCGAGAAAAGTTTATATGTTAGATCATAATTAATAATAATACCTCACTTTTAGTTTTAAGATCAACTAGACAAACCGAATAAAAAAGAGGTAGTTCTTTTGGAAAACGATGAACTTGAACCTAGGATAGTTACTCTATCAACAAACATAGCAAATAGTATTGTAGAATACATGGATCTACTTATAGAACGTGGATATTATTCATCCCGTGAAGATATCATTCGACAAGCCGTTATTAATCTATTTATTGACAAATTTGAGATCAGCTTAATGGATCTGGAACCAGATCTCTTCGAATTTCCATCCATGGAAGATATTGAAGAAACAGAGTAAGACTTCAAAATATTTGTTAAATCTTTCCTTATTCAGACCGAGTAGCTTAAATCGCACAGGTCTTATATCGTAAAATTAAATTCTGTAATCCTGGCTACCATTATGATTGAAATTCATTTATATGGCATCTTAAAGAAAAAATTTGATCCTAAAGCTTCTTTTGCAGAGGATACTGTTATCTCAATCCCCCATGTGAAGAATGAAAGCTTCTTAGAGTTATTAAAGCGTTTAGATTTTAAGCAAACTGATTGTGGTGATTGTTTTATTAATGGAAAAGTAGCAAATGAGACAACCGTGATTCCTGAAGGCGCACGAGTAGGTCTATTCCCATTGGGTATGCACCTATTGTGTGGTGGGCAACATCTTAAAGGACATGGATTTATCTCGAAAAAACCAACTATAAATAGCGAATATTATTGAAAAGAGGCTTAGAATAGATGAATATTGAGATTAGATTATTTGCTACTTTGAGAGAGTATGGTCCTAAAGGCCTCGAATTAGGTGAAAGCTTCCCAATGCAACTTGATGAGGATGCAACTGTGCTGACGGTCCTCAAAAATCTAGATATTGCTGCAGATCAAGCTAAAATCGTAATGGTAAATGGAGTCATCATTAATGATCATAAACACAAACTGAAAACTGATGATCTACTATCAATCTTTCCCCCAGTGGGAGGCGGAGTTAAAAAGTAAAGAAGAGTTCTTCGAATCTTAGAAATTGTTATGAGTATTATAAGAATTAGTTATAGTTTTTGGATTGTAACGAAACTGATTTTATGTAGGAATTTTGCAAGGCATTTAATCAAAAAACTTCAAAAAAGAACGATTTTTGAGCTAATAATCCTTTGGATAATAATATCTGGATTACTTTTTCTTTTAGCTTTTATTCCAAAAACTTTCTTTGCAACTGTTGAGCAGCCCTTTCATAATCACAAGTTTAATTCAACTACAAAGTTAGTAAAGATCGGTGAATTCAATGATGGCGGCATTAGCCATGATATTTTCATAACCGAATCATTGGTTTATGTCGCTGATGATAGCAAAGGACTGGAGATTATAAACGTTACCGATCCCACTACACCAAGCAAAATTGGTAAATTTGGGGATGGAGGTGCTGCTTATGGTGTATTTGTAAGCGGTTCGTATGCATATGTTGCTGATTACTCAGATGGCTTGGAAATTATAGATATCCAGGATCTTTACAATCCCCAAAAAATAGGCGCCTATTTCCCTTCTTCTGGTGAGGCGAATGAAATCTTTGTCAAAAATGATCTTGCTTACCTTGCTGATGGTTCTGCTGGAATAAGAGTAATAAACATTTCGAATCCTGCTTTTCTAGTAGAGATTGGTCAATATGAAAACAACAGTCATTCACGAGGAGTTTTCGTACAAGGTTCATTAGCTTACATTGCAGATAATATTAATGGCCTTGATATAGTAAATATCAGTGATCCATACAACCTCTATAGAGTTGGGCAATATTCTGAATGGGATTCCTCTGGACTTGTAACACATGCACGCTGTGTTATTGTAGATGGTTCAACTGCATTTGTAACAGCTGGTGGGTACGGCGGGGGACTTGAAATAGTTAACATAAGCAATCCAACGAAACCAACAAGAATAGGGGGCTTTTATGATGGTGGTGTGGCAGAAGGAGTTGCTAAAAACGAATCATATGTCTTTGTTGCTGATGGGTACGAAGGATTAGAAGTTCTTGATATTTCTGCTTATTTACCAAGTTGTGATGAAGACTGGTCCCCTACAAAGGCTTTCCAATATAATGACGGGGGATATGCAGAAGCAGTGTGGATTCAAGGCCCATACATCTATGTTGCAGATGGAGAAGACGGATTAGAAATTCTACAACTGGTATCCACCTCAACTCTTTCCACTACTTTTGATAATACATCAAAAGAAAAACCAATAGGATTTAATATTCTCATTTTACTTGGAACAATTGTCTTAATTGTTGGTGTGAGGCGTCAGAAAAAGAAATAGTACTGACTTAAGTATAACATCATATGAAATGAACAAAGAATAGTGCCCATTATCGGCAGCTTTTGTTATAATTCGTCTATAAGACGATCAATTCCATTTATTAGATCCAATGGACGAACCATTGGCATTGTCAAAAATTCTTTCAGAACCTCTTTAAATCTTGAAATAAACTCCAAATTTGCGTCATCTGAAGAAAATTCTCTGACAACATCTTGGATAGTTCTATACCTCCCTTCATGTTTATGAACCCTTTCAGAGTAAATGTTCATGATTATAGTGGCTGAAAGGCTTGCAAATTTCTGACCAATTTTTTCATGGAAGACAAATAGAGGTTCGGCCTTCAGATCTAGATCGACGAACATACTGATTTTCTTTGCTGTTATTTCATCGACTTTGCGTAAAAGTGTACGATATATATCCATTTCATCAGGACTTATCGTTCCATCCGCCTCAGCTCGTTTATAAGTGTTTGATGCAACTTCTCTTAAGATCCTCCTCTGTTTTATTAATAGAAGTTGGAGTTCTTCTTTTGAAAAAGGATGACCAGAATCTAATTTTGGTACCTTCTTTGAATGCATTGATAAATCGTGTTCTATTCCAGCAAGTAGTGCCTGTTCTTCAGAAGTGATCGTTAAATCCTTCAACGCCTCCTGTAATACAACTTTCACGATTTCTTCTGATGGCATTCTGAGGAGGTACGAAACTTCATCTTCTTCCATGCTCAATCTAGTCTCCTGTAGCTCTTATTTCATCTTGAAAACTTGATTTTTCATCTTTTTTAATCTAAATCGACTTATTTTATGAATCTCTAAACAAATTCTGGTTTCATTTATTTTCTTCTTAAAAAGTAGTATTTTTTCTATCTGTCGTAAACTATTTATTGAATCATGAATCCAATAATTAATAATTTCCGTGGTGGCGGTTAGGCTACTCATGGAGAGTGTAAAAGGTGTAGATTGAGAATGAGTAAGATCCTAAGAGTTAACATGAGTACATTGGAACATAAGTTTGAGAATGTTCCAGAGAAATATAGCACATTTGGAGGAAGGGCGTTAACGAGTAACATCGTTTTTAATGAAATAGATCCAAAATGTGACCCACTGGGACCCGATAATAAGTTTATTGTTGCCCCAGGCCTTCTCGCTGGCACGAATGCGCCTTCATCTGGTAGGCTAAGTGTGGGTGGAAAATCTCCTTTAACTAATGGAATAAAAGAAGCCAATGCTGGTGGTCTCACTGCTCAAAAACTTGGACGTCTGGGTATTAAGGCAATCATCATTGAAGGCAAAGCTTCTGGAGACAAATGGTATAACATTGTCGTGTCGAAAGATAAATGCGAAATCGTTGAAGCGGGGAAATATTCTGGCATGGGCTTATATGAATTGATAACAAAGGTCTGGGAAGAGTATCCTAGCAAGCCTGGTATTATTGGCTGTGGGATAGCTGGCCAAAAACAAATGATCGGTGCTGGAGTTTTTGGTAACAACGCACAAAACACAGATCCAGGACGTTACGCAGGTAGGGGTGGTCTTGGCGCTGTTTTGGGTTCAAAAAGAATTATTGCACTTATTACAGACGATACTGGTACTGAACGTCTTCAACCTGTTAATCAAGAATTGTATGATACTGGTCGGATAAAGCTACGAGACGCTTTGAATGAGCATGCTGTGACTGGAGTTCTGGAAAAAGCCGATCCTGAAACAGGTGAAATGAAACCTTATGGTGGACTGAAGAATTATGGAACAAATATCCTCCAAAACATAATTAATGAAGCTGGAGCTTTACCCACTCGGAATTGGACTGAGGGTCGCTTTGAAGGTGCAGCAAAGATCTCTGGAGAAGCAGTGCACGAGTACATTGATAAGGTGAAAGCAAAATTCCCTGACTCCACAGCTACATATAATCATGCATGTCATCCTGGTTGTATTATGCGTTGTTCAAATATCGTCCCATATGAAGATACAGGTAAGCACCAAGTAGGTTGTCTTGAATATGAGTCCGTCTGGGCGCTAGGTACTAACTGTGGTATCGACGATCTTTATTATGTTGCTGAACTCAACAGAGTTTGCAATGACCTAGGACTAGACACGATCGAAGCTGGAAACATTGTTTCTGTGGCAATGGAAGGGAAAGTTGAGGTTAATGGTAAGAAGCTCGATTTTGGTGAAGGAGCTCTAGCAGTTGAATTACTCAAGAAAGTAACTACTGATGAGACATTAGCAAAAGCTGTAGGTGACGGTGCTCTTGCGATGGGGAAATATGCTAGCGTTAGTCGTGTTGCGCAGGTGAAGGGACAGAGTCTACCTGCATATGATCCTCGTGCAATCAAAGGAATCGGGGTTACATATGCAACAGGAACCCAAGGAGGAGATCACACCCAAGGATACACAATAGCACCCGAAATCTTGCAAATCGGCGGTAAACCAGATCGAATGGACGTGAAGAAAGCTGAATTGTCACGTGCATTCCAGACTACAACAGCGTATATTGATTCAACTGGATACTGCCTCTTTATTGCATTTGCTATTCTTGACATCGAAACGGGACTTACTGGTATGGTTGAATCAGTCAACGGTTTCCTAGGAACAGAGATTGATCTTGGAAAATACGGTGCTGACATTATTCGGATTGAACGAGAATTCAACAAAAAAGCAGGTATGACCAAGAAAGATGATAGATTGCCTGAATTCTTCTACAAAGAACCCTTACCACCACATAACGTTGTTTTCGATGTCTCTGATGAAGAATTAGACAAGGTTCATCAAGAGTAATCTTCCTCTCCCCTTCTTTTTTTTCATTAGTCTAATTAAGCAACTAAATAAGCTAAAATCTCTTGTAAATAGACATAAATGGATGAAATCTAGTGAATGAAGCACATTCTCTTTCACCTGGAAAGAAGATTATTTTACCTAAACCTGATACCTATTTTTATCGATTAATGCACTATAGAGGGAAAGAACTTCCTCGTTCCTATAAGTGGCTTAGAAGACTAAATAAAATTGTTGTTCCCCTTTATAGACTGCGTATCCTGCCTTTTTTCGGGATTGGATGGATTATCCTGATGATTACTACAATTGGTCGTCGTACAGGGAAAACTCGTCGTAATCCTTTAGAATTCCACAAAATAAATGGAGTGATCCATATAGCTGCTGCACGGGGAGAGAAAACTGACTGGGTTAGAAATATTCGTGCTAATCCTGAAAAAGTAAGAGTGCAAGTCGGTTTTAGAAATTTCCAACCAAAGGTCGAGATTGTCGAAGAGATATCAGAAAAAGTCAAATTCATTGAATGGATGATAAAAACCATACCACGAGAGGCTGAAATGGGTTTTGGATGGAATTCAAAGGAAGATAATCTTGATGACACTGATTTGACCCCCCTCGCTGAATTTATGACAATTGTTAGATTACATAAACCTTCTTAAAAGATTTTACCCTGAACTTTAATATAATAGACATTTCTTTGCTTTCATAATCATTAATCAAAGCCTAATCTTTTATTTTTTCAACGCTACCTAGTTATTATCACAAAATTTAATTAAAATCTCTAAAACAAAATAGTTCACAGTTGCCAACAATTTATAAGTATCGAAAAACAAGTATTCAATGAATATAATATTTTCAACACAACCAATAAAATGTTTGTCAAAGGAACTCAATAGATGATAACCATAGAACAGGTTCTTTGGGGCTTATTTTTGTCCTTATTTGCTGGACTTTCTACAACATTAGGAGCAATTACAGTCTTCATAATAAAAAAGGACGATACAAAGGTTATAAGCCTTTCCATGGGATTTTCTGCGGGAGTCATGCTAGGGGTTTCTATATTCGAATTACTACCAGAAGCGATCAATAGTTTAGAAATTCTCACTGCTGGTTTTTTTTTCTTACTAGGAATGATCACAGTAGCATTACTAGACTTTTTTATCCCTCATGAATACATACATGAACATTCTTGTAGTGATACAGATGACGTACCGCTAAACAATCCAACTAATCCGCGTCTACTAAGAACAGGTATGTTGGTGGCTGTCGGAATTGCGATTCATAATTTACCTGAAGGTTTTGTAACAATCACAGGGAGCCTTTATTCGTTTGAATTAGGACTTGTTCTGGCCATTGCTATCGCAATGCATAATATCCCTGAAGGTCTTTCAGTTGCAATCCCAATTTATGCTGCCTCTGATAATAAGAGAAAGGCTTTTGGAATATCTTTTCTTTCAGGTTTGGCAGAACCAGTCGGAGCTATCATAGGATTAATAGTTCTCTTGGGTTTGGGAATAATTAGTGAAGAAATAATCGTAATCTCGCTAGCTTTTGTTGCAGGTATCATGACGTTTATTTCACTTGATGAATTGTTGCCAATTGCTCATGAAACATGTAATAACAACGGCAATGATACTCATATCGTTACAGGGGGCATATTAGCGGGTATGGCTGTCATCTTGGTTACTCTGATTGTGTTATAAATCTCTCGAGATTCTCTTCAACCTTAGATTCCTCCCTAGTATATTTAATTTAAGTAAATATCAACGAATTTAGCTGCTAGGTCAGGAATCCAATTTTACAATGAAGTTTGCCCAACCATATGAAAGCTGTTAAATAGTGAAGGTAAATAGTGAATATGAGAAGAAAATGGCCATAAAATCCCTCCAAGAGATTCTTAGAGACATCCTCAAAGAAGGTAGAAAGTCTCCTGGGGAATGGAAAACGATTTCTGCCCCAACTCCAGACAGATTTGGATCTGATTTATTGCTTTTTCATCCAGCTACAGGACCAATTTTCCAGGTCCGAGCGTACGAAAAAAATCCGTTTCAAATGACAGGAATGGGGACACGAATAACTCAGAATGTTGATGAAGATTTTTTAAAACTCATTGAAAATAAAAAGTCTAGTGGTAATTTAGGAATTCTTGATCTCAACTACCGTATCATTCGAGAAGCGATTAAAGAAGGTACTAAATTAGATCAAATCTTCCTTAATGCTCTTAGAGGAACAAAGAACCAAGGAATAGACTTTCTTAATCTTGGAGATGCTTTTGAATCTAAAAAACAAAGACCTCTACCCATGCTATCAGATTCACAAAAGAAGTTGGATAAAGAATATAAACGCCTTCTTAAGAGAGAAGGTAAAACTTCTATGTATGGTTGACTAATTCTTTACATAAGTAGTAAGAATTTTTGTAATCAAAGTAGAAACACCCTTTTTTATTCAATAAAGGGGATAGGAATATTCCAAACCTTATTGATAGAAAAGTTTTCATATATTTGATATACATAACTAGTCTTTGAAAACAGTGGTTTAAAATGTCTTGGCACGAGGAATATAACAATCTATTAAACGATTTCACTAGTGCAGTGGAGGATGAGCTTCTTCAATATGTGAGGGGACTCATTCTTTACGGATCATATCGAAAAGAACAGGAAGAACCAGGGTGGATTATTCCTGGAACAAGTGACATTGACTTTGTACTAGTGGTTGATGTAGATGACATCAATGAAGATAAACCAGCCCGAAGACTGACAAAAATTGGAGAAGCGCTATCAGTTTTCTTTGTTCATCCAGTATATGCTCCTATTCTCGACTTACGCCTATTAGAGTTCACAGATTTACCAGCTAGTATTGGTATGGGGTTTTCACCTATTCATGCTGTCGCAGCTGCTCAATACGGAGAAGCTATTCTTGGAAAGAACGTGTTGGAAAATTTTACCTATAGTGAGAAACTATTAAACCGTTCTGCAAAAATAATCGTTAATCAAGGTTATGAAAACATAAAACGTGGTTATTTACATCGAGAGCTTGGAGAAGAACAGATCTGCATTGAATTCGCAGATATAATTTTAGATATTGCACACGCTGCATTAGCTGCGTCTGGTATCTTCAATTTAGTTAGACCAGAAGTTCCTGAGAAATTTGATCTTCTTTTAGGGGATAAGATTGGTAGTGATGGAGTGGATATTGTTTATGAAGCCAAAAAGTGGCGAATGGGAAGTCAGAAAATGAACTCATCAGACTTTCTCCGTGGTTCACTCAAACTTTCTCAAGCTGTACTAAAGTATATCCGAAATCCATTTAATACAGGAAAAACATGAAACTTCGGTTTCTTTCCTTTTATTTTTACTCTTTACATCCATAATTGTAAAAAGCGTCTATAGAGAGTTTTAAAGCTAAATGATTGCTAATACAAGGTGATTTTCTAATTTGAATAATAAAACTCTAATGACGAGTATAGTTACAGGAGTTATAGTAATTTCTATCGCAATTGGAGGAATTTTTCTCATTCTATCCCCTCCACAATTCGACTCCTCCTTTACATTTCAAGTGATAGGAGGAACAGTAATCGATTTTACTCCTGAGAGTCATATGGCGGAGATTTGGAACCAGGGCTATAATCTTACTTTTGTAAATATACCAGTGGATGTCAATCGTAGTACGCAATATTCAATTTTTGTTGTTAATATCAATAATAGAAATCTGACAATTTTAGGTCTAGAAAGTACTGAATCCTATCAAATCCTCAATAAAACTTGTCTATTCTTGAGCTTAACTAGTAATCCCAGCTCTTTCCGAATTGTTGAAGTAATAAGTGGTCCGATAAACCAAATTTCTGACGGGTTTACATTCGCGGTAATTGGAGACACACAAGGTTTTTCTATTTTTTATGAAAATCTTGTTAAGGAGACATCTGTTGATTTTATTTTACATCTTGGTGATATAACTGCTGACGGTTCTGAAGAGCGATTAGGAGATTTTCAGAAGATTACAAAGAATTCCAATGTTCCTGTTTTTTCTACGCCAGGAAATCATGATATTAAACAATCTAATTCGACTGATTTATACGAAAATTTTTTTGGTAATTCGGAGTATTATTTCAATTATGAAGGCTATTTGTTCATTTCTTTAGATTCAACAAAAGCTTCTTTTTCTGATGAGGGTTTAAAATTTCTTGAATTGATATTAGGTAAATTCCCAAATATTCCTAAAGTTATCTTCACTCACATGCCCCTCTTTGATCCCCGTGGGAGTGATAATGACCACGCATTATTGAATAAAACTCAATCTACCCAGATACTTTCAATGATTACTAATCAAAACGTTAAACTAGTATTATCAGGGCACATCCATTATTTTAATCATACAGTTAAAAATGGAATCAACTTTGTAACATCAGGAGGAGGAGGGGCTATATTGTATGAACCACCAGAACGAGGTGGGTTCTATCATTACACTAAAGTCAAATTTAACACCAACAACATCAATATAACACCCATTGTCTTAACCAGACCAGTTCAATCTACTGATATCCATTTAATTAAGGGAGGTAATGATACGATCATATCACTGCATGATTTGCGTTCAGAGTTCCCTATTCTTCAAGGTAATTCAAGCTTTCAAAACCAATATGGCAATTGGAGAGAATATGGGACTTATATTGGAGTTTCTGTTGCTATTCTCGCTAATAAAGTTGGTGGAATGCTGCCATCGCAAATCCTAGAAGTAGAATCTTGGGATGGATTGAAAGAAAATTATAGCTTCCCTGTGATTTACCCAAATGATACATTCAAAACAATACAAGGAGAACTTGTATTAGCTTTTTCATATAACAATACATTAGTTCCTAATTGGAGTGATGGATATAGAATTATTTTTCTACCTAGTGATGGAAAGTATTCTAATACCGATTGTTTAACAACTTCCCCTCCAGGAGAAGGTTGTAGGATTTCAGGAAGATCTGCCGGCTCTCGATGGGTCAAATATGTAAAATATTTGAGAATAACAGGAGAAGAGTAATGAAAGAAGAACATGAGGATACCTCTGAACATAAAAAGGTTTCAAAATACAAACCCTCATTATCGAAGATACCTTGGGTTAGGTCTGACCTGGTCCACCGAAAACAAGATGAGAATTACTATTATGAAACTAGTGATTTAGTAATCATTGCTCTTTTTAGCGGATTGGGGGGTATTCTTAGTACGTTTGTTGGATATTTAGGAAATCTGGTGAATAGCTTTCTTGGAGTACCTTTTGGAGGAGGACAAATTATCTCTGGACTCCATGTGTTTTGGATTGTACTCATTTATCTTTTTACAAATCGAAAAATAGGGACTGCATTCTTAGCAGGAATCATAAAAGGGTTTGTTGAGTTCTTTTCAGGTAGTGCACATGGTATCTTAGTTGTTTTACTATCAGGTAGTCAAGGATTAATTATAGAAATTGTTTTGATAATTTTTCTCTCCTCAAACAACAAAATTATCATTTCGTTAGCCTCAGGTCTGTCAAGTGTATCAAACGTACTGATTCAACAATTAATCTTTTTCAATTCACAAATTCCTCCACTCTTTATTGCCTTCATTGGAGTCATAAGTTTTGGTTCAGGATTTGTACTCGGAGGAATTTTACCAATCGGATTTTTCCATGTTTTTGAGAAGTCTTCAATCTTGAATTGGCGAAAAACTCCTGCAATGTCGAGACAACTTAAACATATCAAATTAATTCGCCTGAGTATTATAATTTTCTTGGTTGTCAGTGAGATCTCCATTTTTTCATTCTTGATATTTCAAAATCGCTATTCAGCCCAGGTAACAGGAGAAATTTTTAATCCGTACACATATTATCCTGCAGATTTCTTAGACCGCCAAGTAACAGTAGAAGCAGAGCTTATTGGAGATTTTACCCACATTCTACCTAGAAATTATACAGGTGTTCCATTGGAAATCATAATTAAAGAAGCACAACCGATTTCAGAAATCTACATTGCAAAGATAAGTGCCTCGGATGGGTATTATGTAACCTTCAACTCAACAGAAATTCAACGTGATTTATCGTTAATCCTAATCATAGAACCTACAGGTCTTCGTGTCGTGGCTGGTAAGTTTCATGGGAGCTATTGGATTAATAACGTAAATCGTATTGAGATCCTCGATGTAGCAAATTCTGAATGAAAGAATACTCTGAATTGTTGAGAATATAATCTAATATAAATTCAGGGTTATCCTAGTTGATCAAACTTGACCTCACGCAGAATACAAATTCAGGTTCAGAACTTTTCTTTTCGATATTATGATTCAGAGAAAGATGCATTATCTAACATAAACTTAAATTTTTATGAAGGCGAGTGTATCTGCATAACAGGAGCAAGTGGTAGTGGTAAGACCAGTTTAGCTCTAGCGATTTGTGGTTTTATTCCACATACCATTGGAGGTGAAATAAATGGAAAGATTCTCCTTCAAGAAATCCCAAGTATAGACCTTTCTATCTCTGATATTAGTCAATTCATTGGTTTGGTTCAACAAGATCCAGAAAACCAATTAGTAACTCCAACAGTCCTAGAAGAAGTCGCGTTTGGTCCTGAAAACTTATGCTTGCCAAGAAATGAAATTTTAGACAGAGTGGAAAGCAGTACTCAAAATACTGATTTAAATTCATTGTTATTTCGATCCACAAATGAGTTATCTGGCGGAGAAAAGCAACGTGTTGCCATCGCGTCAATCCTCGCGATGCGCCCTCAAGTGATAGTCCTAGATGAACCAACTTCTTTCTTAGATTTCAGGAGTGTTCAGAAACTAATATCTGTTCTAAAAGAATTAAATCAAAAAGAAAATACAACAATTATAATAATAGAACATAGACCTTACATGTTTAAAGCTTTTCTTGATAGATTAATTATCCTCAATCACGGAAAGGTCAATAGAGATCTTAAAAAAACTGAAGTTAATTTTCAGGCACTGAAGATACCGAACGAAATCTTTCAAGCTATTCACCAAATTAGACCCAAACAAGATCCAGAGATTAATCTAGACATTCATCAACTGAATACAATCTTGAAAAATCGAGAAGTATTAACAGAGATATCTGCTGTATTTAAGAGAGGACAAATTTACGGGATTATGGGGCCTAATGGAGCAGGAAAAACAACACTCTTACAAACCATTCTGAATCTCATTCCCAGTAACGGAAATATTTATTTTAACAGGGAGGATATTTCAGAAATTCCGACATATCAACTAGCAAAAAACATTGGACTTATTTTCCAGAATCCAAATCACCAAATTTTTGAGAAAAATGTATTGGATGAGATTACTTTTGCACCAAAAAATTTCAAACAGGACTTAAACAACATCATCCCAAGAGCAAAGCAGTTACTAAAACATGCATCTCTCGATTCCTATACAAACCGACCTCCTTTTGGATTAAGTTATGGTGAGAAACGTAGATTAAACATTTACTCTGTAATGATCTACGAACCTGAAATTATGTTGTTGGACGAGCCATTTATAGGACAAGATCCAGCAAATATTGAGTCCTTACTTCAGCTTTTGAAGGAACGAAAATTGAAGGAACAAACGACGGTTATCGTTTCTCATAGAACAGAGCTACTTGATTTTGCAGACTATATTTTTGTTCTAGATCAAGGAAGAATTGCTGTTCAAGGTACACCCACCGACGTGGTTCCTTTTCTCCGTAAAACTGAAATGATTGATTTCTCTATGGATTTGGTTTAAAATGAGTAGAGACCCATCCTTTTCTTTATTTGTTAATAGCTCACAAAAGGATCAGAAGATAGGCACTAATCCATTAGTGAAATTTTTCGGAGTAATCTTTGTTTCTTTAGTGCTTTTTGGAAGTCCAAATCTTGTTAAAATTTACTGTATCGTTTTGGGTATTGTTCTTTTTTATTCACTAGGAAAATTTCCTTTCAATGTCGCAAAACCGCGGTATCGTATGATGTTTTTGTTTTCCATAACAATATTCTTGGTTCAAATTTTATTTGTACATGAGGGAACTTTCCTTTTCCACTTAATCAATCTTAAAATTGTTGAATACGGCCCATTCTTTCCAATCTATGAGAAAGGTGTATATCAGGGATTCCTCCTTGTGGGACGCTTTTGGGGATTGATTTCAATCAGCTGGCTCTTTATTAATTCAACTAATCCCTTTGATTTCGCTCAATCCCTTACAAAAATTGGTATTCCATACCGTTTTGCCTACACTCTGTCATTAGCGCTCCGTTTCGCACCAGTATTTAGTATTGAAACCAATATCATTCAAAAGGCTCAACAATCACGAGGACTAAATGTTAATCCCAATTCGATTAGAGGAATTATGAATCTATTACGCTTTACATTAATTCCGATGATTAGTTCGACCTTAAATCGAATACGAGACATAACTATCAGCATGGATGGACGAGCTTTTGGTAGCTATTCCACAAGGAGCTACATCCGAGAAATCCCATTCACTCTTTCAGATTTCTTAAAATTAATCATTATTGCAGGCTTTTTGTTAATTTTCAGTCTTCTTTAAGCTTCAATTGAAGGAAATAAAGTTATTTAAAACTATATGAAATTTGATTGCTAATGATGACCCAAGATCAGTCTCATTCTGAACGACCTTTAATTCATCAACATATTGTTCTTATTCACATTGATGAACTCTTTGGTCATGAAGAGGTAGTACAAACCCAAGTGGATTGGTTAAAGGATAACTTAAAAACGCTAGGATATTTTTTCCGCCCAATTTTAATTGCTAAAACTGAAAAGGTCGTTTTAGACGGACACCATAGAGTAGTTGCACTCAAAGAGCTGGGTGAAGAATGGAATGAGAAAACAATAAAAATTCCATGTGTTGAGATTGAATATATTGGTAATAAGAACATTAAACTTGGTACATGGCATCCAATGTACAATGAAAAAGGAAACTTTAGCTTTCCAGCGGAATTCAAAAAAATTGGAATAAAATGGAAAAAATTAGAGACATTCACACCTGAAGTACTTAATAATCCTAAATACGGCTTTACACTTAAAACATATGATAATAACTATTACAGTTTACGAGGAACTCAACAGGACATTTATAAGAAATTTCTCAATCATTTCAAACCAAGTGCTTTTGAATACGCAAAAACTCTCGATTTTGCGCTTCAATGTGTTGAAATTGGCCATGCCTCTTTTTCCCTCTTAAGAACACGAGTTACAAAACGAGACGTGATCGAAACAGCTAAGACAAAAAAACTCTATGCACCAAAAACAACGCGACATATTCTTTCATTCAAATATCAAGATATTAAAGTACCACTAGAAACTTTATTTCAGGATTAGCTTTCTTCGATTCTGTATTAATTCGATAATTATTGGTGAATTTGAAGTTGGAAATTGATTTAATTCAAATAACGCCCACGACTGGGATCGTCGAAGGTATGAAAACTTCTCGTCGGAAGGATCATATTGAGAAGATTCCTCAAAAGATCTTCAAGTGGGGTCACTGGTCAGTTTTAGAACACTCTTCAATGACAGTAAGAGTCCGTGAAATTAGCAGAGTCTGTACACACCAGTTGGTTCGTCATAGAATTGGTGTTACATTCACTCAAGAATCTCAACGCTATTTTGATCCTTTAGTAGATCCTGATTGGTATGTTGTTCCCCCGAGAATCGAAAAAAACCCCGACTTGAAACAACAGTATATTGAAGCTAGGAATCGTGAGGCAGAGGAATACCGATATTATCGTAACCATGGAATTCCAAAAGAAGATGCTAGGTTTTGTCTCCCTAATGCTTGTAAAACTACTGTTACATGGACGTTTAATATGAATAGCCTCATTTGGTTTTTTGAACAACGCATGAAGAAAGAAGCGCAATGGGAAATTAGAATGTTATCCCAGAAGCTTTACGATTTGGTGATGACTACTGATTGGGCTGAATTTTTGCAGCAATGGAAACCAAATAGTCGTCGATAATAAGGAAATCTAGAGTTTAATAACTTTTAAATTCTCGAGTTGCACTTTAAATCATCTCCTATAAAAAAATGTCCTTTCACCTCTTCTCAAGAAGTTACCCCCACTTCTTGATAGATTTGCTCACGGTGGAATTCCTCCGCCCAAGAGGGACATTTCAAGG
>JAEOTY010000272.1 GCA_016839625.1 Candidatus Hodarchaeota archaeon
GAAGTGTTGATTATGTGAGAGGACTACCTGTAAGCCTCTTTCCAATAGTCGGTGGTGAAATCTTTTCTGAGATTGAGGCAATGTTTGTTTTAGCGACAGGTATTGAGGTCTATCCAATAGGCGCTGGGGGAGTTTATGATGGGGCAGGCGCAACTGTATTTGAGATAAGTGGGCCTGATAGTGAGGTGCAGAAAATATTGGATGTTTATAAGAAAATTCAGAACACAGAGCCGCTTAATATTAACTTGAAACCTCACTAAATTAACCAATTTTCTCTAATGTTTTATCAACCCGTTGCAGAATTACATCAATGTCTTCTGGTTGTATAATGAGTGGCGGTAAGAACTTATTAGTGGATTTATAATTACCACAATAATCACAAAAGACGCCATTCTTAATCATAGTCAGAGTAAAGTACAATGAAGTGAACTCATCTACAAGTTCAATGCCCCACATTAATCCTCTACCCCTTACATCTACAATTTTTTCAGAATATTTCTCCTGTAGATCTACTAATCCCTTTCCGAATTGGCTTCCAACAGTTTGAACATGCTTCAAAAACTCTGGTTGAGAAATTATGTCCAGCATTTTTCTTGTAACATAACATCCCAGTTCTGAACCACCTGTAGTAGAAATGTGTAAGAAAGGATCTTCCTCAAAGACTTCCTCAAATTTGGGTTTATAACTAGTAGTAGAAAGCGGATAGACGCCAGAACTCATTCCTTTTGCTAGTACAATTATATCTGGAACAATTTTTTCATCTGGGTATAATCCTCCAAAGATACCCCACATTTGTCCTGTTCGTCCTAAACCAGCTTGGACTTCATCAGCAATCATTACTACTCCCATATCATCACACAACTCCCGTACTTCAGCGAAATATCCCTCAGGGGGGATGAGAATGCCTCCTGTTGCAGGGATTGTTTCGAATAGCACACACGCTGTCTTTTCATCAATTATTTTTCTAAAGCTCTCAATATCTGCAAATGGAACCTGTTTAAAATCAGGTAAGCTCCACAAGAATGGATCTTTGAAACTTGAGGCGCAAGCACCAAGGGCAAATCCTGTGACCCCATGGTAAGCCCGATTAGCAGAGATGATCTTTTTTTGCTTAGTAAAAGCTCTTGATAGTTTAATAGCTAAGTCAATTGCTTCCCCACCACCGACCGAAAACATTGTCTTACTGATATCTCCAGGAAAAAGATCAGCTAACTGTTTGGCAAGCAAAGCACGCTGTTCACTCAGAAGATGATGATCTCCAATATCAAGACCATTTTCCAGACCCTCATGAAGTGCTTTATTGATCTCAGGATGGTGATGTCCTAAATTAAACACTCCTCCGCTTGTATGGCAATCAATGATTTCTAGTGGAGATTCTCCGTTATTAACCCCCTCTAACATCTTTATGGTTAATCCTTTCCTCTCTCCTTGGACAACACCTAGTCCAAGACTTTCAAAAAAGCCTGCTTTATACTTTGAAACATAAGAAGCATACATTTTGACTATTTCTTTTTGATTCACAGTACCAATGATTTTCTTTCCTGGTGACATTGCTAAAACCCATTTTCATTGTTTTTGAATGCTCATTCTTAAGATTTTAATGAAAAATAAAAATCTATCATCCAAGTGAACCTTAGATTGAAATCTCAATCGCTTTTAGTAGAAACCTTTTTTATATTCTCTATGGAAGATCAAACTATGCCACTCTACATATTAGCAACCCGAATTGATTTCGATCAAAATGACTTAGCGAAGAGGAAAGAACAAGGGAAACAATTCCTTGAGTTGGTTAAAGAGAAAATTCCTAACATTAAATGGATCGCTCATTATGCTATATTAGGTCCCTACGATTTCTTGGACATTTTTGAAGCAAAAGACGAAGCAGAGGCAGCAAAGGTGTCATTACTATCTCGAGCTGCTGGCGCAACTTTTGCAGAAAGCTGGACAGCCATTCCATACTCAGAATTTCTTAATTTGTTAGATGAGTTGAAATAATTTCCATTAATATTCCTAGAGATGGGCTCCTAAGGAGTATAAAGCAATCCAAACAGTATTCCTCCAACGATACTGGTCATGATAACCACTTTCCATAACAATAGCGCTGCTTCACGATCCCTTCGCCATGCAAGATTACAGGCTAGTACCACTTCAACCGCCCCTAGGAAAAATGGAATGATATTCGGAATGAGGGTTCCATCGGTCATTAATATGAGGTTAATGATGGCAAAACCAGCGACTCTTGCAATTATAATGACAGAAGTCAAGTAAGAGGTTTTTTTAACCCCCAAATAAACTGCTGTAGTCATTTCACCATTCTTAAGATCTGTTTCATAATCTGTCAATATTGTAGGTAAATGAATTCCTGCAACAAGAAAAAGGCTCAGAAGAATCCCGTAGAATATTAATTTTGTATTGACTAAAATTTCAGAACCTAGTAATCCAATATAGATTGGAATAAAAAATCCAATAATTAAGACTGTGATTGTTAAATCAATAAAGGGCTTAGCTTTAAATCTCAGGGGAGGAACAGAATAAGTAATAGATCCTCCTATCGCCAAAAAATAAGCAATAAATGCAAGGGGAAGCTTTGGAAAAGTAAAAGCATTAGGTACAAATAATATGTTGAGCGGAATCGGTAAAAACCATAATAATCCTACCCAAAAATAAATATTCTTCGGAGTTAAGAGATCTGATGTGACAAGAGGATTCCTGAGAGAGAAACTACGGGGATTGTCAGCATCCGAGTCTTTGTCAAAAACTGCGTTCAAGCTGAAATGACCGCCTGCAAACGCATATATCGACACCCAACCAACAGCAATTGACGGAATTAACGGTAGTAAATAGAAAAGACTCAACATGTAGGCCACTCCCGCAAAAATAAATCCCCATTCTGGCCGAGAAAGGACTATCAGCTCCCACAAAATCTTCCAGTAGTTTCTCATCTGTTAGGTCACTTTGTATTTATTTAATATTAATTGATAAAGACATTTTTTTGTGGTGTTATGTCCCTAATCAAGTTCAATTAAATTTAAAGCACATAATCAATCTTTGAACTTCATTATAAACACCTCTCCCTCAAACACCATTAAGATTTTTTGATTATAATAGACGTAATTTCTTATAATAAAATTTAATAAAAAATAAGGAGATGTGTTCTTGGTAGATTTACTATGGGATTACCATGGAAAAAGACCTAATAAACAGAAAATCTCCGACTAGGTTTTTCAAAAAACGTACGTACACGTTTAAGACTTTCATCACAGACTTTACTCGAATGATGCGAAAAAGACACACCATTATGGACACACATCGTTCGCAACGTCTATCAAGGCAATTTACAGAGCACATCATGCTGGTTTGTACCTCTGTATATGGGTGTATCTATTGCGAATGGGGGCATACAAATTTTGCTTTAAATGAAGGGAGCACTCTCGATGATATCCAAGCACTTTTAGCATTGAATTTCGGACAGTTCCCGCCCGATGAAGTAATTGCATTGTCATTTGCCCAGCAGTACGCGGAAACCGCAGGTCATCCTTCTAAAGCAACACTACAGTATTTAGTGAAGGAATACGGACTAAGAAAGAGCCAAGATATTATTAATCATTGCGAAATGATAACCATGGGCAATTTACTGGGAAATTCGGTCTCTGCACTACTTAGCCGGCTACAGAGAATCCCCCCTGAGCATGGATCCTTGAGTTTTGAACTCTTTATTTTTATCCTGGGAGGTTTCTGGATAGATCGTTATATTAGACAAAAATAATTAGATTACTACATTAACGGCTTGAGGAATGATCCAAAATATTGGGAGCAGTTACGAGATTTCTTTAGTTACGTAATTTATCAAGGATTGCTTTAGCATGAGTTATACTAAGATTATTCCATAACGTTTCTAGTTTGTCAGAACAGGGATAATCACTACAATCAGCACAAGTATCGAAATCCTTCTCAATAGCACAATTGCGTACGTTGCATTGAGCACAGAATACTAAAAGTTCTCCATCAGAATGACAACCATCACAATTAATCTGATCTGGTTCAATTTGGAAACCTCCACTTGACCACTCTTTAGCAGTCTTTTCACGAAGTTCCTGATTATTATCACGTTTTGAAATATATGCCGGACATTTCGTGCATTCTAATCCACAAAAAGCTATTTCCATTTTCAAGCCTCATAGTAAATTTTTGAGTAATTCTACACGCATCCTATCCAATATAAACATTATATTTCTGGCAATGTTTTTACAAGTGGAATTGTAATGCGATAATTCGTAGTTGCTTATTTTGAATGACTAGGGCATACTAGGGGGTACTAGCGGGGAGATACGAAGATTGTACAACCATAAAGGCTATATAGAACCTCAAGTTTCTAGCAAATTATGTTAACAGATTGTTGTGTGCTTTTGATTAAATCAGAATAATCTATTTGTGGAGAAAGGAAACAGTATCATCGAATTGGGTGTAGTTATTATGACTCATTATAAGCCAATTATTTGGGTTGAGGGAATTATAGGAGCAGGAAAAAGTACATTTGCCCAAGGAAAGTTTTCAAAGCAATCGTGAATGTAGTTTCTAACGGGTAAGTATTTGACGGTCATTTTAGTTCGAATTTCTGTCAAATCCCTACCCTTTAATGCTTATGGGTCTCTATCTAAAGTCCTTTGAGAGACTTTTTTA
>JAEOTY010000273.1 GCA_016839625.1 Candidatus Hodarchaeota archaeon
CTTGAAATGTCCCTCTTGGGCGGAAGAATTCCACCGTGAGCAAATCTATCAAGAAGTGGAGGTAACTTCTTGAGAAGAGGTGAAAGGACATTTTTTTATAGGAGGTGATTTAAAGCGCAACTCGAGAATATATAAAACTAAAGTAATGATTGCAAAAATTAAAACAGAATTAAATATCCCATTTTCTTCCAGAATTCTTACTACTCTATATTTACTGACTGGTTTTTTCTTCAGATCATCTGGGTGATTAGTTTTGATAGGTTCAATTTTGAAATCAAGTTTGGAATCTTGCTTCTGATTTTGTGTTTCTTTTGTTTTTAAAATTACTTTCGAATTTGTGATGAAGTCAGGATTTTTACTTCGTTCAATACGCATTAGGAGAAAAATAATAAAACCAATGATTGCAACACAAATATAGAAAAGAAGAAATAGTATTGCAATTACCCATCCAGCATCAGGAATAAAAACAATTGGAGGTAATTCTTTCAGCTCCCTGAATGAGTCATTTTGAATCTACTTTAAGCTGTGTATAGCAAAAATCACAGGTTTTACTTGATCTAGATATACGTGCGCCACACGAAGGGCAAAGTCTTCCTTGTTTACTCTTTTTCACTTGAGCTTTCACATTTTGGGAACGCTTTAGATAGTCACCCAAGAAACATGCATCACAAAGATTTTCTTTAACATTGGTATGGTTTTCACACACTCTTCTCCCACACCTTGGGCATTTGAAAGAAGGAGGAATTCCGTCATACCCATCTTCAGAGCAAAGAATACATTGAGTTATATCCTTCTGTTCAAACCCTGCTGTTAAACTCTGTTGAACAGATGACGATAGCTTTGCTCCACATTCGAGACAATAAGAATGACTTTTAGGTTGTTTTTCACCGCATTTATGGCATATAAGAAGTTCTGAATCCGATATATCTGGAGTTAGCTTGGATTCAGGTGCATTTTCGTCAAGCTCGAACAACCTTTCGGAAGGAATACCCATTTCTACAATAAAAAATTCTCTTAGTTTTTTAAGCTGGTCGAAAAATGTTCTTGCGCTAATTTCTTCATAGTTTAAAAACAAAGAACTCTGTTTATAATACCATTTTTTGTAATGATTCCATTTCTCTCGATTTTTATTGGTTACAATTGAATCATCAGCAAAGATTGCGTTGTAATTCTCTACTGCTTGCTTTAAAGAAGTTTCAAATTTCGTAATCTTTTGTTCTTTGACAGTAGATGCTAGTTTTTCTTTGATGGTAGATGTAACCTTTTCTTTGATGGTTGATGTTACCGTTTGTAAATCTTGAATTGAGATTTGCTTCTTACTTTGTGATTCTTCAGCTATTGCGAGTTCGAATACTCTTTCCTTGGGAACGCCAATTTCAGAAATAAAAAACTCTTTTATCTTTTTAAGGTGAGAAGAAAAAGCTGTTTTGCTGGTTTCGCCATAATCTAAAAATAAAGACCTCTGCCTAAAATACTCTTTTTTATACTCATTCCACTTCTCTCGATTTCTCTTGGGTACTATTGAATCATCAGCAAAGATTGAATCAATAATTTTCACTGCTTGTTTCAGAGACGCTTTTCCTGCAACAATTATTGGTTTTTCCTTTAGAACCACAGTTTCTTGAGCCATATCCAACAAATCAGGTGTTGATTTGGAATTTTCTACCTCAATATCAATACTCTCCCCTCTTCTTTCATTGATCTCATCAAGAAGCGTATATAATTGAGTATTCATTTTATCGAGTGTTTGCATCTCATCGGTCGTCATATTATCGGTTTTTATTCGATATAGAAATTTTTGATAGCGCCTTATCACAGTTTTCAGAGTGGCTTTTCCTATTTGCGATCTTTGATACTTGTCAATCTGCCGAATCAACAAAGCATGCCATTCATTGATTTCTTTGTCAATAGTGGCTAAATACTGACTTAGTTTGGACAACTCTGTCATTAAAACGGAAATGTTTCTTTTGGTGACTAAGAGTTCTTGAACTACTAGAGTAGGTTCTTTCTCACTTTGCTCGTTTAACCTCTTCAAGGCTTCAGTTAAATGAGTCTGAATCTCTTCATAATCTTTTAAATCATCAAGCTGTAATTCATCAGTATCAATACCAAGTAAGAAATCTTGAGAGCGTTTTACCATGGTTGAATAGGTTTCTGCATCCAATTGATTATCTAAGTATTGGTCAGTCTGCTGTTGAAACCATTTATACCACTCCTCAATTTCCTTGTCAGATTCAGCTAAACTTTGGCTTGCATTTAGTAACTCTATCAGGAGATTTGAAATGTCTACTTTCATGACCACTTGAGGTTTGTCCAGTATCAACCTTGCCTGTCCTGTAAATATGACTTTCATAAGAGACAGTATCTCATCAAGAGCTTCAGTCTCCTGAGTATTCATTTTATTAGTATTTTTTTGTAAAAAGTGATTTCGTAGCTGTTCAAGAGTGTTTTTAAACATATCTTCATTTATCTGTGCGTTTTGATACCGATCAGTAAGTCGAAGAAACCAGGAATGCCACGAAATGTTCCACTCAATTGAGTCAATCCTTCGACCTAATTCTATCACTCTTTTTCGGAATTCTATTATGCTCATTTCTTCAGAAAAGGCCATCGTCTCTTTTAGTGTCTCAGTTTTTACCTCAACATCCGTACTCGGAAGAGAACGTGCACTCAGTTTGATGTCTTCCCATTCGGAAAATGATCGTGCTCCTGCATCTTGCGCCTGTTTGTATGACTTGTAATCGGGAAATCCCCCTTCTCTGACTTTTTCTGCAGTTTCAAGATCGGGGGCTCCAAGACGATCAATATATTGTAAATCGGAGTAATCTCGTGCTCCCACGTCTTGTGCTCGCTTATACGAATGGTAATCAGGATATTTACCCTCTTGCATTTTTTTTGCTGTCTCAAAATCTGGAGCACCAAATCTTTTAACCAACTTGTATTGGGATGCAATGGAAGCACCGACTGCTAGAGCCTTTTGAAAGACTTCAAAACTAATAAACCCACTTTTCTGAACTTTCTCAGCGGTTTCAAGATCAGGAGCTCCAAAACGATCAATATATTGCAATTTAAAGTAATTTTGTACTCCTAAGTCTTGCGCACGTTGATACGATTGGTAATCAGGAAATTTACCTTCTTGAATTCTTTTTACAGTCTCCAAATCTGGAGCTTTATATTTTTCAACTATTCGTAATTCAGAGACAGAAGAAGCACCGACTGCCAGAGCTTTTTGATATGTTTGATAATGAGAAAATCCCCCTTCTCTGACTTTTTCTGCAGTTTCAAGATCAGGAGCTCCAAGACGATCGATATATTCCAATTCAGCGTAATTCTGTGCTCCTAAGTTTTGCGCGCGCTGATATGAGTTGTAATCAGGGAATTTCCCTTTTTTCATGGCTTTTTCATCTTCAATCGAAAC
>JAEOTY010000274.1 GCA_016839625.1 Candidatus Hodarchaeota archaeon
CTGACACTTGTACTGGTTTATCATGTAGAAATGTTATCTTTAGTAAGATTACTGCTGCTGCAGCCTCGATAGGAGTACCAGATGCACAAAAGACTGTCCTCTCGGCTGGGGGAAATTTACTATTTTTCGCTGATATAGAAGATATATTAGAGGCATTAAAACCTCAACAAATATATTTACTTGTATCTCGTAAGTATGGAAAGAATCCCATTCCATTTATTCAGATAGTAAATGAGTTGAAGACTGAAAAAGTCTTAGTTGTTGTGGGGGGAACATCTCCAGGACTAACACGAAAAGAATTGGATTTAGGAGACTGTGTTTTCGCTGATGAAGTTGTTTCAGAAATCAATCCTATTGCCTTAACTGCTTTGTTTTTATGTGGGTTATCCAGAATTATTACAACTAGTTGAAGGAAAGAATGAAAATACTGGATTTATTTTGTGGTGCTGGAGGATTTACTTATGGATTTCTTAAGGCAAATACACATAATACGATAAGTTTGGCGATCGATAATGACTTCAGATCACTACAAACTTATAGCTTAAACATATCAAACACTCCAATTTTAAACAGGGATATTCAGGATTTACACACATTTGAGATTCTTGACCATTTAGAGAACAAACCGCCTGATATTATAATTTCAAGTCCTCCATGTGAATCATTTTCAGTTACTAATCCAAATAGACAAAAAACCGCTTATAATCAGCTATATGCGGACACAAAAGGCCGTCTAGTTCTAGATACAATTCGTATTATAATCAATTTGGAACCAAAAGCATTTTTAATAGAAAATGTGCCTCAATTGGCTTCAACTGAAATGAAACAATTAATTTCGCATGAATTTTCACGTTCTAGCTACAGATCAATTTATTTCAATGTGTTGGAAGCAGAGGATTTCAGTGTACCAAGCCAGCGAAAAAGAGTTTTTATTTCAAACGTAAAAATAAAATCTCCTGTCAAGATTTCGTCTGTTCCAGTAATTGATGCTTTTCAATCGCTTCCTGATCCAAACTTGAACACATTAAATCACGAAATGGCTCCTCTTTCTCCAAGAATTGCAAAAAAGATTTCTAAAATACGGTCAGGAGGAGCCATTGTCTATTTTAAAGGAAGTCAAGGTGGTACTTATCGGAACTATATTCGTTTACAAGCTAATCGACCTAGTCCTACCGTGATGGGAAAGAGTCGTTTTATCCACCCTTATGATGCACGTATTTGTACAGTTCGGGAACATG
Source organism: Candidatus Hodarchaeota archaeon (assembly GCA_016839625.1). GTDB lineage: Archaea > Asgardarchaeota > Heimdallarchaeia > Hodarchaeales > Hodarchaeaceae > Hodarchaeum. The sequence continues at coordinate 1,239 of JAEOTY010000274.1, forward strand.
CTCGCTTAATGAGCTACCCTGACAGTTTTAGATTCTGTGGCCCTTTAACCTGGCAGTACAACCAAGTTGGGGAAAGTGTTCCCCCATTGATGGCCATGGCGATAGCTCAACAAATACTAACGGCTTTTCCAGAAGACTGAAAGAAAGTTTTTGAACTCAATAGTAAAAGGGACGAATGAAAGAGAGAGCTGTCAAAAGGGGTGTTGTAAACGCAAGCAAAGGTTGTTCGTAAAGAAAAATCACTGTTAGAATTTGAAGTCATAGGTGAGGATCATACGTTTCTGAGTATGCTCCGTGAGGCGTTAAAGGATCAACCTGGAGTATTATTTGCAGCATATAGGTTTCCACATCCTCTTCTTGAAAATCCGATCTTTTACCTAAGAACTGACCCTGATACTGAACCAATTACGGCACTTCAGCAAGCTGCTAATGCAATAATCCAAAATAGCGATGATTTATCGGATCTCTTTAAACAGAAACTTTCTGGTTCTAGCTAATTCTTATTCTGGTTAAGACTGTGCAGAAATTGAAGCATTCACTTTGCGTTCTTTGGAAAGATTCTACAAAAAATGATAATTTAGCTTCATACGTTCATAACAAAGGTAATGCAAAACTTGGCGACTCATTAGTTAATTTTATTTATTCAGTAGCGAAGAGTCTTGTTTCTAAAAAACCAACAGGTATGAAAGTTTCCGATTCTATTCTTACAGAAGCGTATAAAGGATCTCTATGGTATAAAAGAAAAACTCTTGAATTAACAGGAAAGAAAAACCGAATAGCTGATGCAATCGAAGCTCTTATTCTCTATTTTTGGATACAAGAAGAAAGAAGTCTAGAAAGTCTAATTGATCCCCTTGTAGCGGAGCTCGAACCTGATCGTCTTCATCATCCTAAAGAGGAGCACTATTCTGCAGTCCTCTCGTTTCGAAGCCTTCTTGATTCCCTGTATCAGTCATATATTGAATAATTAAGATTTTTTACAAATCCTTAAAGCAACCCCTTAAGGAAAAGCCTTTGAAGATGCCTAGAATAAACTATAGATATTCGTTGCTGCCTACAGATATATTTCCTGTGCTAGTTAACACTTTTCTAACAGCTAATTTGAAATCATCAAAAGACACAACCGTTCGCCTTTCACGAATGGCAAACATCCCCGCCTCTTGTGTTATAGCACGGATATCAGCACCCGATGCACGCCTTGTTTCATTAGCTAGATATGAATAATCAACTTTTGGATCAACATTCATAAACCGAGTATGAATTTTAAAGATGTCAAGTCGTTCTTCTTGGTCTGGTAGAAGGACTTCAATATGTCGATCAAAACGGCCTGGACGTAAAAGAGCTGGATCCAAAATATCTACTCTATTGGTCGCACCAATGATCTTCACGTCTCCACGGGGAGAAAAGCCATCTAACTCACTCAATAATTGCATTAAAGTTCTTTGTACCTCACGATCTCCGCTAGTAGCAATATCCAAGCGCTTACTGCCTATTGCATCGAGTTCATCAATAAAAAGAATACTCGGCGAGTTCTCACGTGCAAAGGAGAAAACCTCACGAACAAGCCTTGCGCCTTCCCCAATATATTTCTGAACAAGCTCAGATCCAATTACACGAATAAATGTAGCTTTAGTTTCATGAGCAACAGCTTTAACCATTAATGTTTTCCCAGAGCCAGGTGGTCCATGAAGTAACACTCCTTTTGGGGGTTCAATTCCAACTTTTTCAAATAGCTCTGGTTGTAACAAAGGTAATTCAACTGTCTCACGTAGCTCTTGAAGTTGGTCTTTGAGGCCTCCAATATCGGTGTACGTTTCAGAGGGCTTTGTTTCTATTTCCATCGAGCGAACGCTAGGATCTAATGACTGAGGAAGAATTTCAAGAAGAGCAAAATTTCTCTGATGAAGCGCAACTCTGGTATTGGGAGTTAACAACTCCTTAGGAATTGAAGAATCAACAACAACTACAAATGAGGGTCCAGTAGAACTTTTAACGATCGCTTTTCCATTTTCCAAAAGCTCTTGCAATGTTCCAGTGAACAATGGTGGTTGTCGAAGTTTTTGCAGCTCGAGCTTGAGATTATCTCGTTCTTCTTCCAGTTTATTCCGTTGTACTTCGAGTAATTGCCGTTCTGTTTCCAACGCACGAATTCGTCGTTCCATAGTTCGTGTGTAGGAGTCAGCGAAATCATCAACGAAAGATCTCTTATTATCCACACCGTCTGGCATTTTATTACCTACTTGTCTGATCGATTCTTTTCAAATATCAATTGATTTTTAAAAGGTAACAATCTCAAATATAATCAGAGATTGCACTATTGGTTTGGAGGTTGTATTAGTTAGTGGAATTTGACTTATCTCTGTCAAGGTATCTAAGCAAATCAACCTTTATTTTTCTTTTCTTTTCGCACTACGCAGTTAGTGAAATAAGTTTCATAACTAGTAGCTAAACACTCATTTTCCTAAAAAGATTAAATCAATTTCTTGATAATCAGAAGAAAAGCCATACTATGTCAGAAAAATCCTCTACACTAGATATTAGCAAAATAGAACAGAGATACTAATTAAAAATAGGCTTTAAAACAATTAGAAATAACTTCATAAATGACAAGGAAGTATCCAAATTGAGCAGAATTCAAACATGTGAGATGTGTGGGGTCGAGGCACCAGTTACCCTTGTGGAAATTGATCATGTTGAGTTGCATGCATGTCCTAAGTGTGCGAGATTTGGTAAACCTGTTGTACGTCGTACCAAGAAAAGATTCATCAAACCAGTCCCTCGTTCTCAACCCATAAAGAAGTCTCAACCAACACATATTAGATCTCCAAAAAAAGAGTTTCTTCACGATAAAATTTTAGTGGATGGATATGGTAATTTAATTCAAGAAGCTAGGCGCAATCAAGGGTTGGGACGAGCTGAATTTGCTCAGATGATTAAAGAAAAAGAAAC
>JAEOTY010000275.1 GCA_016839625.1 Candidatus Hodarchaeota archaeon
ATTGGAGAGGATGTTTTTCTGGTGAAGAGCGAAAATAAAAAAGATAGGTGGTCAGAAGAGGAATTTGTATCTTTTAAGACCAGATGGAGAGCAGTAACTATACCAGTCAATATCAAGATTGATACTCATTGTAGGTAAAGGATTCTATAACTGAAGTGCTGTAGAAGTTCTGACCTTTTGTCACAATTTTCATCATCCTTCTTAAATAATAAAGGCATTAATTCAGGTACCCAGGTTTAAACTAAAATGTTCCACTCTCTTGCAGATCTTCTAAGTCCAAACAGAGGTTTCAAATGCGGTACCTCGTAAGTCAAGTGGAATGGAAAATTTACGTAGACCCCCATTAAAATAATCTTTCTGCTCACTTTCAAGGCTATCAAGAGTCGGATGGGAACCTTCAACGCAATCAACTTGGTACCATTTTTTATATCGAGATTCAATGTCAAGTAAGCTGTGTCTATCTTTGAATTCAAGAAGACAACAACCCTTGGAGGTTATACCAATGATTCAAGAGCTTAAAGGACTATCTAAATATCTATAGACTAACTTAGAATCAGACATTGCGAATTTCTCCTGGAGTATGTCCAAATTCCTAGAACGAAAGAGGGACGAATTAATACTGATTATTTTTTTTACATTTCAGATTGCCATCTTTTAAGGTGGCTTTTTCTGCTCTCTTTAAGAGATTTGTCTTGACTTTTTTTCTTTGTTCTTCTGAAACTTCATTTAAAGATGTACCTATAACGAAAAGCAAATAATAAACTAATATAAAGACGCAAATCAATTCCATTAAGATTATTAGATTCATTTCAATCTTATTAAGAAATCCAGCAGTATATAGAAGGATAGGAGAATCATATAATCCATGAAGAAGAATTGCCATCGAGAAGCTACAAATAAATCTCCAATAGCTCTTTTCGAGACCTTTTAATGCAATTATTGTAAAAGCAGCATGTCCAAAAACCACGAAAAACCGTTCGACTCCAAATCCAGTTATCCAACTTAACCAATGATTACTATTACCATAAGCGAAACTATATTGTATTGTTAAAAACCATATTTCACCGATCCCGAATCCAGTTCCCAAACACCATCCAATTATAGTTAGTTCCTTATTACTTCTGATTTTTTTGTTTAATGGTGGAAAAAAAACTGGTAAGACCTTTATCGTTTCTTCGGTAACACCCACGATTAAAAGCCAGATAATAATCTGATAAAATGTTAAAGAATTCTGCGTTAGGTAAGGTGAGAACAAATCACGTAGAAGGGGTATTTTAAAAAGATTAATTATAATGCTAAAGGGAAGAGCTACGATTATTAGTCTATAATAATTCTTTGGAGGTATATTTAATCTTTTTTGGGTAATTGCTAGTAATAACAAACAGAATAATGTTACTATTATAGCAGTAAATATTATCGTTAAGTTTGGTAAAACCACTATTCTATCCTCAACTTAAACGAGTTATAATATATTCTCGTGAAAAACTCTTAACTGCTAAACGAAAAAGAAGAAAATCAATGAATAATAAGAAACCAGTTCCAATTAGGATAGTCAAAGGTGAAAAAAAAGCTAGAACTAGTTGACTAAAAATGAAAAGAAGAAATGGTAATACAATTAAAGCTCCTAATTGTTGTGCGTCTCTTGAACTTGAAACTCTAGATGAAACAAACACCATACATATAGAAGTCAACAGACCCGCTGCAGGGGAAAACATGAGCAATATTAGAATAAAATTCAAGTCAGGAACTACTATGAAGCCTAGTTTATCGTAAGTTACCAAAATAGTAAAAATGCTGTAAGGTACGGCACTAATCCAAGTAACTATTAATCCGATTAAAAAAGGAATGCCTATCTTTCCAATTAATATTTCTTTATCTGTTATCGGCGTTGCTAAGACACCCTCGAATGATTTTCTTTCTTTTTCACCTGCAATACTATCTGCAGCTATTACTGACGGTATAGCACAGGGAATAATTAGAAAACATAAATGACTAAAATAGACTAAAATTACAATTATTTTTTGTTGATCAGATAGATCATTCCAATTAGAAGTGGGCCCTGGGAAGTCCATTGGTAGGATATTTATCTCTTCCGCATCTGTTTCTAGTAACAAAGTGAAAGGAGCAACAACAGTCAAAGGCATGATAAGAACTAATAGAATTGGAAGTCCAATAATCGAAAAAACAACATATTTACTCTTTTTAATGTCAGACCAATCCTTTTCCATCAAAATTAAGATACGATTGAAATCAAGACTCATCTAAGCGTTCCTCCGTCCAATTAATTCGAAATAAATATCTTCAAGTGATTTTTCCTTCTTTGTTACGGTAAGAATAGCTCCATTCAAACTCACAATTTCTTTTATAACGAAAGGGACGGTTGTTATTGAATTTAAAGTTTTAAAAACGAGCTCTGACGTTTTCAGATCAAATTTAAGGTCTATTACACCTTCAACTTTTTGGACAACATCAATAATAGCATCATTTAACTCTACTAATTCTATTTTTAATTTTGAATAAGTATTATTCTGCTTTCTAAGTTTTTCAGGACTTCCAACGGTAATAAGGCTCCCTTTATTGATAATCCCGACTCTATCACAGAGATTTTGTGCTTCTGGAAGATTATGAGTACAAATAAAGATGGTACAATTAAAAACAGATGTTAATTGTTCTATAGTTTCACGAACAATGGAAGATACTTCGGGATCTAAAGATGATGTGGGCTCATCTAAGAATAGAACCTTGGGTTCATGAATCATTGCACGAGCAATCGCAACTTTATGTTTATTCCCTTTACTAAGTTTTCCAGCACTAGTTTCAAGGTATTGTTCAAAATCAAATAATTTTGCCAGTTCAACAACTCTACTTCGTACTTTTTCCTTAGTTAATCCATAAAGACGTCCTATTAGTTCTAAAT
>JAEOTY010000276.1 GCA_016839625.1 Candidatus Hodarchaeota archaeon
GAAAAAAATCCTATATTAACAAGTGATGATATACCTTATCCTGTGGAGACAGTTCACAATGCAGCTGTAGTAAAATACCACAGAAACTATATGATGCTATTTCGCTCACACCGAGCAAACGGACGTTCAATTATCGGAATTGCTGAAAGTAACGACGGTTTTAATTTCACTTCACGAGAAAAACCATTCATGACACCTTCAGACGAGTCAATATTCTCTGAATATGAGGAATTTGGGGTCGAAGATCCGCGTATTACCCCCCTAGAAGGAGTTTATTACATAACTTATAGTGCATATTCCAGATACGGAGTTCGTATTGGTCTAGCAAAAACTGAAGATTTCAAATCTGTTGAAAGAGTTGCATTCATCACTCAAGCCGACTATCGAAACACTGTGATCTTCCCAGAAAAAATTAATAATAGATATGTCAAATTAGACCGCCCACACTCTGATATATGTCCTTGGTCAATTTGGATCAGTTATTCGCTTGATTTACGGTACTGGGGTGATTCTAGAATAGTAATGAAACCTGTCACATACCACTGGGATGAAATGAAAATTGGGCCTGGAGCTGTACCTATTCGTACAGATAAGGGCTGGTTGAGCATTTATCATGGTGTTTTTCCTACCATGGATGGGTGTGTCTATCGGCTAGGTGCAGCGTTACATAAGCTAGACGATCCAGCTACAATTCTAGGAGTGAGTGATCAATGGATTCTCCAGCCAGAAGATCCATGGGAAGTGACTGGGTATGTACATAACGTTGTTTTTTCATGCGCAGCGGTACCAGAAAATGATGGCACATTAAAGCTGTACTGGGGTGGGGCTGATAAAGTGATGTGTGTTGGAACGGCTGTGATCGCTGACCTGGTCAATCTTTGTCTGACTGACTCCCGAGATCCGCTATAGGTATTTTTTCACTTGATCGGACTGTAAAAGAAAAAATGATTATTCCAATAATGATGAGAATTCCCACTCCTAAATACGCGTTGGAAAACCCTATACTACTAATTGCAAACCCACACAGAAGTGGCCCTAGTGAATGACCGACATCCATGATTGAAGATAAAGTTCCCATTGCTGAACCATATTCTTGTTCTTTGCTGAAATCTGAAACTAATGCAGAAGTTGAAGATGTAGAGATCGCTATACCTGTTCCGAAACCAAGAGATGCAATACAGAAGATTGCAAAATTTTGAAAAAGCGCAAGAAACAGAAAAGAACTTGCGCAAACCATTAATCCAATAATTACAAGAGGTTTTCTCTCCCAATTATCAGATAACACTCCCATGAAGGGTTTAATGAATATTATCGCACCAATTTGACACGCCATGACAAAGCCTATCAATATTGGATCCCATAATAATGATTCCATACGTTTTGGTAGGAATGTTTCAAATGCCCCTATGGCAAAGAAAACCACTGCTTCTATCGAACTAGTCAACAAAATATTCCGATTTTGGATAATTTGCCACAAACTACTTGGAACCGTCTTAGGGAAGTGATATGGGTGCGTTCGATTAGTTAATTGTCGGGGTAAAGTTAATCCTAATAATAGCGCCATTATACCAGAGAACCCACAAACTAGATAAACTACAAATATTGATCCTGCAGATATTAAGAATCCAGCGAGTAAAGGGGCCATTACACGCCCTATCATGACTACAGATGAATATATACTCATTCGTCCTGCTCGTTCAGATGGATAATTCGATGCAATTAATGATAAGATTACTGGACCAAAAATAGCTGTGGCTAAACCATGAAAGAATCGTACTGGGATAAGCTGCCAAGGTTCTGTCACAAATAGATAAAGAAAAGGTGCACTAGCGAAAAATAACAATGAAATTTGAATGACTTTAATCTTACCCCATCTGTCTGCAAGAGCTCCTGCTGGTGCACTCAAAAATATACCTGGAATCGGTCCAATTGCAGCAATGATCCCTAATTGCCATTCTGTTGCACCTAATTGACTTGTAAAGAGAGGTAAAGTAGGATTTTTTGCCATAGTACTTCCGAAAATAGCAATCATTCCAAGTAAGCATATGAAATAGAACAAATAGGGTCTTTCTGATTCCATCAGCAATTGCGTCCATTTAAAAAATCTTAGCTACAAATCTTCGGATTAACCAAGGGCATGCAACTCTATCTACATGAAAAAAGTTTCTTGTTACCCAAATCATATACATAAATTCCTGCCTATAGCTTATTAAATTTACACCATAAGTATATCTGAAAATACTCTAAAGAAATAGCCAGCTAATAATTTTTTTCTAAATGTAATAAGAAAAAGCGGGAAGAATCAAACATGAAAATAAACTTTCAACCCATTGCTGAATCTGAGTTCAAGTCAAAATATGAATCAGAAGACAATTTAGGTTTTGGAAAAATACCTACAGATAGAATGTTTATTCTAGAGTATAGAAATAATGCTTGGCAAGAACCTGCGATAATCAAAAAATGGGAGCCAATATCCTTAGATCCCTCTGCAATTTGCTTACACTATGGACAGACTATTTTTGAAGGTCAGAAAGCCTATCGAACAGAGGATGGACATTTGAACTTATTTCGGCCTGATAGAAATATTACTCGATTTAACAAGTCTGCTAAACGCATGATGATGCCAGAAATTGATCCAGAAATCTACATGACGGGATTGAAAGAATTATTAAAACTAGAGAAAGATTGGGCTCCAAAATCCGTTGGATCCTCGCTGTATATAAGACCCACAATGATTGGAACGGAACCTGGCTTGGGTGCACGACCATCAAACCAATATTTATTCTATATAATTCTATCACCTTCAGGGCCGTATTTTCCTGAAGGATTTAACTGTATAAAAATTTTAGTGAGTGAGAAATACATTAGAGCTGCTCCTGGAGGAGTAGGTTATGCCAAAACGGGTGGAAATTATGGAGCTAGCTTTCTTATGACTAGTGAAGCAGAAAAGCTAGGGTTTAGTCAGGTTCTGTGGCTTGATGCAATCCATAAACGGTTTATGGAAGAAGTAGGTACAATGAATATCTTCTTTGTCTATAATGACGTCATTCATACGGCACCATTAGATCCTGGGACGATTTTAGCTGGTGTAACCCGTGAGAGTGTAATCCAAATAGCTAAAGACTTCGGATATACTGTGAAAGAAGAAATGTTAGCAATTGATGATCTCATTGAAGGAATTTACAATGGAAAAGTCACAGAAGCATTCGGAACTGGAACAGCTGCTTCAATCGCTCCTGTTGGTAGCCTTTTTTATCAGAACAAAGAACATGTTATTAACAATTTTCAGAACGGCGAGATTTCAACAAAGCTGTACGAACGTCTTATAGGGATTCAATATGGGTTGATAGAGGATCCTTATGGGTGGATCGTCAGGGTCCCATAAACCTGTCTATTATTAAGTAGCTTCATATTGTATCGTTGAAGAGACGACAGTTTCACAGAATTTTTTCCCAAAAGCAGTAAAAATAGCATTTTTTCCTCGGAATCCAGAACAATGACAAGGAGCAATCGTTTTGATAGGAAATTTCTTTAATTCTTGAACTGTTTGTACTAGTCTGTTATCTGATGCGTCATGAAGGTGTAATCCACCTATGATTCCAACTATTTTTCTTGAGTCAGTTAATTCTATTGCTGAAGAAATAGTGTTTACGATACCTGCATGACAACACCCTGCAAGAACTACAACAGAATCATCTGCTAAATGAAACACAAGAGATAAATCGTCTTCGAGTGTGTCTGGAATTTCTTCATTATCTCTCATTGTTGTAACTTTTAGAAGATTCCCAGATAATTTTTCAAAATCATTTATACGTGGAACTTCGCCTGTGGTCATAACTGATCCGTTGAACTTATGAGGAGACGTTGTTGTTATGAGATTAGTTTGTTTCTTAATGTTCTCTGACGATTCAAAAAATTCTTGAATACCAATGTCAATAATTTCTCCTTCATCATGAAAATATTTTGGTGAAAGTGCTTGAGGATGACAAATCACAGGGATTCGCTTCTTCGTTAAAGTTATTGCTTCTTTTAATCCTCCTACATGATCCCAATGACCATGACTCAAAACAATAGCATCAACAGTAGTAAGATCGGCTTTAAGCTTTTTAACATTGTTAAGAAAAGCAACAGGAGAGGGGCCCGTATCAAACAGAATTTTTAATTTTGAAGAATCAGTAAAAAGCACTTCTGCGAGAGCAGAGAATCCACTCTCTCCAAGAGTTCCCCCAGGTCCAGAAATGTTTTCTACAAGTATTTGAATTGCTAGTTTCTGAATACTCATTATTTCACTTCATTTTATCTTTTCAACTTTATATCAGCTAAGTTCCTTTAAGGCTTATCGGTTGATTTATAGAGTTAAAAGTACCATGAGGTGTGTGATATCTAAAGTTCATAATATAATCCAAACGATAAGAGAAAAATTCTTTACTGATGTCAAATTTAGAATGGTACATCTCATGACGATTGAATTTAACGAGTCTAATCCTGATGAATTGTGGATTATTCGACGTGGGAGTAAACATCGGAGTCTTTTCTTTATCATAATGGGTTCATTATTTCAAATCCTATTCGTATGGGCTTATTGGAGCTTTTTAGACACAACTGGCCCTTGGGCTTTCTTCTGGCTTGGGTTAATAAACAGTGAGTTCTTTCCTTTCACCTCATTGTTATTTCTTTTTGGTGGAGGTTGTTTTTTGATCGCTATTCGGGAGGCTGGATGGGTTGAGAGCTGGATTATCAAAAAAGAATTATTTCCAGAAACACCAGGGATTCAAAAACTTTGGCAATTTTTCAGATGGATTAGGACTAAATCGATTCCTGTGGATCAAATTCAATCACTGCGTATTCATACAATTCCACTAGACGCATTAAAACTCTTTCATCGTTATCAACTTGAAATTGATTACCAAGTTTCCATTGATTCCCCTCTAGAAAAATTCGTACTTTATGCAGATGACAGTAGATTAGCAGGAGCTACAACAATACGGTTGGCCGAAAAAGTCCGAGATATATTAAAGATGACTGAAGAAATTGAACGAACTGAAGCTCCACGGGCAGTTCAAGTAAAGTCTTTCAAGAATCAAAAAAAAGAAAGGTGAGAATGAGGAAATTGTGACCTCATCAATCTAGAAATACTGTGAAGGGTCTCGCATACCTCGTTTTTTTCTGTCTCTACCTGCTAAGGTTTTGAATTCAGTACGAAGTTCTGCAGGTAAACGACTGGGTTTTGTGTATCCTTCAACAGTATCCTTTGCATAGGAATACATGAAAGTCCGGAAAGCTACTTTCATGGGCATGGTGACAACGCTATAGGGTAAACTTCCAAGAAAGAAAAATATGAAGGCAATTACAACACCGAAAACAATTTCTCCGGTAACAGCCCATCCTAGACCAAATCCTGCAACAATCCATATCAGAGAATTGATTATGGCAAAGATAAACGTTGTTAATCCAAACCCAGACTCTCCAACCAATACATCTAGCAAAGAGTTCCATGTTGTTTTTGCCGAATCTTTAATAGAATCTTGTAATCCTTTTTTGTTCTGCACAATCGAAACGAGTGTAAAATAATTCATAAACATCCAGATTGCGCCAAGAATTGAGATAAATAATCCAGCAATAGCAGCACCAATAAACCCAGCAACAACAGCACCACCAGATTGTCTACCAGCAGCTCTTGTCTGACTTCTTCCTGCTCCTGTTGCTATCTGAATAATAATTTTAACAGTCGCCATAGCAAAAGCAAACTTAAGGATTATAGGAAATACTTGACGTACATCTTTCATTGCAGAATTCAAGTCAGGATCTAAACCTCGATACCAATCACTGGCATAAGAAACCACACCAGCAGATAAACTGTAATAAACTCCCAAATATACGATCAGGTAAATGTATTCAAACAAAATAACAAAAATATAACCAATGGGGGAGATCTCCGGTTCACCTAAGGAGTTTTCAACAGTGAAAAGAGTTAGAATTTCCAAAAAGCCGAATAACATGAAGAATCCTGTAATAATTGAATAAATACCTAGTAGGATTGGCATTGCTAGTACTGCTTTCTCATCTAGCACTAGTTGAGCGGAAAACTCAACAAACTGCCCAGATCGTTTAATCATGGTAAATTTCCAGATAACAAAGATAAGAAATAACGCACCAAGTCCTGCGATAATTACTGCAAACAAAGCGGCATCTGGATCAGAAATAAAAACTAGACCTCCAAGCGCCATTAAGACTATGGGAAAAAGGATTGACACAGCGATTGTAACTTCTTGAGCAAGTTTACTCATAATCCAGACAATAACATATGCCATAATGATTGTAATAAAGAGAAATATAGCGATGAAGGCTAATAAAAGAGGCAAGAATGGCATAGTTACTGGGATTACCACATAAAAAACATTAGATATGGAATCTAACATTTCTGCATTCTCTGGATTAAAGATAAAGTCCACAAATGAGAAAGCTCCAAAAGCATAGAGAACTACAACTATTACCAAATATAACCAATTTGGCATGCTAGAAAAATCTGTTTGTATGTCAGGTTTTTTATAATCAGATACACTCATATTATATCACCAAGAGAGGACTTTATTATCAAAACTAAGCGGTTAGTGATAACGGGAGTCCTTTTTTTGACTAATAGTAGAATAATTCAACTTTGTAAGATGCTAAAAAAAGATTATCCCATGTTTTTTCTTGCACGCCAATTTACTTTAAACGTGGATCCAGGGCGTCTCTTAGGGCATCACCTACTAAATTATATGAGATAACTGCAAGAAAAATCGCTAACCCTGGAATTGTTGCTACCCATGGTGCAAAGCGGAGGGTTGCCCCCTGCATACCCCACTCGATAGCAGTTCCCCAAGAAATCGCTAGAGGATCCCCAAACCCAAGGAATGAAAGTCCTGCCTCAATGAGAATCGCGTCAGCTACTCCAAGCGTGGCAATGACGATTACTGGAGCCATAGCATTCGGTAAAAGATGTCTAAAAATGATACCTCTGTTACTGACCCCCAATGCTCGGGCAGCATCTGTATATTCCATTTCTCGTAAGGATAAAAATTCTGCTCGAATAATTCGTGCTGTTCCAGACCACCCAAAAAGACCAATTGTGATCGCAATGAAAAATAAACTGATTTTTTCCCAGATTGTTACAGCTATTAACAATAAAAAGAGCACTGGAATGGTTAAAAATATGTCCGTTATACGCATGATGATATTATCAATTTTGCCACCATAATAACCTGAGACGGCTCCTAGGAAGACACCTATGGTCATTTCGACACTGATGGCTATAAAGGCAACAGTCATGGATGTTCTTGCTCCCCAAATGGTAGCAGAGAGGATATCTCGTCCTAAAGCATCCGTTCCTAAGATATGGAACTTGTTGGTTGGACGAAACGTTACGAAATAGGGTGTGAGACCGTCTCCAGGATCTAAAAGAGTTCCATCTCCAGAATCAACCTGAATACCACTATTCCACCCTGTCTCCGCATTCCACCCTCGAGTATAAGCATCCTCATCTGATCTAGAATCTGGAATATCAGCTGACATTGTTAACAATTGAGTTACCCCCCAGGAATCTACATTTTCAATGTCACAATCAACAACCACCCAATATTGATTATTCATAGTGACCTTCAACGAACTAAACGTAAAATAATAATCTCGTGGATGTGTATAGACTCCTTTTACTATTTCTTTTCCATCTAACGGAATTGAGCTCGCTAGAGGTTCAACATCCGTTCCTAGCTCATCCTCTTCATGTACGTGAAGCTGAATGTCACCCCTCCACGATGTTTCTTGGGAATCTGTTTCTACTTTCAATTTCATTCTAAATGTGATGATTCTATGCGCTGCTGCTTGGAATTTAAACGCCATTTTTCCTCCAACCCGATAATCTACAAACGCACTACCGTTGAAAGTTGTGTCAGTTAATATTATCTGGCCTGAAGTAGCATTGAATGTTCCTGCATTCGTTTTATTCGCCCAAATTTCCGTTTCACTTCGATTAATACTGTCAATTTGACTGATTTGCTTGTAGACGGTACTTCCAACTCCTTTAATGAAAGTAACATTTTCTTGACCAATTATTCCAGCAATTTTTCTAACAGCTGGAGCTGTTCCTTTATTTGATATGGGAAAAGCCCCCGACAGCTCCTCTGGTTCATACGATAAAGGTGGGAGGTATTGCGAGGGGAGATCAGCTTTTTTTGGGTCATAAGGAATTAAAAGACCTTCTCCAGCAATGAAAGGAGCTGTTACTCCAAGAATAAATACAAAGACAATAACTGCTAAACCGACTAATCCAACCTTGTGTTTAATGAATCGTCGCCAAAAATTCCTTAATCGGCCAACACGGCGTCTTTTAGTTCTTTCAATTTCCAATTCTTTGAGTTTTTCATCGTCTAAAGCAAATATTTGGTCGTCAATGGCCATAGATCTTTCCTTCGTACTATACTTTGAAAGCGAAAATCAAAGACTAATTGAATCAAATCTCTCTTGTATGTTTTGTAGATCGAAGAGTGATTCGTCCTCATTGAAGTCCTTATCTTGGATAATCACTTGATTCTGTTGATGAATAATCTTCTAATGCAACGTGCATGAAGCTTAATATAAATTAGTGGTCAATTACGAATACATATAAACAATAGTCTAGACTTGTCACAAGAATCGTTATTCATTTCTTCATCTGACAGGTGATATGTTTGTTTTCTAGGGCATTAACCCAAAAAGAACTGAAAATATTATTGAGAATCCAAGATTTCGTGAAACGGAATCATGCCACAAGTGATTCGCATGATTATTCCCATGTATTCATGGTAACCCGAACTGCAATTCAAATAAGTAAAAAAATCGATGATATTGTGGATCCATTTATTGTGATCGCAGGATCTTTACTCCATGACATTGGAAAAACAACTTCGCATTTTGCTGGATTTCATGGTTTATTCGGTGGTAGTATCGCTGAAGAATTCCTTGAAGGATTAGAAATAGAAAATTCTCTCAGTGAAAAGATTTGTAGGGTAGTTGTTCGACATACACCTACTTCAGCTATCCCACCCCAAACACCAGAGGAAAAAGTAGTTTATGACGCTGACACATTGGATCGATTGGGATTGATGGGTTTATTACGTGGATTCATTGGCAAAGAAGGATCAATGCAAGAAATTCTTGAAAAATACATGAATAGTCGCCAACTTGATTACGATAAACTAAACTATGAGTATTCACGTGAATTAGGAATGATGGGAAATCAGGAGTTAGAGGGATTTTCCATGGTAATTCAAAAGAGGCTCGATGATCGGATGAGCAGTATAGAGGGTATTTTCAGAAAAGAAGGGTTATTAGAGCAAAATCAGAGGGTTACTGTCAGTAAAAAAGCCAAAAGGAAGAAAAAATAAGTAATTCTGGTCATATGGCACGTTATAAGACACTTGAGTTTATCAATTCTAAGAATTAATATTAACACCCCTATCCCATAACTTTTGAATAATGTTCACTGATTTTTTATCTAAATGGGTTAATCCCACATCTAAATAATAAAGATTATTGAGTTTTAAGAGTGTAGCAGGAAGAGACGTGAGCTCATTATCACGTAACATAATTTCTTGAAGATTTTCAAGTCTACCGATGGAGTCAGGAAGAAAGGTTAAATTATTAGATTTTAAGTATAATACTCGCAGCGATTTGAGTTTCCCTAGAGAATCTGGTAACGAGCTCACCTGATTATGATACAGATCCAAGAACCATAAATTATCAAGTGAGCCAATACATTCTGGAAGAGTTCTTAATTGATTGTCTCGTAGACTTAGTTTTTCAAGCTTACCTAGTCTACTAGTACTTTCTGGAACAACGGAGAGCTGATTATCGGAAGCATTCAGTTCTATTAGACCTGAGAGATTTCCTAAGGTTTCAGGTAAGGATTTCAGTTGATTATGTTCTAGATCTAAACTTCTAAGGTTTGTCAAGTTACCTAATGTCACTGGAAGTGATGATAAGTAATTGAAGCTCAAATCTAGTTTTTCCAGATGATTTAACTCTCCAACCGTATCTGGTATAGATGTTAAACGGTTAACGTTTAATTTTAAAGTTTTTAAATTGGACAATTCATTAATAGAGTTGGGGATCGAATGTAATTCATTCTTACTTAATATCAGTTGAGATGTACCTTTATCTAGATTAGAAATATCAGGAAATTCCTTTATCTGTTTTCCAGCCAAATTTAACTGCAATCTCTATCATATTCCTAATTGTATTTAAATGGAGAACCTGAACGAATAAGATTTTTGAACAGTTTTTAAACCTCAAATTAGTATTAACATTTAATTCAAAAGATGAAACTAATTCTAGCTAAGTGGATTCTATGGTCATTTTAATACCTAACTCCCAATTTAATTCCATATACCACATATTTGAAACACATCAATATCTCAGGAATGTAATTGAGGCAATTCCAGAGCTAATAACAGGTGAACTTTGGGTAGATAGCCCAGATGATCCTACAATTGCGCTTTTCTCAATACCTGGGATTCATATTTTAGCAGGAACTCCTGATCCGCTTAAAATTGACAGTTTCTTAACGAAAATACCTGAAAAACAGGTTATTTTTGTTCCAAGGCAAGAATTCTGGGTTCCAAGTTTGAAGAGGTATTTTGGAGGTAAACTTGGAAGTTTCAACAGGTATGATGTCTCTGCTTCTTCATTAACTTTAGAATACATACAGAAACTCAAAAAAGATCCCCCTGAAGGATATCAAATCCAACAAGTCGACGTTATAGTTCTGAATGAAACGAAAGATTCTCTTGGATCTTATATTCTTCTATTCTTTGGGAATCAAGATCGTTTTCTGACTTCTGGTAAAGGATATTGCATTAAAAAGAACGATACAACAATTAGTATGGCCTCTTCATTGGTGCCATATAAAAAAAGCCTTGAAGTGCAGGTAGATACCTTGGAAGCCTCTAAATATCGAAGAAAAGGGTTTGCAACGCAAGTGGCTGTTGAACTCATTGAGTATTGTTTGGAGAGTGGAATTGAACCTCATTGGGATGCTGACACAGAGATCTCCCGAGATTTTGCTCTAAAACTAGGCTATACCAGTCCACACCCCTATAAATGTTATTATTGGGTGAAATGAGAATGACTAGTGAAACAATTTAAGGGAGTAAAATTCAATAGAGATGTTGAATTGCCTGGAAACATAGTAGATAAGAGGAAAAGGGTACTACCAAGTATATTGAGAAGTATTATCGTCTTAATACTATTATATATAGTTACGATGTTTTTATTACAGTTTTTAATTGTCATTCTTTCATAATTTCTTCAAATTACCTGGGAAAAAACTCTGAAGTGAGGTAATCACTTTAGTTTTGGTAGAACTAATCGTGCGAACATCGTACTTTGATCATAATCTATTGGATAGGGGAACATGATCTGAAAATAACTAAATCCGAGATCAATCAGATTTTCAAATCTTTCTTGAACTGTTTCAGGAGTTCCGAAGAAAACGCCCTTACCTAACATCTTTCGATATTCTTCCAAAGTTTTATCTCTTAATTTTGCTCGTTCCGTTAATAGCTTCTCTAACTCCTCTTCTGTTTCAGCAATCATTACCGAAGCAAAAAATGATTTTCCTAAAGTGTCGTAGTCTCGAGAAATCCTGTTGCAATGGTTTTTCAAAGTGGTTAACAGCTCTGGAATTTTCTCTGGGTTATGAAACCATGTTAAATTACAGTAATCTGCGTACTTTGCCACCATACTTAGAATTCTTTTTTTTCCAGAGCCTCCAATAAAAATTGGTGGTAGCTGCTGTACAGGCTTTGGAGCAGAAAAAGCATCCTTTATCTGGTAGTGTTTTCCATCAAAAGAAACTTTTGGTTCAGTCCACAATTTTTTGATAATCTGGATTGATTCCTCTAATTGGTCCATGCGATCTTTGATTGAAGGAAACGGAATCCCATATGCATTGTACTCTATCTCTTTCCACCCAGCGCCAATTCCGAACTCTAATCGCCCATTAGAAATCATATCTACAGTGGCAGCGATCTTTGCGAGAACAGCTGGATATCTATAAGAATTACATGTAACTAAAGTTCCAAGACGTAAGGTTGTTGTTTTTGAAGCTAAAGCAGCGAGTAATGTCCAAGCTTCCATACAATTCTTGTCTTCTGACTTATTGTCTAAAAAAAAGTGATCGCTAGACCATATTGAGTCATAACCCACTTTCTCAGCATTTAAGGCAATTTTTTCTACTGTATCATAATTAAATCCAAGTTGAGGTTCAAATTGTATTCCAAAAGATAATTTCATGTATTATCACTCCTTGGGTGAAATTTTTAAGGTTGAAGTACGATTTTTCCAAATTGTTTTCCTTCCTCTAAAATCTTATGAGCTTTCTGGACTTCTGATAAGGGTAATACCTGGTGAATAATGGGTTTCAACTGATTATTCCATACAAGCCTAAGTACGTTGTTTAATTCTTGGCGACTCGCCATTGTAGATCCCAATAAATCCAATTGTTTCCAAAATAATAGATTGATATTGGTCTTTGCAATTGGTCCTGTGGTTGCACCACAGGTCACAAGTCGTCCTCCTTTTCGTAAAGCTCTCATATTTTTCTCCCATGTGGCTTGTCCTGCTGAATCCACGACCACATCTACTCCCCGTTTATTAGTCAATGAAAATACCTCTTTATGATAATCAGGGTTCTCTTGATAGTTTATCGTGAAATCCGCTCCAAATTTTCTCGCTTTGTCTAATTTTTCATTTGAAGAAGAAGTCACACAAACTCGTGCGCCATTCAATTTTGCAATTTGTAAAGCTGCAAGAGCTACCCCTCCACCTATACCTGTGATTAGAACATCCTCACCTACTTTTAATTTTGCTCTTGTTACTAACATATGATATGCAGTCATGAAAGTCAGAGGTACAGCAGCAGCCTGAACCAGCTCAAGTGAAGATGTATCTGGAATTGGAATAGCATTCTCTGCAGGAATAGCAATATATTCAGCATAACCTCCACGTTTATGTTCACCGAGAATCCCATAAGTGTTACAAAGAGAATGTTGTCCTTGAACACAAAACTCACAGACTCCACAATATATTCCTGGATCAACAACAACTTGCTGGTTAACTTGAATGTTAGAAACATTGACTTCTGAACCAATTTCGACAATTTCACCAGCAATATCGCTCCCCAAGATGTGAGGTATTTCAAGGTTTAACCCAGGAATACCCTTTCGGACAAACAAATCTAGATGATTTAAAGCAACTGCATTTATTTTGACTAGAACTTGATTTGGTGTTATATCGGGTGTCTGGAAATCAGTGTACTGAAGATTTTCGATCTCACCAAATTCATGTAACAGAACAGCCTTCATTATATTTTATCTCCACAAAATTAGCCAAGATTTTGTTTTCTCTTGTAATTAAAAAATTTCAGTTCTCAAGTAGAGGCCTGATTGATGAATCATTTCTCATTTATTTCTCTTAAAAATTATCATTGTTAAGTTCCAAAAAAGTGATCCAATAATCAAAAATAAGCA